>NZ_CP026362.1:717500-1022500 GCF_004116955.1 Bacillus vallismortis | reverse complement strand
CAATATGAAAGAAGTGCTGTTTACAATGCTGACGGCAAATTTTTCACTCAACAAGCAGCAAATTGAACCTTTCATTCAGCCCGTTATCCATGTTATTGAGACAATTCCGGTTTATAAATTACTGCTGAAAATGCAAAAGGAACGCACCCATATGGCGATTCTTATTGATGAGTACGGCGGGACTTCCGGTTTGGTCACTGTCGAGGACATAATCGAAGAAATTGTAGGAGAAATTCGCGATGAATTTGACGCGGATGAGGTGCCTCATATCCGCGAGCTCGGAAAGAATCACTATTTATTAAATGCAAAATTATTAATCAGCGATGTAAACAACCTGCTTGGAACAGATTTATCAGAAGCAGAAGTGGACACGTTGGGCGGCTGGTTTCTGACCCGAAATATAGACGCCGAGGCTGAAAGTGTGATTGAATATGATGGCTACACTTTTAAGGTGAAAGACATCGACAACCATCACATTTTATTTATAGAAGTTAAAAAAGCTGAATAGCCCAAGGGAGGCTGTTCAGCTTTTTCCAGAATGAACATGATCATGATGGTTCAGGACATCATGATTCTTCTATTTTAAATCCTTTATTCGCCAGGGCTTTAGCAAGACTTTGCTCGGTTTTCACATTCGAAAAATCAAGACCAAGCTTTACCACAGTCTGGGCAATCTCCGGCCTGATTCCTGAAATAATCGTCTCAATTCCGAGCAGTTTGGTGCTGTCAATCACTTTGAAAATTTGATAAGCCACCATTGTATCAACGATGGGAACGCCCGAAATATCTAAAAATAAATAGGAAAGTTTTAACGCTGAGCATTGCTGCAGCACCGACTCCAAAATCGTCCTCGCTCTGTACGTATCAATTTCACCGACAAGCGGAAGAATCCCTATCCCGTCAGAGATCGGCATTATCGGCGCACTCAATTCATTAATCATTTCTTTTTGCGCGTTTAATTGTATCATTGTAACTTGTGAATATTCTCCAGTAAACACTTCGATGATCTCATCAATGGTTTGATTCAAGATCCGGCTCCACTCATAAATATCCTGAATACCGATTTCTTGAGAAAAGGCTTCGCTGAACGTCTGGATCCATTCAAACATGATGTGCCTGAAGGCGTTAAACTGGCCGACACTTTCTGTTACACTTACTTCATGAACAACTCGGTCTCTGGCGCATTGAAGAGACCATCGATTGAGCTCATCCTTTACGTCTTCTTTTCTAAGGGATTTCGCCACGATGGTCACTAATGATTCATGCTGGTCTTTTAACTTTTGTTCTAACTTTTTTTGATCCTTAGCGGACTGCAGCCAACTTCCTTTTGATGCGCAAGTTTCCAGCCATTGTTTGATAATATCTTCTTTGTGCTCTGTTACATGCTGATCAAGAGCTATCATCTTAATGAGCTACCTCCTGTTTTTTTTTGAAAAATGATGTTTCATATGTATAATGCGTCTTTCTCTACACATACTATGTTTACATTCGATGGGCTATAGCCAAGCGGTAAGGCAATGGACTTTGACTCCGTGATCGTTGGTTCGAATCCAGCTAGCCCAGTTTCTGAACAGGTGAAAAACCGAAGATAAGCTGATTCAAATAAATCAGCGGATCTTCGGTTTTTCATCATGCAGATTGATGAACCGTTTTCTTCTTCGATAACTTCAACAGTTCTCCCGGATTATACCCGATCACCAGCTTTTTGTTGTCTACAAGAATCGGACGTCGCAAAAGCTTCGGCTTCTCGATTAAAAGTTCCAGCACCTCATTTACGGTCATCTCTTCGATGTTTAGATTTAAATTTTTGAAGGTCTGGCTTCTTGTCGCTAAAATTTCATCAATACCTTCTGTCGTTAACGATAAAATGTACTTTAATTCTTCTACTGTCGGTGTTTCTCTGAATAAGTGCCGTTCATTAAATTCGACTTGATGTGCTTTAAGCCAATGTTTTGTTTTTCGGCATGACGTGCAGCTTGGATATGAGTAAAAAATGATTTGTTCCATTTCTTTTTCCTCCTCAGTTAACCATCTCTTTGTAGAATAACTACCCGGATCATTTTTTATTTAAACCATTAAAAGAACTTTTTTTTGAATTATTTTTTAAAAACCATTCATATAATAGAAAACACAATCAAAGGAACAAATTCCATTTGTATAACAATAATGAAAATGTTTACATTTCTAGGTGTGATCTATTATAATAACAGTCAGAGGGATTCGGGAGGGGATAAAAATGAATCGCATGTTCCGGGTGTTAGGATTTTGGACGGGAATTTTTGCAGTCATGTTTTATTTGGGTGATATGAAAGATGCTTCCCTATTATTTTTTGGACAGACGATCTTATTTGTATTTCTATCGTATCTGAACTTAACTGAACGCATGTATATCTATATTTTTGGTGCTTATTTAACGATTTTCTTTGCCGGCTTTACATATTACTCGATTTTTATTATGGTGCCCGGCGGAGGAGGCCATTAAATGCAAAGAGACAAACCTTATCGGTTTGTCTCTTTTTTACAATGAAAATCCATTTAAAAACGGATTTTGATCCTGCTCAGTCTGCACGTCTGTTTCAGGGCCATGACCGCTTAACACCAGCGTGTGCTCCGGCAGCGTAAGCAGTTTTTCATGAATGGACGTCAGCAGCGTCTCTTGATCGCCTCCTATTAAATCCGTACGCCCTATCCCGCCTTGAAACAGGACATCTCCGGAGATCACCAAGTCAGCATCCTTCGCATAGTAAGAAACACTGCCTGGTGAGTGTCCCGGTGTAAATAATGTTTCCAAATGAAACGGCCCGATGTTCAGCTCACCGTCCCCTTCAATGAAATGATCTGCAGGTTTAGCTGTGACTTCTATTCCCCGCAGCATGCCGGAGCCGTTTAAAGAGGCATCCGTAAGCCAATTCTTCTCATTTTGATGCAGATATACAGGAATATTCCACTTTTCTCTCACTTCATCAAGCGCCCCAATATGGTCAAAATGGGCATGTGTAAGCAAAATGGCTAAAGGCGTCAGCCCTTTTTCTTTTATGTATTGATTGATTTTATTTCCTTCGCCGCCCGGATCAAAAATCAGGCATTGATCATCATTGATGAGAAAATATGCGTTCGCTTGAATCGGCCCAACTGGCATTCGTCTCCATTTCACTATCATCACCTCTTTCTTTTTATGCTCCTATTATGAGGGTTTTTGAAAAAAGATTCAAACAATCGCAATGAAAACGCTATCGACAAACCTATAAAAAACAGGTAGAATAAAAATGGAAAGAATTGCAGGTTTTTCAATGTAAAAGGGGGCTGCGTAATGTTACTAGTCGTGATTTTCGGCCTTGTCACTCTTTTCGCTTTATGGGGAGTCTTGCGTTCTGTTAAAAATAAAAACATACTTGGTTTTTTATTGGCCGGAGCCACCTTATTTGTCTTTGGTTGGTTTACCGTGATGACCGTGATAAACAGCGGCTATCCAACAGCACATTAAAACCTGTATCCAATCGGATACAGGTTTGTTTTTATTGCTGTAAATGTTTATTGACACTTTCTATTTTGCTTTCAAGCGTTGTTTTTTTGTCACGCCTGTCATCAATTCGGATGTTTGTCGCCACTCTGTGCAGCCCTTTTTGAAATGGGGCTTCGTGAATTTCCTGAATGACTGTGAAAAGGTCACTAAGTTCTCCCTCGATCAGCGTATTCATCGGTGTCAGCTGATATTTGATTTTCCCTTTTGCTTGATATCCTTCTAAAATCTTTTGCACATCGGCCACGTAAGCACTCACACTAGGTGTTTCCGTTCCGATTGGGATAATGGTTACATCTGCGATAGCCATTGTTATTCCATCTCCTTTTGATCAATAATGAGTTGCTTCATTTTATGTGATTTTAATGAAATGATCTGCTCAAAATGAAAGCCGTATAACGCATATTTTCCATTCGGAGAAATTTGAATCGGCTCCATTTCCTGCAGAGAGAACATATCTTTTGCCTTTCCTGATGACACATTGACAGCTGCGAGCTTATATGCGTCGCCGCTTCTTTTAAACGTATAAAACAGGCCTTTTGTTTCATCATAATCATATTCCATCGGAGCCAAACTTGTATATTTCGTTTGAAGCGGCAATTCCACTGTAACTGGCGATTTTGATTGCGGCGTAGTAAAATGATACGTCCCTTTTTGTCCGGAAGCTGATTTGACAGTAAAACTCATTTGATGAAAAGAATCAAAGAAAAGAACGTCATCCCCGAGCTTCTGTTCCGTTTTCGAGGCCGTATCAAACGAGTATAAAGACCCTGACTTATCGTCTCTTCCCTCTCTTACATAATCAAATGTGCTTTTGGATGTCCAATGAATAAACGGAACCTGTACCGGACTTAAGGTAGAATCGTCTTTTTTGGCATTCACCTGATATGTATGAAAGTCCCAGTTTTCAGAGAATACCGTAATCATCATTTGATATGGATCATACTGATTCCAAGCAGTCTCGAGCTCATATGTTTCATATTCTTTTTGGTAAAGCGTCTCACCTTTTGCATTAAGCAATACCACTGCTGTCTTATGGCTGTGCGTAATTTGGAGAAGAATCATCTGCTTCCTTGAATTTATTTGAACATCAACGATTTGTCCATCTGTCCGATAAAGCTTTTTCTCTTTGCCGGTAAAGATGCTGTACGAAAAAAGCTCTGTTTTCGTCGGATCGGACGCGGTATATAAAATTGTGCTGTTCGTAAGCCAGCCCTCTGCTCCATCCGCTTTTTCCGCGGAAAGCGGAATAATATCTTTTTCCTCATCTTTTGCCGCCGATGCCTGTTTTTGCTGCTGATGAGATGGTTCGCATGCCATTAAACTAAACAGCAAAGCCGACAGCAGCATGAAACAAACTGATCTCATCAGCCTTCCCCTCCGATCATCTTTATTGTCGCATATTTGCTGCGGCAGAAAAAAGAAAAAGTTTTCAGTTATTCATGAAAACATAGCGACCTCCACAAAATGCCGCTTGTCGCGTGATAAATATGTGATAACTGCTGAAACGGCAAAGGGTTTTGACCTTTTCCAAGTTCCACCGTATACCCTTCTTTAAAATAATGGTGAATAAACCAATCGCGAAACCCCGCATAGCTGTCTATATCTCTTATCCCTTTATAAATGTTCCCGCTTACCTTCTCAAAATCCTTTATGACTGCAGCAGATTCTTCAGGCTCAAGGCCTTTGTAACCCCAATAAATTTCTTCTCCCTGAGTATGGAGAGCCAGCAGTCTGTCAGGCGGATTCTCCGTTACCAGACGGTACATCGCAGTGGATTCCGGTTCCGTAAGCGGAGTGGTTCCCGGGTAATCGCGGTAGCTGGGTGCTGTCGGCTTGCGGTGTTTCTCAATTTCCCATAATGACGGAAATTGTTTATTTAAATCAACCCCGTTTATGTTTGCCTTCCATTCATTAAAATTCGGGCGATGGCCATTTAGCCGTTCGAGCTCCTCTTTTCTGGTTCCCATGCCTTCTGATCCATTCAAGACTAAATCAACGCCATCCGGATTGACAAGAGGAACGAGAGACAAAGAAGTGCTGCTGAACAGCTTCATAGGAGAAAAACCAAAGAAAGGCGAGTTGCAGCATAATGACATGCAGTATTCCTTAAACCATTTCAGCAGGACAGATGTGGTGATCCATTCATTCGCATGAAATGAGGCGTTCATATGAACCTTTTTTTCCGCATGCTCCCCGCCAGCCTTCAGCTCCCAGATTGGTCTGCCAAGTACAGAACGGCCGATTTCCCTGCACGAAACAAAAGGAAACACATGAATGATCTTCTTTACTTCCTTTTCAACCGCTGCACCATCATAGATTTTTTCTTGTTTGATCCAGTTATCAGAAAGATCAAGCTGCCGAGGCTGTAAAAAGTTCTTGATCTCCTGAATGGTTTGAAGTTCCTTATCGTGATTTTCTTGAATTATATAACCAGGACAATACAATTGGTGCTTCTGTGCGGAACGATTTGCACTTTTCAGCAGTTCCTCGTCTATCTTCAGCTCTCTCGCCACTCTGGCCAAATTGTGCTTGATCTCAGGTTTCACCGTAATAAACGCCATCATCATCCCCCTTTTTTGTTACTATATGACAGCGTATTTAAAAAAAGAAAGCCTCCCGCCACTTTGATGGGGGAGACATTGTAATTACGATGCCTGATCAAGCATTTGTTTTTCTTTACGTTTTGACGAATTGTACAGCCTTTTCTGATCGTAAAATCGCAACAAATCCCCATAGATGATTTCATCAGAAAGTGATAGCTCCTGTTTCGCTTTATCAGCAAATGCTTCACACTGTTTTGCCTCTTTTAGCGGCTTACCGGTCTCTTTGTCATAACAAACACCGTCAGTGTATACAACCTGATCCGTGATAAAGCTCCCGTCTCGGAGTACGGTAAAGTCCAGTTTTTCCTGTGAAAGCAAATCGTTTCCAAATTGAATTTGATCTTTCGTTTCAATCCCTAAAAGATTCATCAGCGTCGGCCTGATATCAATCTGTCCGCCCACTGTTTCAATGGTTTGCGGCTTTTTATCGGTAATGCCGGGAATATGAATGACAAGCGGCACCTTTTGGAGCTGCACTTCTTCAAATGGTGTAATCTCTTTCCCTAAAAATTGCCCCATCGCTTCATTGTGGTTTTCCGATATTCCGTAATGGTCACCGTATAATACAATAATAGAGTTGTCGTATAACCCGTCTTCTTTCAGCTTATCGATAAACCGTTTCAGCGCCTCATCTTGATAACGTACAGTAGGGAAGTATTTATTTAGCGTCTTGCTGCTTGAATCATATTCATCAATCAATTTGTCCTCTTCATCAAGATCAAACGGGAAGTGGTTTGTCAGTGTAATCAGCCTCGAATAAAACGGCTGAGGCAGATTTTTCATCAGCTCTGAAGACTGCTCAAAAAATTCTTTATCCTTCAGTCCCCAGCCAACTGAATTTTTGTCAGTCACATCGTAAGAGTTGATATCTAAAAACGAATCATATCCAAGCGATTCGTACATTAAATCCCGATTCCAAAAGCTTTTATTATTAGCGTGAAGGACAGCTGAATAGTAACCGCTGTTTTTCAAAATCTCAGGCGCGGCCCTGTATTCGTTGCCTGCATTTGTAAAAAACACGGCGCCTCGTCCAAGCGGATACAGTGAATTATCCACGATAAATTCAGAATCCGATGTTTTCCCTTGGCCGGTTTGGTGGTAAACATTACTAAAGTTGTAGCTCTGTTTGATAAAGTCATTCAGAAAAGGGGTAATTTCTTGCCCATTCACCTTTTCATTAACCACAAAGCTTTGCGTTGATTCTAAGGATACAAGAATGACGTTCCTTCCTTTTGCAGCGCCGAATAAGCTTTTGTTGGCATCTTTCGCATTAGCGGTTACATAGTTTTCAATTTCCGTGAGGCTGTTGCTGTCAGCTAAAGCTCTTTGGGCCGACTGCTTTGATTGAAGAACACCGTCGTAAACATGAAAGTTAAACAAACTGATGTTTTTAACAAGCATTTCCCTGTCAAATGAACGTGTCAACAGCTGAGGTCTTTCCGCTTCAGACAAGCCCAAATTGAAGAAATAAACAGAAGCAACAAACAGAAAATATGCCGCACGTTCATTTTTCGTGGAGGGAATGTCCGATCGAAAAGCTTTTTGCCGGGAGTGAAGCCATATTAAAACTGCAATATCTACCGCCAATAGGAGGTCTGTCGGCTCTAGAAGTGTTCCGATGCTGCTTCCGAGATCACCCATATTGCTCGTTTGAAAAAGAACAGGGATCGTTAAGAAATCATTGTAAAAACGGTAAAAAACCATATTCGCCAGCAATACAAATGTGACAAGACAGCTCATCGCAATAATGTAACGATTTCTGATTTTACCTTTTAAAAACAGGCTGAAGCCAAAAATGAGCAGTAAAAAGCTTAATGGATTGATAAACAGAATAAATTCCTGCGTTAGATTGTCGATTTTAATATGAAAACTGGTTTTGTAAACAGCATACGTTTTCAGCCACATCAATAAAATGGCAATCAGCATAAATGAAATCTTCGAAAAAAACGTTTTTCGCATTTCAACCTCCTATGCAGCACGCTCAAAAATCAGTCTATTCCTAACATTCTCATTAACACATCAAATTAAATCTTAACCTGAGCACAACAAAAAATCAATTTCATTTACACAAGTTTAACAATTTTGGTGTTTCAGCCATTCGTTTTTAGCGATCCAAGCCCCGCCGATGACGCCGGCATCATTCCCAAGTGTGGCAATAGAAATATCAGCCGCTTCGGCTGCCCGTGGAAACGCACATTTGCGGAATGTTTTCTCGACTTTTGACCTCAGCATTTCACCGGCTCTCGAAACACCGCCGCCAAGAACGATTTTTGATGGATTAAGCGAGCTTGCCAAATTTCCAAGCACCAAACCAAGGTGCTTGGCTACATACTCAACGACTTCAAGGGCAATTTCGTCATGTTCACCCGCCGCTTCAAATACATCTCGCGCTGACAAGTGTTCAGTAGCTTGTAAACGTGTCGTCTTTTTAGCATTTGCTATTTTCTCTTTTGCAATTCTTACAATCCCGGTTGCCGACGCTATCGTTTCGATACAGCCCATTTTCCCGCAGTTGCAAGGCGCTCCGCCTTCAGGAATGCTGCAAATATGACCGATTTCCCCGCCTGCGCCATTTATGCCATGTACAATTTCACCATTTACAATGATGCCGCCGCCAACTCCTGTGCCAAGCGTCACGAGAATGACGTCTTTTGCGCCGTCACCCGCTCCCTTCCACATTTCCCCGAGCGCAGCAATATTCGCATCATTTTCTATGACAGCCGGAATACCGGTCTCTGTCTCCAGGTGGTTCTTTAAAGCGTAGTTTTTCCATCCGAGATTTACCGTTTCATAAACGACTCCTGCCGCCATATCTACAGGACCTGGTGCGCCCATTCCGATGTATTTGATGATATGCTTTGGCTTTTGCAGCTCATCCAGCTTGCTGTCGATTGTTTTTGCAATTGTAACAGTTATGGTGTCACCGGTTTTATCAGTCGGGACTTCCCACTTATGCTGTATTTCACCATATTGGTTAATCAAAGCTAGTTTAATTGTTGTTCCTCCCAGATCAATGCCTGCAAACCATATCTCGTCCATTTTTATCACCTTAGCCTTTACATAAATCTTTTCCGTTTTGCTTGTTCCAATTCTTTTCGAAGGACAGATGCCGCTTTGGCCCACTGCTCCTTCTCAATCATGTGGTTCATGTATAATTCCTTTAATTCATCCAGCATAAACTCTATTTCAAGCTCTCTGTCTCCAAAATAAACAATGTGGCCAAACGTTTTTAACAGCTGCTGCACATCATAAAATGTATTCATTTTTCCTCACCATTCTTAACTATCATAAGCGTATTCATATAGATGAGCCAGTCAAGAAGAAAACGCTGACAATGAGCCAGCCTCCCTCTTTGGCATATATGCCATTCCTTATGATACTTTATTGTTCTCAATATGCTGCTGCATCTCTTTGTATCGCTGCTCCTTCGGCTTCAGTTTTATAGCCGACTCGATAGCCTTTTCCGCTTGACCAAGCTCATTTTTTTCCGCATACAGCAAGGCTAAGTAGTAATAAGAGGCATGGTCTTTAGGTTCTTTTTTCACTGCTCTTTCCAACAGGGAAGTGGCCTGATCATATTCGCCGATATGAATGTCAGAAACAGCCAGAATTTTCAATAAATCGGCCGAGGCATCTTTTTGTTCCGCTTCTCCATTCAGCAATTCCGTTACTTCTTTATACTTCCCTTCCTGATACAGCTCGTTTGCCTGCTGAATCAGCGCTGACTCCTGATGGGAAGGCGAATGCAATCCGTAATATAAAAACCCAGCCGCCAAAGCAACCAAGAAAACCGCTGACAATAGTCTTCTTCCCAATGCTCCGGCTTGGGGCAATCCTAATGCGGCAGCTGCGAAAAAGCCGCCAATCAAGCCGCCGATATGCCCCGAATTGTCAATATGAGAAACCGCAAAACCAAAGCCCAAATTGATGATAATAATGACAATAATATTGGTTCCAATGGTTCTAAAAAACATTTTCCGATTTGACAAAGCTACATACAGCAGTGCTCCTAAGCATCCGAATATGGCTCCTGAAGCGCCAGCGGAAGGATACGGGCTGAACACAAAGCTTGCGATCGAACCCGTAATGCCTGCCGCCAGATAAATCAGGAGAAATCTGCCCGATCCGTACATCCGCTCAACCTCTGTGCCGACCGACCATAAAGCCAGCGTATTAAACGCTAAATGCACAATGCCAATGTGAAGCACAATCGGCGTCAAGAGCCGCCACCATTCACCCGCTGCAATCAGGCTGTTTTCTTTTGCTCCAAAAGCGACAAGCGTCTCTGTATTTGTGCTGCCTCCCTTTATTTCAAGCAAGAAAAACATCAAGACCTGAAGCGCGATGAATAAATAAGTAAAGAACGGTTTTCCGTTTTGAAACACCGCTGCTTCATTTTTTCTTTGTTCTTCTTGTTTCAGAATCAGCGAAAGAAAACGCTCTCTCGCCATTTTCGCATCTTCGAACGAAGCGCGGGCTTCTGTATATTCTTCTGCTCGATATGATGGAAAAACAGCTTGAAGATCATCACGAAGCATGGTTCCCCTCACGATCGCCGGCTCAACTGATACAGGCCCCATCTCAAAAGGCTTTTCGGCGATCTCTTCCCAGTCATCGACAGGGGCTTCCGCTGAAAAAAATACATTCAGCAGCTTCATCCGACGTTTGCCCACTGACGTTCTGATTCGTTCTACTCGTTCAGCCTGCTCTTCTATGTCCCTCGCCATTTCCTCACGAAAATCAATATCATGTTTATAAAGGCGAACCAGATCATAAGAGGACTTGTCCGGTGCTTCCAGCCATATTTCATCTGACTCACCGGCTTGTATGACGCCATACCCGTTTTTCACAAAGTGCGCCGCGATTTTCCAATATGTATACTCCAGTAAATACATGTGTACCGCTCCAATGGTTTTTTTTCATTATAACAGCTGGCGGCTCCGAACGCCTACTGAAAGCAAAAAATCCCGTTTTTCACGGGATTTCAGAAAGCTTGCTGGATAAATTTATTGCGGATAAACGGAATTCTTAAAAAGAAATGGATAAAAGACCGCCTGATTCTCGGCTGGCTTAGTACGGTATTCATAAGACGATAGCGGTTTTGATAAAACATGACAGCTGAAAAAGCGAAAATGGCATAAATCAAAAGTTTTTTCATCATATCCCTCCTGCCAATAGGGTTTGTCATTCTTTCTTATTTATTCTTGAATAAGGAGCAGGAAAGTTATGAAAAACAAGAAATGATCTGATCTTCTGTTATCAGCTTATGTACCGGGATGTCATGCGGTTGACGGGGAACATGCGCAAACAGCTGGCACTTCAAGAGCAAAGAGACTGTCTTCCCTTTATAATCGCTTAAAAAACGGTCATAATAGCCGCCGCCAAAGCCGATCCTAAACCCGTCAGTATCGAAACAAACACCCGGAACGATTATCAAGTCAATTTGTGATGGTTTCACTGCTTTTGTTTTTTCAATCATCGGCTCAAGAAGTCCGGCGTAAACGGTTTCGAGCTGATCATCGGTCTGATATGTGCGGAATTGCATTTTTTTCGTACCAGGGTCGCATTTTGGAATACAAACTTGTTTTCCTTCTTTCCAAGCCTGCTCAATGACTGGACGCGTCGGTATTTCCAGCTCTCTGGAGATGGTGACGGCAATGGTGCTGGCATTTTGCCACTCCGGCAGTGAAAACAAATGCTTGTACATACGTGCTGTTTTTTGAATAAGTTCTTCACTTGATACAGCAGATAGTGCCTCTATCGTCTTTTTCCTTAATTGTGATTTCATCTCTCATCCCCCTCGGAATAGAAAAAAAGCCAGAACCTTTTTCAAAGCTCTGGCTTTTTTCTCACACCTCAAACAGCTAGGCTGTTATTTTGTTTCACGGTGTAACGTAGATTTTTTATCACGCGGGCAATATTTTTTAAATTCAACGCGGTCTGGATTGTTGCGTTTGTTCTTTTTAGAAATATAGTTACGCTCACCACATTCAGTGCAAGCCAAAGTAATATTAACGCGCATTATTTTCCCTCCAAACTAAAATCATTTACTTATTCAGACTTATATATAATACCACTATAATGGACGGAATGCTAGGCTGTTTTTCAATGAATTACTGAATTATTCATGATACGCTCATAAAGCTGTAAATATGATGTCATAAGGAGCCGGGGATGGTGTTGTTTGAGTACTTGTTCTCTGCCTGCTTCTTTGATCCGGCGGGCTCTTTCCCGGTCTTTTAATAACCTGTCCAGCAGGTCAGCCGCTTCCTGCGTGCGCGTGAAATCAATGGTGTATGCCGTTTTGCCGTGAAGGGCAAAGTCACAAAAACCGCCCGACGGAGAAACGGCAGTCAGCACACCTTGTTCCATGCTTTCCTGTGCGGCAAGTCCAAACGGCTCATAAACACTAGGGAAAACAGCCATTTCACAGTGAGACAGAAACGCTCTGATGTCTCTTCTGTGCAGAACAGGCAAGAATAGGACACGTTCCAAGTTCAATGCTGAAGCCAATTTTTCACAGGAGGAGCGAGACGGCCCCTCCCCAGCCAGCACCAAATGAAGGTCAGGCTGACGCCGCCTTAGGAGAGCAAACACCTTTAACAGCTGAGCAAATCCTTTTTCTGGAACAAACCTGCCAAATGAAAATAAAAACCTTCCTTTCATCATGCTTCGCTGAATTTCTCCCTTTTCCTCCTCCATAGATGCAGGGCTTGGAATAACGGTTATTTTTTTACGAGTTACATTATCAAGCGAGCGTTTCATAAAAGAGCTCAATACAATCAGTTCATCAGCAGCTTCTATCAGGAGACGTTCGATCTGCAGTCTGTATGGATGCGGCGCTTCTTGGCACACCTTTTTTCTTTCGCTTTCTAGACCGTGGATCGTCACTGCAAGAGGGAGGCCGAGCCGTTGTTTCAAATCATGTGCGGCAGGGGCTGTCATGTCGTCATGGGCATGAATCAAGTCGACACGTTCATTGCAGGATAACACATGTTGAATCATTGTAAAATTCGCATCAGCTATGAAATCTTCAAACTGCGCATATGAAAACATCTGCCTTTTTGGCGTGCAAACGGTTATGTTGATATACGGTTTTAAATAGGAGATGAGTCGGTTTAAATGGACACCAATCCCGCTTTTCGGCTCTTGAGGATGTTCGAGAGCCAGCATGAGAACGTTCATTGTTCTTCTTCCCCTTTCCCATAACAGGTATAAGCAGAAAATTGCTTCTCCCACCTGATATCCGCATTCTGAGTCTGAAAGCTGTTCAGGTTACTAACTCCATTTTCCGCAAGATAGATGTCCCCTGTATCGGCGAGTTTGAGAGAGACATTCATTGAGTTAACGATTCTATACTCAGCCCGATAAACAGCATCACCAGCCGCCTGTCCAAGCGTCCACTCCCCTTTATGATACGCTGTGCGTATTGTTCTGACAGCTTCGATATCTTTCCTTTTGAGAACGATGCGCAATTCTTTTATCATATCCTGCGGACTTTCGAAAAGCACAGCTTCAGCCAGCTGCATTGTTTCTTCTGAGAGTGCCCAGCTTACAGTCAAGGTATGAGCGTTTTGAATGGTCATGTCGAATGTGTCCCTAAAAAAAGAAAGCTTATGTCGTATATTATAGGGAAATGGGTATTTATCCATGGACTGCTGACATTCTCCTTTCCTCTCGTTCACTCGGTGTTCCTATTAAACCATTACATAGAGTGGAAGCAAAGAAAGATTTGTCGACAAAATCTCGTTTTTTTTGCGAATACCTTTAGAAACGATTGGTTTTATGGTATAAAAAAGAAGGATAAAAAAAGAATAGAAGGTGATGAAACGTGGAAATTGCTATTATTGCGTTGTTTATCGTCAGTATAGCGCTAATTGCATTCTCATATTCTCAAAGAGATCCGATGAAAGATGTAGAGCAAGAGCTCGAAACACTGCAGCTTTCTGCGATGCAGGAAATTTACAAGCTCAAAAAGAAAATGACAGTGCTTGAGGAAGAATTGCTGGAAACAAACCTTGTCATCCGCAAATCAAAGCATAGCGATATCAATCAAAAGATCGCTAAACAAATACTTTCAAAATATAATAACGGCATGTCCGCTGAGGCGATCGCTAAAGCTGAACATGTATCAGTGGAAGACGTCAATACGATTATCAAAGATAACGAGAAGGTGCTCGTATGACAAAACGGGGCATTCAGGCATTTGCTGGCGGCATTATTTTAGCGACAGCCGTTCTTGCAGCTGTTTTTTATCTGACAGACGAAGACCAGGCGGCCGCTGTAAAAGAACATAAAACAGTAACCGAACAAGACGTGAACAATTACCTTGATTCTAAAAAAATGGTTTCTGTTAACCGTGATGAATATCAAAAACTTCTTGATTCAAAAGAGAAATCCTTGAACGACGACAGCAGCCCAGAAACGAAAACAAACAAAGTAAAAACGTACAAGCTCAACATTAAAGACGGCATGAGCACCGCTGATGTATCTGCTATTCTTGAAAAAGAAGGCATTATCTCCTCGGCTCAAGATTTTAACGACTATGTCATTGATGCCGGGTATCACAAAGAAATTCGCGCAGGCGAATTTAAAGTGAAATCAGACATGAGTTTCAAAAAGATCGTAAAAACGTTAACACGATAAAAAACAGGCTGACTGTCAGCCTGTTTTTTTTATCCAAACTTCCCTGTGATGTAATCAAAAGTTCTTTGATCCTGCGGATTAGAAAACATTTGATTGGTATTGTCACATTCAACAAGCTCACCCATATAGAAAAAAGCTGTTTGATCAGAAACCCTTGCTGCCTGCTGCATGTTATGCGTAACGATGACAATGGTATATTGATGTTTCAGCTCAAGAATGAGTTCTTCAATCTTTCTTGTTGAAATTGGATCTAATGCAGATGTCGGTTCATCCATCAGCAAAATATCAGGATTTGTCGCAAGCGCTCTGGCGATACAAAGACGCTGCTGCTGGCCTCCTGATAACGAGAGTGCAGATGAATGCAAACGATCCTTCACCTCATCCCATAACGCCACATCTTTTAATGACTTTTCCACAATGTCTTGAAGCTTCTTTTTATTTTTAGTGCCGTGGACTCTCGGTCCGTAAGCGACATTATCAAAGATCGATTGCGGAAACGGGTTTCCTTTTTGGAATACCATGCCGATATTTTTTCGTAAATCGACGATATCCACTTTATCCTTTAAAATATTGGTGCCATTATAATGAAGCTCCCCTGCAAGCTTTACATTCGGCGTCATTTGAATCATCAAATTCAATGTTTTAATGAAGGTCGATTTCCCGCATCCTGACGGCCCGATAATCGCCGTGACCTCGTTTTCATAAATGCTCAAATTGATATTTTTCAAGGCATGATGCTGTCCATACCATAAGTCCATTCCATTGACTTGATAGACTTCCTGTTTCATTACAGCTTTGGTAGCAATACTCATTGCCGCCCTCCTATCCGAATTTCCCGTTAATATAATCCTCTGTCTTTTGCTGCTTCGGACTAGTAAAAATTTGCTCAGTCTGTCCGTATTCGACAAGCTCTCCGTTTAAAAAGAATGCTGTCCGGTCAGAAACCCGCAGCGCCTGCTGCATATTGTGCGTGACAATAATAATTGAGTATTCCCTTTTCAGTTGTGTTATTAATTCTTCTATTTTTGCATTTGAAATCGGATCTAGCGCTGAAGCTGGTTCATCCAGCAGAAGAACAGCCGGCTTCATCGCAAGCGTTCTCGCGATACATAAACGCTGCTGCTGGCCTCCTGATAATGAGAGTGCAGACGAATGCAAACGATCCTTCACCTCATCCCAGAGCGCTGCTTTTGTTAAGCTTTCTTCCACAATCTCATCTAAAACAGCTTTATTCCGCTCTCCGGCATATTTCAATGCGTGTGTGATATTCGCATAGATCGATTTCGGAAAAGGATTCGGTTTTTGAAAAACCATTCCGATTTCTCTTCTTAAGCTGACAACGTTAATATTGCCACCCAGTATATTTAATCCTTCATAAAGGATTTCGCCTTCAGCTCTTGCCGAAGGAATTAAGTCATTCATTCGGTTAATGTTTCTCAAAAAAGTAGACTTTCCGCATCCTGACGGCCCAATCAAAGCGGTGACCGCATGCTTTTCAATATCCATATTCACATGGTGAACCGCTTGTTTCGTTCCGTAAAAAATAGACAGATCTTTCACTTCGATCACGTGGTTCTGTTTTGGAACGAAAACAGCACGTTCAGGCTTTTCTTTTACCATTTGTTCAGACATGTTTTTCGCCTCTTTCCGTTCTAATTTGCCGTAAGCTTTTTGTAGATCATCGTGCCAAGCCATCTCGCTGCGAGATTAAACACAAGAACAGAAATGACCAGCACCGCAGAACCTCCGTTGGCAATCGCTTCAGCATCCGGAATGATTCCTTGCGTATTTACGTTCCAAATGTGAACGGCAAGTGTTTCAGCGGGCCTGAAAATATTAAATGGCGATGTTTCAGAAAACGGGTTCCATTCTGTAAAATTAAGGCGCGGTGTTGTCAGACCGGCTGTAAATAATAATGCCGCAGCTTCTCCGAATACCCTTCCTGACGCTAAAATCGCTCCTGTAATGATAGAAGGGATTGCACTCGGAATTAAAACCGTTTTTACGGTATGCCAACGTGATACACCTAAAGCGAGAGAGGCTTCCTTCAGATCTTTAGGGACTGAACGAATTGCGTCTTCTGTCACTCGCACCATGACAGGAAGGTTAAAAACAGTTAACGCAAGCGCCCCGCCTATGATCGTATATCCCCAGCCTGTTAAGTTAACAAACATCAGTAATCCAAACATCCCAATCACAATTGACGGAAGTGATGAAAGCACCTCTATACATGTTCTGATAAAATCAGTCACCTTGTTATTAGGCGCGTACTCAGCCATGAACACTCCGCCGCCCACACCGAGCGGGATTGTAATCAGCATCGTGATAAACAAAATATAAAAGGAGTTAAACAGCTGGTCGCGTATTCCTCCTCCAGCTGCTATGGCGCTTGATTTTGTCGTAATAAAGTCAAAGCTGATCTGGGAAACACCGTTTATAATAATATAGGAAAACAAGCCTGCTAGAATGGCTGTGATAATGGCTGCGCACAAACCAAACATTCCGGTAGCCAGTTTATCTGTTATTTTGCGGTTCATTACACTTTCCTCCTAGATGACAAGTAGCGAATAAGCAGGATGAACAAGAATGACATCGCCAGAAGCACCAGCCCCATTGACCACAGCGTATTGTTTTCAACGCTGCCGTACGTGGTATGGCCCATATTTAACGTGATGATCGTTGTCAGTGTTCCTGCAGTGTCAAACAGGCTTTCCGGCAATACTCTTGTATTTCCAATGACCATCTGAACAGCCAAAGCTTCTCCGAATGCCCGTGCCATACCAAGCACAACAGCCGTCATTAATGTCGGAAAAGCTGCGGGCACAAGTACTTTTCTGATCGTCTGCCATCTTGTCGCACCAAGCGCGTAAGAACCTTCTCTTAAACTCTTTGGAAGAGAAGCCATCGCATCAGCTGAGATCGATGTGATGGTCGGCAGAATCATAATCGAAAGGACAATCGTTCCCGCCAATAAACTGTGCCCTGTTCCGCTCGATTTGAACTGAGCGATAAACGGCACTAACACTGTAAGACCTATGAATCCATAAACAACAGATGGAATGCCGACTAAAAGCTCAATCACCGGCTGGAGCACTTTCTTTCCCCAATTCGGCGCAATTTCCGTCATAAAAATCGCACCTGCAATGCCGAGCGGCGCAGCAATGAGTGCAGAAAGAATCGTTACTGCAAATGATCCAAAAATAAATGGCAGCACTCCATATTTCGGATTCGTATCCGTAGGGTTCCAATTTAGGCTCGTTAAGAATTCAATTGGGCTTACACCATTTACCAGAAAAGATTGCAGCCCCTTAACGCCGAGGAAAATGGTGATCGCAACAGATGCCGCAATCATAATAAGGGCACAAGCTGTCACAATCATTCTTCCCCGAACTTCATCCAATTGCCGATTTTGCCTTGAGCTGATTAAACGCTCGCTCACAGACATATTTTCTCTATCGTTTATCATTGTTTTACACTCCTATGAATGTGTTAAGAGGAGAAACGGCTGTCACCGCACTCCTCTTTTTATTAAGATCAGCTTTGCTTCCCTTCGGCATCGCGTGTCACTTTCATATCAGTAACCGGGATGTACCCTTGGTCAGTAACAATGCTTTTTTGAATGTCTTCACTCTTTAAATAATCAAGAAATTCTTTAGCCAAATCTGTCGCTTCACCTTTTGTGTAAGAATGCTGGTAAGCCCAGATCGGATACTCGCCAGCCGCAACATTTTTCGCTTCAGGTTTTACGCCGTCAATAGATAGTGCTGTGACTTTGTCATCTGTTAAATATGAGAATGCAAGATACCCAATCGCTCCAGGAGTATCAGCAATGATTTTTTTCACTGTGTTAGATGAATCTTCAGTAATGCCTTCTGCAGGCTCTTCTCCGTCAAGCGCATATTTCACAAATGTAGCACGTGTACCAGAAGAATCAGGACGGTTTACAAGTGTGATCTTTTGGTCTTTGCCGCCAAGCTCTTTCCAGTTTTTGATTTTGCCAGTGAAGATTTTTTTCAATTCATCCTTTGAAATGTCTTTCACACCAGCATCAGGGTGTACAGCTGCTGCCATACCAACTACTGCGACTTGATGATCGACAAGCGCTTTTGCATCGATTCCTTCTTTTTCTTCAGCAAAAACGTCTGAATTTCCGATCTGAACAGCTCCTTCAGAAACTTGAGAAAGCCCTGTTCCAGAACCGCCAGCTTGTACTTGTATATCTGCATCAGGGTTTTCTTCCATAAACTTTTCTGCGGCAGCGAGTACTAATGGCTGCATAGCCGATGAACCAGAAATGGTTAAAGATCCTGATGCCTTTTCTTCTCCTTTTGAAGAATCGCTATTTGATTTTTCACTTTCTCCTGCATTTCCGCATGCAGCTGCGACCATCATAAAAGCAGCCATCAGAAGCATAAGCACCCATTTGTTTTTTTTCATTTCCTGAATTCCCCCTGCGTATAATGTGTAATTTGTCCTACACGTATAGAGTAAAGGTTCTGTGTAAAAAGGGTTTGTATTGAATGTTAAGGTTTTGTAAATCAATGCGTTTTTTTGTATAAAAAAAACGCCCACAGAATGTGAGCGTTCCTTTTAGTGATTAGAAGACGTTGCGTTTTCTTCAATTTTGTCTTTATTCTTTTGCTGAGTATCTTCTTTGTCCTGCTTCGACTTCAGCTCAAAATATTTATCCAATACTTCTCTGCCGATATCATTTGTAATGGTATATTTAGCGCCATAATCTATATAAGCCCAAGGCACTACGACAGAGATCGCTATTTCTGGATTATCAGCCGGGGCATAAGCGACAAGTGTCGTATTATAAGTCCCAGTACCTGTTTTTGATTTATCAGGCCCATCATAGAAGGACTGCGCTGTTCCTGTTTTGCCGGCAGGCTGATAGGATGCTGAAGCAAATTGGCTGGCTGCTGTCCCTTTTGTCATCACTCGTCTGAACCCAGCTTGTACCTCTTTAATGTACTCGCTTTTCATGTCAATTTTATTCAGCACTTCAGGCTGAACAGATTGGACAACTGCCCCAATCCCTTTTTCAGCATTGGGTTCCCTGACTTCTTTTACAAGCTGAGGCTTCAAGCGATAGCCGCCGTTTGCAATCGTTGATACGTATTGCGCCAGTTCCAGCGGTGTATACGTATCATACTGGCCGATCGCATAGTCAAGCAAGAATCCTGTTAGTCTGTTTGTTCCTTTATAGCCCGTCATTTCATTCGGAAGATCAATTCCCGTTTTGACACCCAATCCAAATTGGCTAAAGTGATTACGGAATGTATCAAAGGCCGCAGTATCTATTGGTAAAGCTTGATGCGGTTTATACTCGCCTTTACCGATTGCGATCGCAGTTTTAAACATAAATACGTTGGAAGACTGCTCTAACGCTCTTTGAATATTAACCGAACCTAAATTCTTCCATGATTTTTTGCCATTTTTATCTTGACCGATATATAACGGCTCATCTTGAAAAACCGTATTTAAGTTAATCGCGCCGGTTTGAAGACCCGTTAGTACGGTTGCACCTTTAACAGCTGACCCCATGGCATAGGATGAAGTCATATTTCCCAAAGCATAATCATCAAACTTGTATGTTCCATTTTCTTGTTTAATCTGCTTGCCCGCCATTGTCAGCACTTCACCGTTTCTTGGATCCATCATGACAACGAAAGCGCGGTCTAACAATTGAGTGCTTGCTCTTGTTTTAGCTGATTTTAAATTCTTCTCAATGATTTTTTCAACGGATTTTTGCAAATCAATATCAATTGTAAGCACGAGATCCTTACCGGCTTTGCCTTCAGAAACGGTTTTTGTTCCCGTGACATTGCCGTTTGCATCTGTGATGTTTTCGACTTTAGCTTTTTGTCCTTGCAGAAGGCTTTCGTATTGGTATTCCAAATAGCTTTTCCCGACTCTGTCATTTCGGCTGTAGCCAAGCGACAGGTAATGGTCGAGCAAGTTGGACGGCAAGCCTTCATCAGAGCTGGAAACACTTCCGAGCACTGAGCGAAGAAGATTTTTATACGGATATTCACGTTCCCAATCGGACGTGACATCCACACCCGGCAGTTCGTCTAAATGTTCACTCACCACTGCCATTTCCTTCGCTGACACATCTTCATTTTTGATATATTGAGGAGTCAATGCGTATCCTGAATCCATCTGTCTTTTGATGGCGAGGATCTGCATGTCTTTATCCGTCAGGTCATTCATCTGCTTATCGGTAATCCGTTTCAGCTGAAGCTGATATAAATCGTCATCGGATAATTTTTTGTCTTCTGCCTGCTGTCTTTCTTTAGAGGTAATCAGCTTTTTGGCTTCATTTGGCCTAGTCAAAATCCAATAATCCTTCTTATCCCGTTCTGTTACTTTTTTCGTATCGACTTTAATCATCTCGGACAGCTTTTTTGCGATCTTTAACCGCTGCTCTTGCGAGGTTGATTTAGATCTGGTGTATGTGATTGCATTTAAAGCCTTATTTGTCACGATGGCATTAAAGTTGCGATCATAAATTTTCCCGCGCGGCACCGCCGAGCTGACTTCACTTTGTTCCTGCTTATTGGCTTGATTTTTGTAGTCATCGCCTTGCACGATCTGCTTGATGCCCAGTTCCACAATGATCCAGGTAAAGATAACGAAGGCAGCTAAGAATAAAATATTCAGCCGGATCGGAAGCGACTTCTTTTTCTCTTTATGATTTTGTTTTTTTGGTTGATTTCTCCTCATAACATCACCTTTTTCTATTTACAGAAAGAAAAGACACTCAAGTAAGAGTGCCAATTTTCATTTTAAAGGTTTTTTCGACTTTTTTCTACAGATAACCCCTTTTTGACAAAAAATTATCTTTCGCCTTTTAAAAGATTCGGTTCCGTGACCCGTTTTTGGCCGTCTTCTTCCATCGTTTGATTTTCCTCTTCTTTATCCTTAAAACGGATGTCCTTGACAAAATAATAAATCAGCGGATGTCCTATGCCCAAGATCGCGAGTGACAAAGGAATTCCCACGTCCTCCTTCAGAAGGGCCACGATCAGGAGAAAAGATAAAATGGAGACGATCCTGCCGGCGTTTAAAAACAATTCCCTCAGCACGATATATTCGATTCTTGCTTTTCTGGCATGTCTCGCCCGGCCTATCACATCATATGTAAGTGATACATATGGCACGAGCAAAAGAGGATAGCCAATCGCAATAAAAACGCCGTATGTCAATAATGTCGTAAAGCTCATATGAAACAGAATCAAAAACAGCGCTCCATACAGAATAAGACCGCCCAGCAAAATCGATTTTTTCCTGGCCTTTTTCTTAATCAGCCTGGACGCAAAGTAATAGGCAAAGAAAGAGACAGCTGAGTTGACAAGGCCGAATGTGCCAAGGGCCAGTTCGCTATTTGTTTCAATAAATACAAAAACACTGATTAAAAAAATGAAAATGCCTTCTCTCAAGCCTTGAAAAAAATGCGCATTTGTAATTCTGCGCCAATTCATATTGCTATGGCGCTCTCCAAACACTTTGCTAAGCATAAATCGGCCCTTTGATTCTCTTCGTTTTAAAAAAAAGCTCATCACAACAGCCAATGCAAACAAACTGAGAGAGAGGCTGAAAATCACTGTGTAACCCGTATTATTTTCAAGCCTTGAGATGACAAATCCCGCTACAATCGGACCGATCATTCCTGCAGAGGAAGACAGAATGCCCATAAATCCGTTGAAAAAGTCTCGCGTATCCGGCTCTGTGATTTCAAAGGTCAGCACGTTAAACGCAAGCCAATAAAAGCCATAGCCCACTCCGAGCACTGCGCCAATCAGCACAAGCCGGCTGGCTGCTGTTTCTCCGGCTAAAAGCACACTTAAATAAAAGGCAGCTAAAAAAATGACGCCGAATCTTAAAATGAACACCCTGTCTATTTTTTTGGCTAACCGTCCAGCCAAATAAAAGGTTATCGGCTGCATTGTCACAATGGATAAATTATATATCGCCAAATCAATAAACTTCCCTGACTGCTTCCAGAGATACACATTAACAAATGTATTGGACAGGGCAATTCCCAGTGAGTAAAGCCCGCCAATGGTCAATAGAAAAAGTAACCCTTTGTTTACGTCTACATCGCCAATCACTTTTTTTAGTTTGCTCATTACTGACTCCCCTTTACTATCCCTTAGTCTGTCTCTCTCAAACCGAGATATGTAAAAAGAAGACATAAAAAAACAAGGCCCTCTATTGAGGACCTTGCTAGTGTCATTATTTTGCTTCGCTATATAGACGAGCCACTTCGTCCCAGTTTACAACATTCCAGAATGCTGAAATGTAATCAGGACGGCGGTTTTGATAGTTAAGGTAGTATGCATGCTCCCAAACATCAAGGCCTAAGATAGGCGTTTTGCCTTCAGAAAGCGGAGAATCTTGGTTTGGCGTGCTTGTGATTTCAAGTTTGCCGTTGTTCATAACAAGCCATGCCCAGCCAGAACCGAAGCGTCCAGCTGCCGCAGCTGCGAATTGCTCTTTGAATTTGTCAAAGCTTCCAAATACACTGTTGATCTCATCAGCAAGCGCGCCAGTCGGCTCGCCTCCGCCGTTTGGAGATAAAAGTGTCCAGAATAATTTGTGGTTCGCGTGTCCGCCGCCGTTGTTGCGGACTGCAGTGCGGATGTTTTCAGGAACAGAATTAAGATCTGCAACAAGCTCTTCAACTGATTTGTTAGCAAGAGCAGTGTTTCCTTCAACCGCTTTGTTTAAATTTGTAACGTATGTGTTGTGGTGTTTCGTATGGTGAATAGTCATAGTTTCCTTGTCGATATGCGGTTCTAAAGCATCGTACGCATAAGGTAATTCTGGAAGTTCGTAAGCCATGATAATTCCTCCTTTAATATATATATGTACTGAAATGCCGCTTCACAGCGAGCCTTTCTTCATTCAATGTAACAAAAGAATGCTGCGTAAGCAATGAAAAAGCTCACATCTTGGCTCATTTCAGCGGATATATTTCACTTTAACCGATAATTCGCCCCATTAAACATCCGCCCGCCATTCTTATAGAACCGTCCATAAAAAATATCCGATCATCAACAGCTGTATCATGCCCTTTGCAATAACGCCTGTTAAAAAGCCGATGAGTGAGCCGAGACCGATTTTAAACGCTGACTTGACGTCCTTTTGGTGGACGATAAGTTCTGCACAAACAGCCCCGATAAACGGGCCCAATATGATCCCTGCAACCGGAATGATGAATGGCCCAATTAATAAACCGATCGTGCTTCCCCATATGGCAGCTTTGCTTCCGCCGAATCTTTTTACTCCAAGCAAATTAGACACATAATCCGCGGCGAATAATACTGCGGCAAAAACAGCTTCCACGAGCCAGAACATATAAGAATACGGACTGAAAGAAAACAAAAATCCATACAATACAAATCCGGCAACGATAAATATGACACTCGGAATAATGGGATACATCAGGCCAATAAAGGCGATGATAAATACCGCCGCAATCAACAACCAATACAACATATCCATAGCATCCTTCCTCCCTTTTACACCTGTCTTCTTTATGTCTTCCTTGTATTCACACGCAGGCAACGATACAATAAGCAACATATATTAGTATAGCTAGGAAGTGAAGATAGTGAATGTATTTCAGCTTTTCATCAAAAGTACATACTCTCCCCGTGATATTGCAAAAACAAGATTTCAAGGAATCGGAAAAGCGATTCTTTATGTATTTTTACTTTCTGTCCTTTTTGCAATTCCTACCGCTTATTATGTAAGCTCAGGGACCGTCAAATCAATGAATGCCTTTAAAACCGTGTTAAACAAAGATTTCCCTGATTTCACAATTTCAAACGGCAAACTTCAAACGGATACGAAAAAAGCCACGGAATCACAGGCAAATGGTTTCGTTATCGTATTTGATCCGACCGACGCCTACGGCACCAAGCAAATTGAAGCAAAGCAAAACGCGATCGGCATCCTCCAGAACAAATTTGTTTTGGCCATTGACGGACAAGCCCAGGAGATGCCTTACTCTATGATGCCGTCAGAGTTAAAGAAGAAAGATGTCATTACAGGTTTAAACCAAAATAAAACCATGATCGTTGTTGTTCTCTCAGCTCTCATTTTCCTCGTAACTGCCGCAGGAAAATGTATTGAAGTATCATTCTTGGCGCTTATCGGAGTCATCATTAAGAATTCGCAGAGAAAGCAACTGTCCTACCATCAGCTCTGGAAGCTTTCCGCCTATTCCATCACCCTTTCGACCGTATTCTTTACGATCATGCGTGCATTAGAAGCGACCGTCCCAAGTGAATTTTTACTGAACTGGTTTGTCAACTTTGTCATCCTGTTTCTCGTATTGAAAGAGATTCCATCCAAAAAAGCTGCTTTATAATCCGAGACTGCATTCGCAGTCTCTTTTCTTTTGTCATGAATCTAAACGGACAAGCATACTATGGTATAAAATTTCGTATGCGGGAGGAAAAGTGATGAAGCGTCTTACCTTTGTATGCAGCATTGTTTTTATCCTTTTTATTCTTTTTTATGATCTTAAAATTGGAACAATACCCATTCAGGACCTTCCTGTCTATGAAGCATCAGCAAAAACGGCTGCACAAGGACCCGTTTATAAAACGGTTAAGGTACAGCCGGGTGACACGGTTATGTCAATTGTCGGACAAGCAGGTTCGCCAGACGACATTGTAAAGGATTTTGAAGCACTGAATCCGAATGTGAGGGCCAACGCCATTCAAGCCGGAACAGCGTACAAATTCCCTGTCTACCCTTAATTAACGTTAATTTCTTGTCAGTTTGGCGAAGACACTGTTACAATGTAATTTGTAAAATAAATTCACATACACCATACTAGAATTGTTACATCTAGAAGCGGCAACTACAATTAAGGAGCGATTGCAAGTGAGTGAAATCACACATCGTACAAAAACGCGTCCCGTAAAAGTGGGACCTTTAACAATAGGCGGCAACAATGAAGTTGTCATCCAAAGCATGACAACAACAAAAACACATGATGTAGAAGCAACGGTTGCGGAGATTAACCGTTTGGCTGAAGCCGGATGCCAAGTCGTTCGGGTAGCATGTCCGGATGAACGGGCGGCAAACGCCATTGCAGATATTAAAAAACGGATTACCATTCCGCTCGTTGTAGACATCCATTTCGATTATAAACTTGCGTTAAAAGCCATTGAAGGCGGCGCCGATAAAATCCGAATCAACCCTGGCAACATCGGCCGCCGTGAAAAAGTCGAAGCGGTCGTTAAAGCGGCGAAAGAAAAAGGGATTCCGATCAGAATCGGAGTAAACGCTGGTTCACTTGAAAAGCGGATTTTAGAAAAATACGGTTACCCGACTGCCGACGGAATGGTAGAAAGCGCACTTCATCACATTAAAATTCTTGAAGATCTTGACTTCCACGATATTATCGTCAGCATGAAGGCATCGGACGTCAACCTTGCGATCGAGGCTTATGAAAAAGCGTCAAAAGCATTTGATTACCCGCTGCACCTCGGGATTACCGAATCGGGAACGCTGTTTGCCGGAACAGTAAAGAGCGCAGCAGGACTCGGCGCAATTTTAAGCAAGGGCATCGGAAACACTTTGCGTATTTCATTAAGCGCAGATCCTGTGGAAGAGGTAAAAGTAGCAAGGGAGCTTCTGAAATCTTTCGGCTTAGCCTCCAATGCTGCCACACTCATTTCATGTCCAACTTGCGGCCGTATTGAGATTGACCTCATCAGCATCGCCAACGAAGTGGAAGAGTATATTTCCAAGATTAAAGCACCGATCAAAGTTGCTGTTCTGGGCTGTGCTGTAAACGGACCTGGTGAAGCAAGAGAAGCCGATATCGGGATTGCCGGCGCACGCGGAGAAGGGCTGTTGTTCCGGAAAGGAAAGATTGTTCGTAAAGTTCCAGAGGAAACAATGGTAGAGGAACTTAAGAAAGAAATCGACATTCTAGCTGAGGAACACTACGCAAAGCTTAAAGCTGAAAAAGCAAAATTAAAAGAAGAGACACAAAAAGCTTGACGGGAACCCGTCAAGCTTTTTATGTTAAAAAAACGGAATAATAAATATTCCCAGCACTAACGAGACGACACCGATACCCATCGCCCAAGCTCCCAGGCCCTGGGCACCTCTTCTTCTTGCGATATAGCCGACAATAATACCGGCAGCTCCCAATAAAACAGGCAGTACAAACAAAGAAATAATGGACAAGGCTAACGCAATATATCCCATTCCCCGTCCTTCATTAACATTGCCGCCGCTGCGGTTATTGTCTCGATCATTGTTTCGATCACTAGCACGGTAAGGTTCTGCGATTTCAGCAGCCGTTTCCTCAAAAAAACCATCATTGTCGCGGGTAATATTTGTGCCTTCAGAACCATGATCAACATAGTAGCTGTTGTTGTCACGTTTTTCGTAATCTGCCACCTTCAATTCCCCCTTCTGTTTTATTAAAGGAGCTTTTATAGTTTGAACCAATTTACCCGTTTCATGTTTGCTAAACTTTTCTGGTAATGTTAATTGTTTATGTTACACTTGAAAGGATGAAACTGAAGGAGTGTGGGCATGTTACGCTTAGGAATAGATATTGACGGCACAATAACAGCTCAGGATACATTCGTCCCTTATTTGAACCGCTCGTTTAATCTTTCCATTTCATTAGACGATATGACGGATTATGATTTGACAAAGCTGTTACATATTACGCAGGAAGAATTTTGGGATTGGATGAATCACAATGAAGCGATGATATATAAGGAAGCAATGCTTGCGCAGCACGCAAAACAGTCACTTGATCTCCTTAAAGAGGAACACAAGCTTATTTTTATTACAGCCAGACGAACTCATCTCACTACTATTACCTATGAATGGTTTGACAGACAAAACATTCATTACGACCACATCGAACTCGTTGGCGGCCATCATAAAGTGGATGCAGTCAAAAATCACAACATCGACTTGTTTTTTGAGGATCATCACGGAAACGCAATGATGATCGCGAAAGAAGCCGGGATTCCGGTGATTTTATTCAATTCCCCTTATAATCAGCTTCCCATTGATTCGAATATCATCAGAGTGAGCAACTGGCTAGAAGCCGTTCAATGGATAAACAAAAACAAGCATCATTTGATACGTGTCAATAACTGAAAAAGGAGCCCTTGGCCCCTTTTTTCATATCTATACAATTACACAGTTGTGTTTTCTTGGTTTTCCGCTGTACAACCAGGGCAGGTGCCGTAAATCTCAAATTTATGCCCGCTGACCTGATAGCCATCCAAATCATCATAAAGCTTGTCCATTGGACATGACTCAATTTCCTTTGTTTTGCCGCAGGCAAGACAAATAAAGTGATGGTGATGATGGGTAAACGAACATTTAAATCGGAAGAGCTTTTCACCGGACAGCTCAGTTGTTTCCAAAATACCTAGTTCTTCATATAAAGAAAGATTTCTGTAGATTGTATCAAAGCTTAAGCCGGGATAATCATCATTTAATGCGGACAGTACGTTTTTAGCGGTAAGATACTTGTCTGAATCAGCAAAAAGCTGCAGCATATCTTCCCGTTTATTTGTATATTTATATCCGTTTTCTTTCAGTAGGTTCAACGCTTCTTGTACGTTCATGAAGGGTCCCCCTTTTCTTTGCTTAAGAACGTATCACATGTATGAAAAAGAAAATGGCAGCTGTCTGACCAGCAAGCCATTTTCTTTACCACAGATAAAATTATACCCATAAAATGAATAAAAGTAAATGAAAGCCTAGTGAATTGCGTTTTTGAATTTTCCGCCTCTCGTTTCATGAGTATTCATAATGGTGATGAAGGCGTTATGATCTACTTCAAACACAATGGCCTTCAGCTTTGTTGTTCCTCGACCAAGACGGTGCAAAATCGCGTCGGAAATTTCGTCATACTGATCTGACACAATAATGACAGCTTTTGTTTCATCAAGCCCCTGAATCACGGCATCAATGGTTTTCATCGCAATATAGTAAGTCATGAAAGAGTACATCGCTTGCTCAGGGCCGAACACAAAACCAGCCCAAATGAAAATGAATACATTGATGAGCATAACGAACTCACCTACTGAAAAGGGCAGTTTTTTCGTCAGCAAAATCCCAAGAATTTCTGTGCCGTCCATTGAACCTCCGTTTCGAATAACGAGCCCGACACCAAAGCCGAGTAAAAGACCTCCGAACACAGTTGCCAAAATAGGCTGAGTTGTAATGGCTTCCACATGGTGAAGCGAGGATTCAATAACGGCAAGCCCGACAATTCCAATCATCGTTGAGACAAGGAAGGTCTTACCGATATATTTATACCCGAAGATCATAAAAGGAATATTTAAAATGACAACAAATATAGCGAAATTCAGAACGGGCGTTGACATAAAGAGGTAGTCTAAAATAAGTGATACACCAATAATTCCGCCATCAATAAAATTGTTGGGGATTAAAAATAATTCAATGCTAACAGCCGCAGATGCAGCTCCTGCCAGAATCATGAAGACCCTGAACATAAAGCGGGAAAATGTTTCTCTCTTATGTTGTTTGGTTGGGGTCATAAAATCTCCTTTCCTGAAATAATGATATTAAATAATTATAAATCTATTTTACCACTAAACACTGACACATTTTGATGATTGGCCATACATTAAGTCTGGAGGTGGAACGATCGATGATTTTATTTCAAAGAATTATTTTGCAGCGCCTTAATCAGGCTACTGCTGACGATTTGCTGAAGTACTCAAAACAATACGGAATCAGTTTGACAAGACCGCAAGCCATTGAAGTAGCAAACCTGTTATACGGGAAAAATGTGAACATTTTTAATGAGAATGAACGAATGCGGCTGCTGAAACAGGTAGAGGCCATTACATCAAAAGAAACAGCTCAAACCGTTAATGAACTATTCAAACAATTCACAAGCTAAAAAATGGGGGACCTATC
This sequence comes from Bacillus vallismortis, assembly GCF_004116955.1. NCBI lineage: Bacteria > Bacillati > Bacillota > Bacilli > Caryophanales > Bacillaceae > Bacillus > Bacillus vallismortis. Next base: position 992,767 of record NZ_CP026362.1, on the reverse strand, counting down.
CCCCATTTTTTATTGCTGTAAAATTTTTTCGAGCAAATTGTCATCAAATTGTTTTTCTTTCAGCATGTCAATCTCAAAGCGGTATGGCGGCTTCTTATTCTTTTTATCTTCACCGACATACGGTGTTTCAAGGATTTTTGGAATGTCTTTTAACTGCTCATGGTGAACCACATACTGCAGTGCCTCAAATCCGATTTCACCAAAGCCGATGTTTTCATGGCGGTCTTTTCTCGCGCCTTTGACATTTTTGCTGTCATTAATATGAAGCACTTTTATACGGTCAATGCCGACGATTTTATCGAACTCATTTAGCACGCCGTCAAAGTCTTCAACAATCTGATATCCGGCATCATGTGTATGGCACGTGTCAAAGCATACCGACAGAAGCTCATTGTGTGTAACGCCATCGATAATCTGTGCAAGCTCCTCAAAGCTTCTGCCGCACTCTGATCCTTTTCCTGCCATTGTTTCTAATGCAATCTGGACATTTTGATTCGGATCAATTACTTCGTTTAATCCTTCAATAATTTTTTTGATGCCTGCCTCAGCTCCCGCTCCTACGTGAGCGCCTGGGTGAAGGACAATCTGTTTCGCTCCGATGGCCGCTGTCCGTTCAATTTCAGAACGAAGAAAATCGACACCCAGCTCAAAAGTGGACGGATTTGTCGTGTTGCCAATATTAATAATATAAGGCGCATGTACGATAATCTCGTCAATGCCGTTTTCTTGCATGTGTGCCCGGCCAGCTTCTATATTTAAGTCTTCAATTTTCTTTCGGCGCGTATTTTGCGGTGCGCCAGTATAGATCATAAACGTGTTCGCCCCATAAGAGGCAGCTTCCTGGCTTGCAGCCAGAAGCATATGTTTCCCGCTCATAGAGACGTGTGAGCCTATTCTCAACAACAGGTTCCCCTACTTTCTTTTTTTAGATTGGTTTCTTCTCTGTTTTTTCTTGATTTTCTCCATCTCATAGCTCATTTTCTTTTTATATCCAGGCTTTACCTTCTTCGGTTTTTTCACGAGACGCTGCGCCATTTCATCCGCTTCGTTCGGCGTTTTTTTGCGCTTCTTGCGGCGCTGGCGGTCATCGCCTTTTTTCCACTCGCCCTTTTCAAGCTCTAAATAATCAAATTCGATGCCCATTTTCTCAAGTCTGGCTAATGCATCCTCATCAGAAATCTCGTAAATGGTCATCGCTTGTCCTGATGAGCCGGCACGAGCGGTTCTGCCCACACGGTGGACATAGAAATCAAGGTCCTCCGGCAGCTCATAGTTGATCACATGGCTGACACCTTTAATATCGATGCCTCTTGCAGCAAGGTCAGTTGCTATGACATAAGTGAATTCCAAATCATTAATCTGTTTCATGACTTTTTTCCGCTCACGAGGCGTTAATCCGCCATGCAGCAGGCCGATTTTCATGCCCTTGCCAGTCAGATATTGAGCAATATGGTCAGCCGTGTTTTTCGTATTGGCAAACACAATGCCCAGGTAAGGATTCAAATGGGACATGATGTCAAAAAGGAGCTTGTCCTTGTCACGATGTTTCGAGGGAATGAGAATATGCTCGATTTTCGCGGCAGTCACCTGTTTTGGCTCCACGTGGGCGTATTTCGGATTTTCCATATACTTTTTCAAAAATGGTTTCAGCTTTTCCGGAATGGTCGCTGAGAACACAAGCATCTGCAAATCCTCAGGCATGCGGGAACCAATGTAATCCACATCTGCAATGAACCCCATGTCCAGCATCAAATCCGCTTCATCAATGACGAGCGATTCCGCTTTATGAACACTTAACGCCTGTTCTTTGATTAAATCGGCAATCCGGCCGGGTGTACCGACGACAAGGTGCGGCTGTGTCTTCAGTTTATCAATCGATTTCTGTTTATCTGTGCCTCCGATAAAACATTTCGAGCGAATCTGGGCGCCTTCTTCACCTTGGGTAATTTTAAGCGCTTCCTGATGAATCTGGTTGGCAAGCTCTCTTGTCGGAGCGGTGACGACAACCTGAACGACATCTTTCGCAGGATCGATTTTGTTTAATAAAGGCAGTAAATAAGCGTGCGTCTTTCCGGTTCCCGTCTGTGACTGGCCGATGACACTTTCTTTTTTTAACACTGCAGGAATCAGCCTTTTCTGAATATCTGTCGGTTCGTAAAAACCAAGGCGATGTACTGCATCTATAATAAACGGTTTCAATTCATATAGTTCAAATTTCGTTTCTTTCATTTTTCCCAGCTCCTTAAAGCGGACATTATGTATCCATCATTACATTATACCCGATTTCGCTTAAAAACACCACGGTTGCAAGGCTTTTGTTTTATTCGGTTATGTTAAGCAAATACCGAAGCACATGCATATTCTAATAGCAGAGAGAGCTGAAAGGAGGTACAAGTATGTTTTCACCACAGCAGCCGATGAGAAATTATCAACAGCCCGGACCGCCCCGCCCCATGCCAAATCAGCAAATGATGGGCAGGAGACCGCCTAATATGCGCAGACCTTCATTTGGACAGCAGCAAGGTTTTCAGCAATCAGGACCATTTCTTCCTCAGGCAAATGCCGGGACGAGAAATAGTGCAGGTGCAGGCGGGGGCTTAAAAGGAATGCTGTCAAGGTTTTTGCCCGGCGGAGGAGGCGCTGGCAGCGCCGGAGTTCCTGGAGCAGGCGCAGCAGCGAGCGGAGGAGCAGGTCTCCAAGGGATTCAAAATATCGCCAACCCTTCATCTTTATCCAGTATGCTCGGGAATGTGCAAAAAGTGCTTGGCATGGCGCAGCAAGTCACCCCTATGATCCAGCAGTACGGCCCGTTAGTCCGTAACCTGCCGGCAATGATGAAGCTGTACAGCCAATTAAGTAAAAGTGATGATACAGAGAGCAACGAGGATCATGAAAAACAAACAGATGCGGAAGATATCTCAGAAACAGAGAACAAGGCTGAAGGAAAGACCTCAGACGATGACAAAAAATCAAAGCAAAAAGGTTCTTCTCTCCCCATGAAATCTAAAAAACCTGACAGTGAAGAGCAAGAATCAAAAACATCTGCCCCGAAGAAAAATAAAACTGCCCCTCCTTCTTCAAAGAGAAGATCAGGCAGTTCAAAGCCGAGATTATATATTTAACATTCTTTGATATCTGAAGTAAGATTGGCTATAATGAGATCAGAAGAATGCAAGAATAGAGCCGTTTGATTACGGCTTTTTATATTGCTTTTACTCACTTCAGTATTGGAGGATAACCAAAAATGGACGTAATTAAAATATCACCGCGCGGCTATTGCTATGGCGTTGTTGATGCTATGGTCATTGCCAAAAACGCGTCACTTGATAAGAGCTTGCCAAGACCCATCTATATCCTCGGGATGATTGTTCATAATAAACACGTCACTGATGCGTTTGAAGAGGAAGGAATCTTTACATTAGACGGCTCTAATCGTCTGGATATCCTGAAACAGGTTGACAAAGGCACTGTGATTTTCACTGCTCACGGTGTTTCTCCTGAGGTCAGAAAAATCGCCGAAGAAAGAGGATTAGTCGCAATTGATGCTACATGTCCGGATGTGACGAAAACCCACAATTTAATTCTAGATATGAAAGACAAAGGTTATCACGTCATCTATGTCGGCAAAAAAGGGCATCCAGAGCCTGAAGGAGCGGTTGGTGTAGCGCCTGAGATCGTTCACTTAGTTGAAACCGAAGAAGATGTGAAAAATCTTGATATCCAAGCAGAAAAATTGATCGTGACCAATCAAACAACAATGTCTCAATGGGATGTTCACGACATTATGGAGCTTGTCAAAGAGAAATATCCTCATGTCGAATATCACCAAGAGATTTGCCTGGCTACCCAGGTGCGGCAGGAAGCTGTATCAGAACAGGCGAAGAAAGCGGACCTAACAATCGTTGTCGGCGACCCGAAAAGCAACAATTCAAATAGGCTCGCTCAAGTGTCGGAGGAAATAGCCGGCACAAAAGCATACCGAATCGGCGATTTGAGCGAATTAAAGCTCGAATGGCTGAAAGGCGTTCATACCGTCGCCGTTACTGCGGGGGCTTCAACACCAACGCCGATTACAAAAGAAGTCATTCGCTTTCTGGAGCAGTTTGATCATGAAGATCCATCAACTTGGACAACTGAACACAATATACCGCTCAAAAAAATACTCCCGAAAGTAAAAGCAAAAAACTGAGGCTGAATAAGCCTCAGTTTTTTTATAGAAATGCAAATGGATTTGTATCTGTTTCAGAAACAAAGATATTCACGTTCAGCTTTTGATCTTTGCACATTGATGTTAGTTTTCTCGTGACGCCTTCTTTCATAACTTTTTCCGCGTAATGGCCCGGATCAACAACATTCAGGCCAAGCATCATCGCATCATGAGCCACATGGAAGTATAAATCTCCTGTGACGTAAACATCGGCGCCCTTTCGTTTCGCATGATGAATATACTTGTTGCCATCTCCGCCAAGAACAGCCACCTTCTTCACCATGCTGTCCGCTTCACCCACCATTCTGACGCCATTGACGTCAAGCTTGTTTTTCACGAATAAAGCGAATTCCTTAAGCGTCATCTCATTTTTAAGTGTTCCGACACGGCCAAGCCCTTTTTCAGCAGGAGACTGCTCGACAGGATAGATATCGTAAGCGACTTCTTCATATGGATGGCTTTTTATCATTGCTTTTATAACAGCTTTTTCGATGCTTTTAGGAAACACAGTCTCCAGCCTAACTTCATGAACAAGCTCAAGCTCTCCTACCTCACCGATAAAAGGCTCAGCGCCGTCCAATGGCTTAAAGCTGCCGATTCCCTCAGACGAAAACGCACAATGGCTGTATTCGCCGATATGGCCGGCTCCCGCGTTTCCGAGCGCCGCTCTGACCTGCTCTTCATATTCCTTCGGCACATATACGGCCAGCTTTTTCAGAGGATCAGTATAAGTAGGCGCCAGTACCTCCGTCTCTCTCAGCTCTAATGCTTCAGCAAGCAAATCATTCACGCCGCCGTCCGCAACGTCTAAATTTGTATGAGCTGCGTAAACAGCGATATCATGCTTCAAACACTTTTCAATTAACCTTCCGGCCGGCTGGTCTGTTGATATATGTTTTAGCGGCCTGAAAATAGGAGGATGGTGAGCAATAATCAAATCAACCTCTTTTTCAATGGCTTCATTTATAACGCTCTCCAACACATCAAGCGTAACCATCACATTTTTAATCGGTTTGTTTAAGGTGCCGATTTGCAAGCCGATTTTATCGCCTTCAACTGCATAGGCTTTCGGGGAAAATTGTTCAAACAGCTGGATGACCCGCTGCCCATTTACAGTTTTATCCATGATTAATAACCTCCTTTAGCAGCTCCATTCGATCGGCGAGCTCCTTTAATTTTTGTTTATTTTGCTCTGTTGCTGCAGCTCGGCTGATCTGCTCATAAATGCCTTGTGTGTGCTGAAGCTCTTGTGTCCATTTTTTCAAAAAGACAGCATTCTTTTCTTTAGCCAAGAAAGGGCCGACGAGCATTCCGGCTGATAAAGAAATACCGCCATAAGCCGCATCCCGGTCACCCGCATCGGCGACAAGCACCTCATAGCACTTTCCATCTTCTTCAAGGATCACCTCATCTATCAGCGCATACCCTTCCTGATAAAGCCACTCCCTGATATGAACAGCATGAATATTCGGCTGTAAAATAAGCCGTTCTTTTCCCGTTAATTTGTCTTTACCCGCCTCTAAGATCTGCGCGATCAAAGATCCGCCCATTCCGGCAATCGTAATCGCATCGGCTTCACCTTTTTTAATCACTTCCAGGCCGTCTCCCTGCCTTACAGAAATGTGCGAGGCTAGGCCTGATTTTTCAACCTGCCGCTTGGCGGACAAAAACGGGCCGTTTGTTATTTCTCCGGCAATTGCCCCGCTGGCTTTATGATTCAGCACCGCATAACAAGGAAGGTAAGCATGATCAGACCCGATATCGGCCATCACCGCCCCATGCGGTATGTACTCGGCTACTGTTTGCAATCGTTTCGATAATTTTAATTCGTTCACTTGTCATCACAACTTTTCTCAATCATTTTTTCCTTTTCTATCATATAAAAAATCAGCCCGGAATCCAAGCTGAGTGAATGATTTTCAGTTGTTTTCTTTTGATGCGGCACATAAAAAAATAAAAGGCTGTCGAGAACATCTCGGCGGCCTGAGAACTATAAGGAGAAAAATAGATCTTTTATTTAATTTTAGATACCCACTCTGCCATATCATCCAGCTTATCGGGCGGAACAAGACCGGATGGCATTCCGTTACCGCCTTTTTCGATCTTGGTTTTTATCTCAGCGACATCTTTCTTATCGCCTATCCCTTTTAAGCTCGGGCCTGAAACACCTTCATAATTTTCACCGTGGCACGTGATACAGTTTGCCTTGTAAATATCCTCAGGTGAAGCGTTTGCATGTTCTTTTTCAGCAGATTTGCTTTCTCCTCCGCTTGCAATCTCTCTGGAATCATCAAGCCCTTTTACTGCTAAAAAGAAAGTCAGACCAATACCTAAAACAGCGATCAGTAAAAATGGAATAAGCGGATTCCATTTCATTTCCCTTCCCCCTTTTTGTTCCTTCCCCTATGTAAACACTTCTAATTCTAACTTATTTTAACAAAAAGTAAATGGATTGCTCTGCAAAAGTTTTTAATTCACACTTTATACAAAATTAAATAGAAGCATGTCTATTTCTCTGATATCCTTTTTATTCTATTGTATAATTTATTGTATACGCTTACAATAGAAAATATGGATTCATATTTTGAATTTTTTCCTCACAATGTTCATTTGCAAATGACATCAATTTTCAGTAAAATAAAGGCATATTATCCATATATCTTTTTGATAAAAAAAGAACGGATCTGCAAGACCCGTTCCATCTTATTCGAGGAAATCTTTCAAACGTTTACTTCTGCTAGGATGTCTTAGTTTCCGCAACGCTTTAGCTTCGATTTGTCGAATACGCTCTCTCGTTACTCCAAATACCTTGCCGACCTCTTCTAATGTTCTTGTACGGCCGTCATCAAGACCGAATCGAAGACGCAATACATTTTCTTCACGATCAGTTAACGTATCAAGCACATCTTCCAGCTGCTCTTTCAACAGCTCATATGCGGCATGGTCTGAAGGTGAAGTTGCTTCTTGGTCTTCAATAAAATCACCAAGATGTGAGTCATCCTCTTCACCGATCGGTGTTTCCAGCGATACCGGCTCTTGTGCGATCTTTAAGATTTCGCGTACTTTTTCAGGTGTTAAATCCATATCTTCCGCAATTTCTTCAGGTGTTGGTTCTCTGCCTAAATCTTGCAGTAATTGACGCTGCACACGGATTAATTTATTAATGGTTTCAACCATATGAACGGGAATCCGGATCGTTCTCGCCTGGTCGGCAATGGCGCGTGTAATCGCCTGTCTGATCCACCACGTAGCATACGTACTGAATTTATAACCTTTGCGGTAATCAAATTTTTCAACGGCTTTCATCAGACCCATATTGCCTTCCTGAATTAAGTCAAGGAAAAGCATTCCGCGTCCGACATACCGTTTTGCGATACTGACAACAAGCCGCAGGTTCGCTTCAGCCAATCTGCGTTTAGATTCTTCGTCACCCTCTTCAATCTTTTGAGCGAAGGCGATTTCTTCTTTTGCAGATAGAAGGTTAACCCGGCCGATTTCCTTTAGATACATCCGAACTGGGTCATTGATTTTGACACCAGGGGGTACACTTAGGTCATTAAGGTCAAATTCTTCTTCGGCTTTGGCAAGCTGCTGAATATTAGGATCTTCTGTTTCTTCATTCTCACTAATTAATTCAACACCTTGTTCACCTAAAAATTGATAATACTCATCCATTTGGTCTGATTCAATTTCAAAGCTGGACATACGCTCGGCAATTTCTTCATATGTCAAAACGCCACGTTTTTTACCAGACTCTGTTAATTGCTCTTTTACTTGATCGAATGTTAATTCTGTCTCGTGGGTTTGTTTATCAGCCATTATGGATCCCTCCTTCCAAAGCTTGCAACGAATTCTATAAGCGGTATGATTCTTATTCGGTCCATTCAGGCGTATTCTCTGCCTTTAATAATGTGCGAATAATGAAATGACAATTCATGATGAGGTCAAGCGATCTATTTGCTCCTCCGCAAGGAATCATTGCCAATACATGCTTCTCATCGGTTTTCCAGTCATTTTAAAGATCGGTTCAATGTAACGATTTCTTGAGCAAGAGAAGCAGCCCTTAAAAAATCTTTTTGCCTTTCGGCTTCGGCTCTTTCCGCTTCTTTTTCTTTTATCATTGACCAATTTCTGTGATTCAACACTTTTTTTACATAATCTGATAACTCGGCTTCGCTGAGTTCTTGATTCATCTGAAGCATTAAAATATCAGACAACAGCTGGCTTATATGATCATCCGTCACCCTTGCCATCAGATGCTGCGGCGTCAGCTCGGCTCCCTCTTCATAAAAAGCGTAAAGATAGGCGGCTAATGCGCGGTGCTCATCAATATTAAATTGAAAGCCTACCCGGTCAATCACTTTTTTAATGACGCTCCGATCTCGAAGCATGTGGGCGAGTAACAGCCTTTCTGCATTTTCATACGCCGGACGCAGGCGTTTTTGCCTCGCCTTTGTCGTTAGATGCGCTCGCCGTGTTTTCGTCTCACCGCCATTGTCAGCAGGTTTGCTTTGCTTGCTGAAAACAGCCAGCTGTTCGGTTAAAGACTCCTGTGAAAGCGAAAACTCTGAAGCAAGCTGTTTGACATAGACTTCCTGCTCAAGCGATCCTGAAAGCGTGCTGATTTCTTTCAGTACATCTTTAATGTAAGTTAAGCGATCACCTTCATCGGACAGGTTCTTTCCTTTTCGGAAATATTGCATTTTGAACGCCATCACGGTGACACTGGCGTCGATAATGTCGTTTTTAAATTTTTCCCCGCCGAACTTTTTGATGTAATCGTCGGGGTCCAATCCGTCAGGAATCATTGCAACTCTGACTTTGCATCCTTTACTCTGCAGAAGTTCAGAAGCTTTTAAGGTGGCTTCATATCCGGCTTTATCGGAGTCGTAGCAAAGAATGATCTCCTCGACGTTTCTTCTCAGAATCTTGACATGCTCATCTGTCAGAGACGTTCCCATCGTGGCTATACTCTCTTTCACACCGGAGTCTACGGCCGATATGACATCGGCAAAGCCCTCAAATAAGACCGCTCTTTCCTGCTTTCTGATATGAAGGCGGGCCTTATAAAAATTGTAAAGCAGTTTACTTTTATGAAAAAGCGGTGTTTCAGGACTGTTCATATATTTAGGCTGCTGACTGCCAAGAGCCCTGCCTGAGAACGCAACAACAGCCCCGTGATGATCATGGATCGGAAACATGACACGGTTTCGGAAACGGTCAAAAAATCCGCTTCCGTCTTCACGTCTGATCAAAAGACCCGCTCTTTCCATTTCCGTCTCACTATAGCCCCTCTTCACGAGAAACTTCGTGATGAAGTCCCAGGAATCAAGAGCATAGCCGATCTGAAATTCATCAATCAGCTCTTTCGTAAAGCCCCTTGAAAGCAGATAATCCAGTGCTTCTTGACCTTCTTTTGTATTTATTAACAAATGATGGTAAAATTTCTTCAAGAGCTCATGAGCCTCAGCCATTTTTTGTTCTACGGAAGATTCTGGTCGGGCTCCGGAATGGACTGTGATATCATCCGGAAAATCAATCTGGTATTTGTCAGCAAGGTGAGAAACCGACTCAGCAAATGAATAACCTTCCATCTGCCTTAAAAAAGAGAAAACATTGCCGCCCGCTCCGCAGCCAAAGCAATGAAAAATCTGTTTGTCGGGCGATACGGAAAACGAAGGTGTGCTTTCTCCATGAAAAGGACAGAGTCCAAAGTAGTTTCGGCCTTGCTTCTTTAATTGAACATAATCACCTATGACTTCAACGATATCTGCCGACTTTTGCACCTGATCCACAATTTCATCTGGTATCCGATTTCCCATCCTATAACACTCCGTCGTACATTATTCGATGCTTTAGTGCAAAATCCCTTCATCGTTCGACAGGATTTTTTGCAGTAGTGTAATAAATCGTTCTCGATCTTCTTTATTCAATTTTTTAGGACCTTTGGCGTATATGCCTTTTCTCCTTTGTTTACCGGAAAAATGACGGCTCTCAAGAGCAAAATCAATCGTATCTTCTTTGTAAAGACGCCCTCTTTCCGACATAACTGAGACATTTCTGTTCAACAGCAGGGACGCTAATCCGATGTCCTGCGTCACAACAACATCTCCCGGTTTTACATGATTTGCGATATATAAATCAGCAGCTTCTTTATGAGGATCAACATACTTCCATATTTCTTCCTTGCTTCTGGAAAGCTGATAATGTTCAAATGAAGCGACAAAAAGAACTTGAACGTTATAATCGGATGCTGTTTGCAAAATTTCATCTTTTACCGGACAAGCGTCAGCATCGACAAAAATCGTCTTTTCTTGTTCATTAAGAAGAGTAATTCTCCATCCCTCCATTAAACTCCTGCATAAAAGCAAGCAAAATCGCACATCCTTTAGATCATTGCGGATGTATATGAATTTGTCGAAAAATTTCCGGGAGAAATTCTTGACATCTTACCCATAATAGTTTATTCGTATCACACGAACCTTAAACCTAAAATTAATCATTTTATCACAATTTTTTATTATAATACAAACTTCTCAAAGATGCTATTGTTTTTCATTATTCCCTTTTGGCATCGCCAAAAACCCAGGATGGAGCGTCCTGAGTTACATGTTTTTTGTTTTGAGATGATGGATAATATTCGCTGTTTCTTCAACCGCTTTATTTGAAACATCAACAACCTGGCACCCGATCCGATCCACAATCTTTTCGAAATATTCGAGTTCTTCTTTGATTCTGTTGATATTTGCATAGATCGCTTTGTCATTTAGTCCGAGTGATTTCAACCGTTCTTTTCTAATGTGATTCAGTTTATCCGGGCTAATCTTTAAACCGATGCATTTTTTCGGATCAACGTTAAAGAGTTCTTCCGGCGGGTCAACTTCAGGTACAATCGGAACATTGGCAACCTTCAGGCGCTTGTGGGCGAGATATTGAGACAGTGGTGTTTTAGACGTTCTCGATACGCCGATCAAAACGATATCCGCTTTTAAAATCCCTCTTGGATCCCGTCCATCATCATATTTCACTGCAAACTCGATGGCCTCCACTTTTTTGAAATAATCTTCATCAAGCTGGCGCACCCGCCCCGGTTCGTATTTCGCTGTTAAACCGTAGGCTGTTTCCATTTTATCAATTAACGGGCCGATAATATCATAATATAAAACATTTGCTTTTTCCGCTTCGGCAATCAAATATTCTCTTATTTCCGGCACCACGAGTGTAAAACAGATAATGCCGCCGTCTGCCTTCGCAAGTGAAATCACTTCATTGATCGTGCCTATATCTTCAACATAAGGAATTCTTCTGACATGTGTATCGTCCGCTGATCCGTTAAATTGGCTGAGCGCTGCTTTTACTACCAATTCAGCCGTTTCACCGACGGAATCCGATACGACATAGATGATGCGGTTATTCATATTATCCCCCCGTTAGTTTGCGATGTTATAGGATTTCATTTTCTGATAAACTGACAAGTATTTTTGTCATATTCGTTTTTGTCACTCTGCCGATCACTTCAAAGCCTTTATCGGTATCTTTGATAACAGGCAGTGCATCAATTTGTTTTTCTATCAGATGCTTTGCAATGTCCATCACATAATCCTCACGTCTGCACACTGTAATGTTCGGCATCCTTGTCATGATGATGTGAACAGGGACAGATGTAAGCTCCTGCTGGCCAATGCTCGCTCTCAGCAGGTCTTTTCGTGAAAGCACCCCGACTAAAACAGCATCGCGGTCCACCACAAACAGAGTACCTACATCTTCTAAAAACATGGTGCAAATCGCATCGTACACAGAAACGTTTTCATGAATCACAACGGGGATAGATTGAAAGTCTTTCACCTGAAGCTTTTTGAGTTTATCTGCCAAGAGCTGGGTGCCGGTTTTCCCAGTGTAGAAATAACCGACTCTCGGGCGCGCCTCGAGGAATCCTGACATGGTGAGTATGGCTAAATCCGGACGCAACGTTGCCCTTGTTAGGTTCAGCTTTTCTGCAATATGCTCCCCTGTAATTGGCCCGCTTTCTTTTACAATCTGCAAAATATGTTCTTGCCGTTTATTTAGTTCGATCGTACTCACCACCTTTTCACTTCATGTCTATGTAAAGAAATAATAATCCATATTATATCGTAATTATCTTGCAATCAAACAAAAAACATATAAATGGAGAAAAGACGATTACCGATCACACAGCAACCGCCTTTTCTCTCTCTATTTTACAATAAGGGCATTCATATTCGCAAAGGACTTGATCTCATCCGCCAAGCTTACCATTTGCGCCAAACGGTTTGCCTTTAATGTCTCGCTATCTGCTATCACCATTGTATGATCAAAGTAAGCATCGATCGGTTCTTTTAAGGCTGCAAGTGAATCAAGCGCCGCCTCGTAATCTTTTTCGCGGAAGTTTTCCTGAAGGTTTTGCTTCGCTGTTTGGTAGGCATCAAACAGGTTTGCTTCGTATTCATTTTCAAACAGGTCAGGCTGAATGTCTCCGCGAACTCCTTTTTTGCTGATAGAGATGACTCGGCCTAGAGCTTCTGCTGTTTCCTTAAAGCCTGGTGCACCAAGCTTTTGTTCCAGCACTTGTGCTTTATGCAGCGCTGAGTACGGCTCAAGCTGAGAGCTTTCCAGCACGGCGTCGATGACATCGTGTCTGATTTGTTCAGCATTCAAGACATATTTCAGACGCTGAGTGAAGAAATCCAGCAGTTCTTTTTCTTTTTCGGTTTGTACGAAAGTAAGCAGCTCTTCAAACGAAATTCCCCAGTTGCGGTCAAGAAGAATCGCAACAATACCGCTCGCTTGGCGGCGCAGGCCGTAAGGATCCTGAGAACCAGTCGGAATAACGCCGATAGAGAAGAATGAAGCGATTGTATCCAGCTTATCGGACATTGCTACAACAGCTCCAGTGAAAGTAGAAGGCGTTTCTCCGCCTGCTGATCTAGGCATATAGTGTTCGTTGACTGCCGCAGCCACAGCTTCATCTTCTCCAAGCATTCTCGCATACTTTTCACCCATAATTCCTTGAAGCTCAGGGAATTCGTATATCATATGCGTGACAAGATCGAATTTTGAAATTTCAGCAGCCCGCTTCACATGTTTTAATGTATCTTCATCAGCCTGAAGACGGCCCGCAAGCTTCTCTGCGATTGAAGTGACTCTTCTGACCTTATCAGCAAGAGAACCAAGCTCTTCATGGAAAACAATGTTTTCAAGCTTCTTCACATTTGCATCAATGTTTAATTTCTGATCTTCCTTGTAGAAGAATGAAGCATCAGATAAACGCGCGCGCAGCACTTTTTCATTGCCTCGTGCCACATTTTCGATCGCGTGGCTGTTTCCGTTTCGGACTGTGATAAAGTAAGGCAGTAAATCGCCGTTTTTGTCTTTGACAGGGAAGTAGCGCTGATGCTCTTTCATTGTCGTGACCAGCACTTCCTCAGGAATTGTCAAAAACTCAGATTCAAATGAACCGTAAAGAGCTGTCGGATATTCTACTAAGTGATTCACTTCATTAAGAAGGTCTTCGTCAACTGGAATGTTCCAATTGTTGTCTGCAGCCATCGCTTCCAGCTGAGATTGAATCATCTGTTTCCGGATATGAGGGTCGGCGATGACGTGCTGTTCTTTCAGCTGCTCTTCATAAGCGGAAGGTGAATCAATTGACACTTCATGTCCGAGAAAACGGTGTCCCTGTGTTGTCCGGCCAGACTCAATGTTTGTGATAGAAAATGGAATGACATCCTGTCCAAATAAAGAGACAATCCATTTGATTGGCCGGATATAACGCAAATCTTCATTTCCCCAACGCATGTTTTTCGGGAAGTTCAAGCTCGTAACCAAGCCGCTCAGTTCCGGCAGAAGCGATTTCGTTTCTTGGCCGGCTTGGAATTTTTGCACAAATACATACTCTGTGCCTTTTACTTCTTTGATGTACAGGTCATTCACGTCTGCACCTTGGCCCTTTGAAAAGCCAATTGCCGCTTTTGTCCAGTTCCCGTCTGCATCAAGGGCAATTTTTTTCGCAGGCCCTTTCGCTTCTTCTTTAATATCATCCTGTTTTTCTGCTACATCCTTTACGAATACAGCAAGGCGTCTAGGTGTATTGAAGAGCTTCACTTCACCGTGAGTGATATTTTTTTCATTCAGCCAGCCTGTCAGCTTCTCGCCAAGCTGAACCATACTGTCATGTAAAAAGCGCGCCGGCATTTCCTCTAATCCGATCTCTAAAAGTAAATCCTGTTTACTCATGAGAAGAACCCTCCCCTTTAAGCATTGGGAACCCTAGCTTTTCTCGTTCCTCATAATAGGTTTTTGCTACTTTTCTCGCTAAATTCCGCACTCTTGCGATATAGCCTGTCCGCTCGGTAACAGAGATCGCGCCTTTGGCGTCAAGCAGGTTGAAAGTGTGCGAGCATTTTAGCACATAATCATATGCCGGATGAACAAGCCCGTTATCCATTTGCTTAATCGCTTCTTTTTCATACGTGCTGAATAATTGGAACAGCATATCAACGTCTGACGTTTCAAACGTATAGACGGAATGCTCGTATTCTGCCATCATGAATAAATCTTTTACTGTAAACCCTGATGTCCACTCCAAGTCGAAAACATTCTCTTTATCCTGGATATAAGACGCGAGGCGCTCAATTCCGTACGTAATCTCTACAGAAACTGGTTTACACTCTAGTCCTCCGACCTGCTGGAAATACGTAAATTGAGTGATTTCCATTCCATCAAGCCATACTTCCCAGCCAAGACCCGCGCAGCCTAATGACGGATTCTCCCAGTTGTCTTCAACAAAGCGAATATCATGCTCAAGCGGATCAATTCCAAGCGCGCGCAAGGAATCTAAATACAGCTCTTGAATATTATCAGGAGACGGTTTAATAATGACCTGGAATTGATGATGCTGATACAGTCTGTTCGGGTTCTCCCCGTAACGGCCGTCTGCAGGGCGTCTTGAAGGCTCTACATAAGCCACTTTCCACGGCTCAGGGCCGATACTGCGCAAAAATGTATACGGGCTCATCGTGCCGGCCCCTTTTTCTACATCGTATGCCTGCATAAGCACACAGCCCTGACTGGACCAATGCTTTTGCAAGGTTAGAATCATGTCTTGAATATTCATGTCAAGCACCTCCACTTTTCCTTCATAAAATGACTGCGGCGGCAACCAAAAAACTCCCGTCTCTATGCTTGCCAGCCGCAAACATAGGGACGAGAGTTCTCCCGCGGTTCCACCCTAGTTGCTGAGAACAAAATCCCAGCCTCTTTTTTTAAAATTGCTCAAGAATGCCTTTCGTTGCGTGCTCATCCTTAGCTTACACCGCCCTAAGGTCGCTTTACAATTTATGAGGTAAACGCAAGTACTTCTTTCTCTCACTGCAACATATTTTATAATAAATGATCATATAAAAAGATGGACCAGATGTCAACTTTTGTTTTCGCCCATAAGATGTTTCATGCTCTCCACTTGATCTAAAAAGCGCTTTGATTTTAAATATAACCCTGAGTATTCTTCATAATATAAATCAATCACTTGCTTCAATTCAGCTTTTGTTTCCTGTTTTAAGGACACATTGCCCAGCCTCGATAAATCAAAGTAATAAAACAGTCTCAACAGCCTTGCTGTTTGCGGTTTAATCGGAACCCTGTAAGGATCTTTTTCAAAACAGCGGTGGCAAATAAAACCATTATCACGGATAGAAAAATGAAAGGTCCCATCCTGGCTTTTACAATGCACACAGTGATTGAGCTCGGGATACAGCCCCATGACACCGAGCATTTTCATTTGAACGATAAAGATGATAACGTCCGGGTCAGTTCCTTCATTCAGCTGTTTGAGCGATTCTAAAATGAATTCAAACAAATAAGGGTTCGGCTTTTTTTCTTCTGTGCCTCTGTCGACTAACTCGGTGATATAAGCAGCATATGCTGTTAAAAACAGATCTTCCCTGATACCTCTCAAGCTGAGGATCATTTCCCCCTGCTGAAGCGTTCCGAGGCCGGATGTTTTTTGCATTAAGAACGAGCCATACAAAAAGGGCTGGCTGACTGCTGATAAACGGCTGTTCGGTTTTTTGGCGCCTCTGGCCATCACACCTACTTTTCCGTGTTCTCTTGTCAGTAAAGTAACGATTTTATTCGTCTCTCCGTAATCATTTGTGCGAAGAACGATTCCTTCACATTTTGTCAGCATTTCCGCACCTTCCTAAAGCAGGAGCGGCCAAGAGGTTTATAAAATTGGATAATCAAATCGGGCTAGCTCATCTTCTAGTTCTTCGGGTCTATCCATGTTCTCTTTTTCCAGTTCTTTAAAAAGAAGATACGTATCAACATTTCCTGTTTGAGAAAATACGTTCCAGGTAAAATTCAACACAAGAAACCCACCTTTCTGTAGTTAAACTAGCTTACATAAACTCCAAATTCTTACCTTTATCTTGACCAGATGTCCTCCATTTCATGTTAAACAAAATTTGCTAATGTATCCCTGTTCCTGTGAGATCATGACACAGCGAGAGATTAATATTCATCCTCTTTAAAGCCAAAATCGCGAAGCTGGGACATTTTATTACGCCAGTCTTTCTGCACTTTGACCCATAATTCAAGGTAGACACGGGAGCCTAACAACGCTTCAATATCCGCTCTCGCTCTTTTTCCGACTTCTTTTAGCAGGCTTCCTTTTTTCCCGATTACAATGCCTTTTTGGGAGTCCCGTTCGACCACAATCGTGGCCGCCACGTGAACAGAACCATTGTCCTGCCCTTTGATTGATTCGATGGCTACCGCAATGCTATGCGGGATCTCTTCTCTCGTCAAATGCAGCACTTTTTCCCTGATAAGTTCAGAAATGATAAAGCGCTCCGGATGGTCGGTTACTTGGTCACTCGGATAGAATTGCGGCCCTTCCGGCAAATATGCTTCAATCTGAGTGAGCAATGTTTCGATATTATTTCCCTCTAGAGCAGAAATTGGAACAATTTCCTTAAAAGGATAACGTCCGCGGTATTCGTCAATTAACAGAAGCAATTGATCGGGATGAATTTTGTCAATTTTGTTTACGATTAAAAATACAGGCGTGGACAGATTCTGCAATTTCTCAATAATGAATTCGTCGCCCTTCCCGTAGCCTTCCTCGGCGTTGATCATAAACAAGATCATATCGACTTCTTTTAATGTATTTTGCGCCACTTTCATCATAAAGTCCCCAAGCTTATGCTTAGGCTTATGAATCCCGGGTGTGTCAATAAAAATCGTTTGTGATGTACCTGTCGTCAGAACTCCTTGCACTTTGTTTCTCGTCGTTTGGGGCTTATCGCTCATAATTGCGATTTTTTGTCCAATGACTCTGTTCAAAAATGTGGACTTTCCCACGTTTGGTCTTCCGATAATAGATACAAATCCTGATTTAAAGCTTTCGTTCGTCATGTAAATCCTCCGATGAAAATGCGCCTGGCAATAATTCTTCCACAGTCATTTCTTTTATTTGTCCTTGTAAATTTGTCATTACGACAATAACATCCTTTGTGCAAAGCTCAGAAATCACCTGGCGGCATGCTCCGCACGGAGATACCGGTCCAGGGGTGTCTGCCGCAACAGCCAGCATCTGAAACTCTGTATCCCCTTCAGAAACAGCTTTAAATAAAGCGGTACGCTCGGCGCAATTGCACATGCTGTATGCCGCGTTCTCGATGTTGCAGCCTCTGTACACTTTTCCATCCTTGGTAAGAAGAGCGGCTCCGACTTGAAACTTGGAATACGGCACATACGCCATATCACGTGCTTTTAATGCTTCTGTTATTAATTCCTGTCTGTTCATGTGTACATGTTCCTCTCTTACCTATAATGGTACCGCTATCACTTTATATTTTACATAATCGCGCGCTTTTTTTCACGCCCATTTCTAAAAATGTAAAATAAATGTAAGAATCTTCAGCGATTACAGCTTTGGCAAAAAAATAAGTAAACCAATGATACACGAAATGATGGCAAAAACGCAAACAGCCCCAGCGGCAGCGTCCTTAGCCGCTTTAGCAAGCGGGTGATGTTTGTCTGTTATTAAATCAACCGTATGTTCAATGGCTGTATTTAAAAGCTCTAGCGAAAGCATTCCGCCGATCAAAAGGAAAATAACCGCCCACTCGATCAGGCTGAGCCCCACGAGGAAGCCGCAAATGAGAACAGCACACGCGGCTGCGGAATGAAACTGGAAATTCCGCTCCGTCCGCGCTGTTTCCCGGATGCCCCTGCCTGCATGCACGAAGCTTTTGAAGAATCGCTTCAGCTCATTTCTATGATCTCTTGAGTCCATAGGCGTCCAGCAAATCCTTTTGCTTAGTAAACATCTCCTCTTCTTCCTCTTTCGTCATATGGTCATATCCTAAAAGGTGCAGGAATCCATGCACGGCTAGAAATCCGAGCTCTCTTTTAAAAGAATGGTTATATTCTTCGGCCTGCTCTCTTGTACGGTCCGCACTAATGATAATATCACCTAAAACAGGCGGTATTTCCGCGCCCACAATTTCCACTTCGCCCTCTCCTTCCTCTTCAAGAGCAAATGAGATGACATCTGTCGGCGCATCCTTCCCGCGGTACTCTTTATTAATCTGCTGTATGTCTTCATTGGTAACGATCGTGACCGAAACTTCAGCCTGATCCTGAACGCCTTCACGCTCAGCGGCAAATTGAAGCAGATTCTCTACTTCTTTAAGCATCTCTTCAGAGACACTCCCCGTTTCATCAACAATATCAATCAGTAAACTCATCTATTTCACCTTCTTAGTAGCCTCCGGATATTCAATCCGGGAGTGGAAAATTCCTTTTAATGTTGCACAGAGTGTTTTGGCGATTGTATCCAGCTCTTTAAATGTCAAATCGCATTCGCTGAACTGTCCGTCCTGCAGCTTATCGGATATGATACCCCGGACAAGCTTTTCAATTCGCTCTGGATTTGGATTATGCATGGATCTGACGGCTGCTTCAACACTGTCAGCCACTGATATAATCGCGGCTTCCTTTGACTGCGGCTTTGGCCCCGGATATCGGAACTCTTCTTCTGTAATCTGGTCGCCTTTTTCCTTCGCTTTATAATAAAAGAACTTTAACAGCGAGGTTCCATGATGCTGCTCAGCAATGTCGACAAGCTCTTTCGGAAATTTATAGCTTCTCAGCATGTTCGCACCATCAGTCGTGTGAGAGATGATAATATTTTTACTCAGCTGAGGAGAGAGCTTGTCATGCGGATTGTCAATATTCATTTGGTTTTCAATAAAATACTGCGGCCGCTTTGTTTTTCCAAGATCGTGGTAATACGCGCCAACTCTAGCAAGCAAACCATTCGCCCCAACCGCCTCGCAGGCTGCCTCTGACAAATTGGCAACCATTACACTGTGATGATATGTACCTGGTGTTTCTGTTAATATTTTGCGCAAAAGCGGATGGTTAGGATTAGACAGCTCAAGCAGCCTCATTGTGGATAAAATGCCAAAGCCTGTCTCAAAAAACGGCATCAGGCCGATGATCAATACTGACGAAGCAAACCCCGACACAACGCCCATCAGCATTAACGTGCCGATCTCAAGCCCCGACAGCGCGGTGTTTTGGATCAATAATAAGGAAAGAACAACAATCATATTAATAAAGGCCACGAAAAGCCCGGTCTGCAAAATCTTTGATCTGGCATTGTGTTTTCCTAAAAATAAAACACCTGAAATTCCGCTGATCAAATAATAAATTCCTATGACATAATTGAATGTTCCCGTCACACCCTGATTAAACATCATACTTCCGCAAATCGCAAGAATGATACTTCCCAAAATAGCGATGCGTTCGTTCATCAGCAGTTTGATTAAGATTGCGCCGGCCGCAATAGGAACAAGATACC
Source organism: Bacillus vallismortis (assembly GCF_004116955.1). Classification (NCBI taxonomy): domain Bacteria; kingdom Bacillati; phylum Bacillota; class Bacilli; order Caryophanales; family Bacillaceae; genus Bacillus; species Bacillus vallismortis. Next base: position 972,671 of record NZ_CP026362.1, on the reverse strand, counting down.
CGATATTATTATATTCCATCTTCTGGAATAAACTAACAACCTCCATGATAATAAGCAAAAGCGTTGTGATAATAGAGAACAGCAGGACAGATTGGTTTTTGAATTTCAGGTTTTGGTTTTGTTTTTCAAAGTAGTATACAAGCGTTGCGATGAATAGTCCGATCATAATTAATAATCCGCTGATCGGTTTAAAGAGATTTGAGTTATTTAATAACCCGGTCAGTTCGAGTTTTCTGTACACTTCCCGGTCAATGAGGTCGTTTTCTTCAACGAGCACCTGTCCCTGTTTAATCTGAACCTGCTGGACATTGTCTGACGCTTCCTGTCTTTTTGCCTCCGTTGCTTTCGGATCAAAAACGTAATTCGGAATAATAGCAAAACGCCCGATTTCTGTCGCCGCTCCCAAGTATTTTGATGGGATAGAATTGCCCTTTAGCTCTTTTTCTACTTTATCCTTTGCATCAGATAGTTTATCCGAAGAGATTTCACTGCTCATGACCGAATTCACTGACGTAATGACGGTATCCCTGACAAAAGAAAAGTCTTCACTGTCTGCTTTCAGCAATGTCTTGATGGAATCCTCTGATATGGAATCATTCACATCTGACGTTAATTTGTTCTTCACAGACTTCACCATGGATTTTTCCGATGGTGGTGATTTGCTGTCTTCTGATGATTTTTTCACTTCGCTGATACTTTCGAAAATAGATGATACAAGGTCAATCCGATTGTCTGTGTATTCTTTTTTTAATGTATATTGATCTTCAACCGCGTCCTCAGCGGCCTGCTTTTTTTCTTCTGTGGCTTTTTGATCTTCCACGGTTGCCGGAGCATAAATGGTCTTGTCGCTGACTGAAAATAGGTCTAAATCAAGTGTTTCCGGCTTAACATGTACAAAAAGCAAAGCAAACATAATGGCAGCCAGCAGAAGATACAGCAGTACATGCATAGAGCGGGCATTAGTAAAGCTGCTCCATTTTTTTGAGCTGCTTTTGGTCTTCCCCTTCTTTTTCAACACAAGAACCTCCTCTGGAAACATCAAGCCCATAAGCAATCATAAAAATGACCCGATAACGCGCGATCGGGTCATTCAGCATTAATTTTGCTTATCGTATGCTTCAATAATTTTCGCAACAAGCGGATGTCTGACCACGTCTGTCTGGTCTAGCTCAATCATAGAAATGCCGTCTATTCCTTTCAGCATCTCCTTCGCTACTGCAAGTCCCGATTTGACGCCTTTCGGCAGATCAATTTGGCTAACGTCACCTGTAATGATCATTTTAGAGCCAAAACCCAGTCTCGTCAAAAACATTTTCATTTGAGCAGGCGTGGTATTCTGTGCTTCATCAAGTATAACATAAGCATCATCAAGCGTCCGTCCCCTCATGTATGCAAGCGGGGCAATCTCAATGACGCCTCTTTCCATCAGACGTTCTGTATGGTCTGCCCCAAGCACATCATGAAGAGCGTCATATAGCGGGCGCAAATAAGGATCTACCTTCTCTTTGAGGTCACCCGGGAGAAAACCAAGGCTTTCACCGGCTTCTACGGCAGGTCTTGTCAAAATGATCTTTTTGATATGTCCGTTTTTCAAAGCGTGGACTGCTTTTACGACAGCCAGATATGTTTTCCCGGTTCCCGCCGGACCAATGCCGAATACAAGGTCATTCCGCTTCATAGCGGCCACGTATTCCCGCTGTCCCATCGTTTTTACACGGATTGGTTTGCCTTTTGCGGTTTTTGTAATTTCTTCATCATACATGCTTTCAAAGTATTCAAGTTCATTCTTCTTTGCCATTTTGACGGCGTAAATCACATCACGTTCAGAGATCTCTATCCCCTTGCGAATTAAAGCGAGGAGCGATCCCAGCAGCCTGTCTGCAATCTGAAACGATTCTTCATCGCCTGAAACATAAATCGTTTCGCCGCGCGTAATGATATTTACATTCAGATCTTTCTCCATCAATTTCAAAAAAGAATCTTGATTCCCGAACAGTGAAAGCGCCTCGTCCGGGCTTTTCAGTTTTTGATTCATCGCAAGTAAATGTTCTGTCATTCTTCAGTCTCCCTGACAATAGGTGTGGTTTGAACGATATCTTCTATAACTTGGTAGAGAATAATCAACTTTACTTTACCATTCTCAACAGTCTGGTGCAAAACTTTTTCACTTTTCACCTCGCCGTTTTCGCCTATTTTATCCTCTACATCCTGTTTACCCATTTTAATGCCTTCTTGAACCGCTTCTTCTTTCGTATATTTTCTCAAAGCCTCTTCACTTTCTCTCGTTTGCTCTTTGATATAGGATACAGGGAGCTTAAATCCGAGAAAATGGAGCGAATGCTTTTCTTGTTCCGTTTTTGGATGCTTCAACTCCTCTTGTTTAAGCGTCATTCCCCAGATCGGGATGGCCAAAGAGCCAAAAGAAAGCTTGTGCTTTGTCCTTACTTTGCCCGTATAGACGTTAAATAATGTTTCAAGCGGGACCGTCACTTCGGATCTGTACCAGGTTTCTCCGTAAATGTCTGCTTTTGAGGCGACTTCCTGCTGATGCTCTTCGCTCCCGATGAGTCCCGAAACAAGCAGCTGTCCCTTTTCCACATGATCATGGATTGCGGCCATCGGCTGACCTTTTTGGACAAACATTCTTGTAATGGTTGCTTTCTTTTTGGCGACGATATCGCGCGGGCTAACATACTTTTCTTTTTCGGGCTCATTTTTTTCCACGACTTTCATGTGAATCGTCGTCCCCTTCAGATCAACTCCGACCCAAGTGATATTGTCTATTCCGTTGGTTAACGATTTTTGTATTTTTTCGGGTGACATCATTAAAAACTGCAGACGCCCCTTTTTGACGCCAATTTCCTTAAGATGCTGCATCATTTGATGTTCCGTTTCAGGCTTAGCGCCTGTCACATCAATTTTCCACACCATATTGGAAAGCAAAAACAAAAGGATGAAAAACATTGCAAAACCGATCGTAAACCCTATATTCAACTTTGATTTCAATAACAGAAAAGGAAATCCTTTCCGGTTCATGAATCGGGCTTTACATTTAAATTTTCTTCTTATCCGCCGAAAGGCATGTACATCCTGAAGCTGTAGATATAACAATACGGCTTCTTTCTTTTTTTTGACATGAAAGACCGGAATCCCTTGTCTAGTGCATTCATTAAGGAGCCGTTCAATCCCTCTTCCCGTCAATTCAAGCTGGACCCTACCCGAAAAAAAAGACAGCCATTTATTTTTCACAACATTTCCCCCTCGGCTTTATGACTCAACATATCGAACGACATCAATCGTACCCTCCAAAAGAATTTCTTCCGGAAGAATCGCCTTGATGACAAAATTTTTACCTGATATGATGCACTGGCCCTGCTTCAGCATCAGCCTCACTTCATTCTCACTGAAAAGCAAAAGGCCTCTGTGGTTTTCTATGTAGATATGAAGTCTGCCAACCATTGTAATCCGCGGCAGATCCATCATAACGTCCGGGGGAATTTCCAATGCTTTTGTCAGCCAAGCTTTTACACGATTCTTTCTTTGCCCCATACAAAAAGAACCCCCTTTCATCTCATATGTATGATTTGAAAGGAGGTTCTAACACTTTAATTTTTGCGGGCCGTGCGCATCGTATGGTGAGGTTTTTTTGCCCTTGGAGGCCCGAACACCTCGCCTAAGACGATCCCTTGTACCACAGTATCTTTATTAACCTGGAGCATTTTTTGTTTTGTATATACTGCTTTTTGTTTAACTGCAGTAAGATCACGTTCCAGCCCTTTTAGATTTCTTTCTGTTTCTCTTCGTCTTTCTTCCGCTTCCCGTCTTGCCTGTTCTATGCGGTTAGGAATCGGTACAGGGGCATCCTCAGACTGCTTCTTTTGAGGAGAAGCCGTTTGCACCTGCTGAGGTTTGTTTCTGTTTTGGCTGTTTTTGTTTTCCTCTTTGCTCTTTTTACCGAAAATCATAGATATGATTCCGATAACCGCTGCGATAATGAGCGGATTGGTCAGTATATCTTCCATCAGCGTTCTCCCTTCTTAGAGAGATTATGATTTACTGTCTTCATCAGACGAATCTTTCGTCAGCTTACCGAATGAATCACGCATGTCTGTGTCAGCATCAATGTTTTTGATATTCATGTAATCCATGACGCCAATATTTCCTTCACGCAATGCTTCTGCCATCGCAAGCGGCACTTCCGCTTCGGCTTCTACCACTTTCGCACGCATTTCCTCTACGCGTGCGCGCATTTCTTGTTCTTGGGCGACAGCCATCGCACGGCGTTCTTCCGCTTTTGCCTGCGCGATGTTTTTATCAGCCTCGGCCTGATCGGTTTGTAAAATCGCGCCGATGTTTTTGCCAATGTCAACATCAGCAATATCGATCGAGAGAATTTCAAACGCAGTTCCTGAGTCCAATCCTTTTCCGAGTACTGTTTGAGAGATCATGTCAGGGTTTTCAAGCACTTTTTTGTGACTTTCAGATGAACCGATTGTAGAGACAATCCCTTCGCCGACACGGGCCACAATGGTTTCTTCCCCTGCTCCCCCAACGAGACGATCGATATTCGCTCTTACTGTAATTCTTGCTTTCGCTTTTACTTCAATCCCGTCCATAGCCACACCGGCAATAAACGGTGTTTCAATTACCTTCGGATTAACACTCATTTGAACGGCTTCCAATACGTCGCGGCCGGCAAGATCGATAGCGGCACAGCGTTCGAATGATAGTTCAATGTTAGCTCGCTGAGCAGCAATCAGCGCGTTGACGACTCTGTCAACATTTCCTCCAGCGAGATAATGGCTTTCAAGCTGATTGGTGGCAACATTAAGCCCAGCCTTATGCGCTTTGATCAGTGGATTCACCACTCGGTTTGGTATAACGCGGCGAAGCCTCATTCCTATCAAAGTGAAAATGCTGATTCTTACTCCGGCAGCTAATGCTGAAATCCAAAGCATGACAGGGACAAATGTAAAAAATACAGATAAAACAATGATCCCTACTACGACAATAGCCAAAATCATTAGTGTTGATGGATCCATATCAATTCTCCTCGATTCTGTTTAAATTTCTCTCACGACGATGCGTGAGCCTTCCACTCTTACCACTTTTACTTTCTTGTCTTTTTCTGTAAATGATCCCTCCGAAACGACGTCAAGGCGTTCATCATCAATAATGACAGTGCCGGCAGGACGCAGCTGTGTATAGGTTATGCCCACTTTCCCTATTAAGTCCGTGCGCGTTTGATTTGATACATAGCCGCTCTCCGTATTTGTCGAATCATTTAACACAAATTTTTTAAAGAATTTCATACGCTTTCCCAACACCCTTGTCAGTAAAATAAATGCTGTAATAGAAACAGCTGAGGCGATCAAGAGAGAAATCGCCATGACAGTGAAGCTTCCCGCGGCTAAAAACAGGCTCGCAACAATCGCTCCTAAGCCCAGTAATCCAATGATTCCCCCGGGAAGGAAAATCTCTAGCAGGATGAGAATCACCCCTCCAGCAAAGAGAAGAACTGTCTCGTATCCAGCCAGGCCGGCTGCGAGATGCCCGTAAAAGAACAGCAATAACGCGATGAACCCAACCGTTCCAGGGATACCGACACCCGGGGAAAAAAGCTCAACCGTCAGACCTAAAAAAGCAATCGTCAGCAGAATAGGCACAATGACGGGGTTCGTCAGCCATCTCGCTGTCTTCTCCATAAAGCTTTCCTCTGCATAACGAATATCCGCTTTTTCGAAACCAAGCTTCTTTACGAGTGCAGTTACATTGTCAGCAGTTCCCTCTGAATAGCCTACATCAATTGCCTTGTCAGCGTTAAGTGTAAGCAGATCTCCCTTCGGAGCACCGACCTCCTTGGCATCTATATCCGGGTCAGCCATAGCGAGCGCATATTTAGGATCGCGATTATTTTTTACTGCCGCATCTTCAAGCTCTGCCAGCCAAAGTGATTCAGCTTTTTGGCCAGCGGCATTGCCTTTACCGTCAATAATCGCGGCTGCTCCCATTTTTCCCCCGGGCGCCATATAAATATTATCGGCTTGCAGGGCAATATATGCACCAGCTGACAACGCACGTTTATTTACATATGCAGTGACCGGAACCTCGCTTTCGGTTATCGAATAAGCTATATCAATAGCTGATTTGACCAATCCTCCCGGCGTATTGATATCAAGAATAATATGATCTGCATGCGCTTCTTTTGCATCCTGTAACGAACGGGACAAAAACGAGGCGAGGCCCTGTTCGACATTTTTCTCAACCGGGATGACATACACCGTTTGTTTTTCTGCTTTTGCGTTCAGTTCTACGCCTAATAAAGAAAGTAATAATATGCTCAAGAGAGCAGCACGGAATCCTTTGGTATGAAGCAAGGGCAGTATATCCCTCCTTCCTTTTTATAATAAGTGCCTTCTCTTTATACGTAACAATGTATCAAAGGTTTCATTTTTTTATGTATAAAAAAAGACATCTCTCTTAGAAAGATGTCCTTTTTTACGCCATTTAAGACAATTGATTGCTAACAAGCTTATTAATTAAGCTTCCATCAGCTTTGCCTTTTACTTTAGGCATAATTGCACCCATTACTTTTCCCATGTCCGCTTTTGAGCTCGCACCAACCTCAGCAATGGTTTCATTTACGATTGTAAGCAGCTCTTCTTCTGACAGCTGCTCGGGTAAATAAACTTCTAAAATGTCCAGCTCTTTTTGAACTTTATCTACTAAATCTAAACGATTAGCGTTTGAAAATTCCTGGAGGGAGTCTTTACGTTGCTTAAGTTCACGAGAAAGGACAGTCAGTTCCTCATCCTCGGTCAAACTGTCTTTCTTAAGCTTAATTGCTTCATTTTGAAGTGAAGCCTTAACCATTCGAACGACAGTCAGTTTGTCTTTCTCACGGTTTTTCATATATAGCTTCATATCCTGGTTAAGACGCTCAAGAAGACTCATAAATCCACCCTCTTTTAGAATTTGCGTTTTCTAGCAGCTTCAGACTTTTTCTTGCGCTTTACGCTAGGTTTTTCATAAAATTCGCGCTTTCTTGCTTCTTGCAAAGTACCTGTCTTTGATACACTGCGTTTGAAGCGACGAAGAGCATCTTCAAGCGATTCGTTTTTTCTAACGACCGTTTTTGACATTCTCTTTCCCTCCCTCCGAATACACCAATCGACTACCTTTAAGTTACACATATAAACATGTACTTTGACATTATAATATAAGCCATCAGTCAGGTCAACTAAGTGAGTTCACTTTTCCGTCATGAGTACGACTGCCTGTCTATATAATGATGGAAAGGGGTTGGTGAATAGGATGTTGATTTTGATCGGTTTTATTGCTCTTATATTATTCTTTCTCGCAGGCATGAACATGCTTCGAAAAGGCCTCATTTCAATGGCGTACTCAAAAATTGAAGAACGATTGCTCTTTTTTACAGACCATCCATTAAAAGCGTTCCTTATCAGTATTGTATTTACAGGGATTCTTCAGAGCAGTTCAGCCTTTATGGTCATTGTCATCGGCTTTGTAAGTGCGGGCGTCCTTCCTTTTAAACGGACGATACCGATGATTCTGGGAACAAATGTCGGATCTACCTTTACAACTGAATTTATCGCCATTAAAATGGATGTTTTGATTTGGATTCTTTTGATTGGCGGCTTATTGTTTTTTCTGACCGGCAGATATCCCTTGAAACAGCTGGGAACAAGCTTTCTCGGACTCGGCATCATCTTTTTTTGCATCACCGGGTTCAGTCACCTTGCAGGACCGCTTACAAAGCTGAAAACAGGAGCAGACGTTCTATACCACGTGAACGATTCAAGCTGGTCCGCATTGCTTATCGGTATGGTGCTGACTGCCATTATTCACTCAAGCTCCGTTTGCATCGGTATTTTGATGAGCTTTATGAATGAAGGCATTATCGGACTGACACAGGCGATGAGCGTCGTGCTCGGGTCAAATATCGGGACATGCATTACAGCTGTTATGGCTGCTGTATCCGGCGGCTATGCTGCGAAACAGACAGCGTATGCCCATGTCGTGTTTAACGTGCTGGGTGTGGCTCTTGTATTTCCTTTCCTGACAGCAGCGACCAGCTTTGTAGAACAGCTATCACCAGATCCCGCACAAAAAATCGCGCATTTCAGCCTTTTATTTAATGTGGTGACAGCTCTTTTATTTCTTCCGCTCACCACCTTGTTTTACCGCTTGATTCACTTTCTCATTCCCGCAAAATAAAAAACCGGTACATGTGGATGCACCGGTTTAAAGGTTAAGAAGATAAACGCATGTGTTCAGTTATTTCATCCTCGACAACACGGACAAATTGCCCTTCGTTGTAAGGATAGCCTGCTTTTAGGATTTTGACTTTCACGATTTTGCCGATCATCTCTTCCGTTCCTTTGAAAACAACTTTCATATAGTTGTCCGTGTAACCGACAAACATGTTTTCTTCTTCTGTTTCCTTATACGCTTCCTCAGGGATAATCTCAAGCACTTCATTTTCATACTGGGAAGCGTATTCCTTCGCGAGCTGGTCGGATAGGGAAATCAGGCGGTGTACACGCTCATTTTTTACGTTTTCATCCACTTGACCTTCCATTCTCGCAGCCGGCGTTCCTGTGCGTTTACTGTAAGGGAAAACATGCAGCTCAGAGAATTGATGTTCTTTAATAAAGTTGTAGGTTTCCATAAATTCTTCTTCAGTTTCGCCAGGGAACCCTACAATCACATCAGAAGTGACAGCTAAGCCAGGCAATGCTTTTTTCAGTTTGTGCAAACGGTCTGCAAAAAACTCCATCGTATATTTACGTCTCATCCGTTTCAGCACAGTGTTTGATCCGGATTGGATAGGAATATGCAAATGGTTGACTATCTTATTTGAACGGTCTAAGACCTCGATCACTTCATCTGTGATTTGGCTCGCCTCGATTGAAGAAATTCTAATCCGTTTCACGCCTTCAACACGAGTATCTAATTCTCTCAAGAGCTTAGCGAAGCTGTAATCTTTCATGTCTTCGCCATAGCCGCCCGTATGAATACCAGTAAGAACAATTTCTTTATATCCGGCATCGACAAGCTGCTGGGCTTGTTTAATGACTTCTTCAGGGTCGCGTGAGCGGAGCAGGCCGCGCGCCCATGGAATAATACAGAATGTGCAGAAATTATTGCAGCCTTCCTGGATTTTCAATGACGCTCTTGTCCGGTCCGTGAAAGCAGGCACATCAAGCTCCTCATACACTCTAGCTTTCATGATGTTGCTGACACCGTTAATCGGCTGGCGTTCTTCACGGTATTGGTCGATGTAGCCGAGCATTTTTTCACGGTCTTGCGTTCCAACGACAATATCGACACCAGGGATCGCCATAATTTCAGCAGGTGAGGTTTGGGCATAACAGCCTGTGACACAGATGACACCGTCAGGATTTTGACGAATGGCGCGTCTGATCACTTGGCGGCTTTTTTTATCGCCCGTATTGGTTACCGTACATGTGTTAATGACATATACATCAGCTGTTTGTTCAAAATCTCTTCTTTCATAGCCCGCTTCTTTGAAAAGCTGCCAGATCGCTTCTGTTTCATAATGATTGACTTTACAGCCAAGCGTATGAAAAGCAACAGTTGCCATTATTGATCACCTCTTAATAACTCTGTTTGATAAGAAATCGCACTCAACGCGTAAAGCGGAGCGGTTTCTGTCCTTAAAATTCTCGGTCCAAGCCCGCACGGCACACCGTCTTTCTCTGTGAGCCGCTCAACCTCCGCTTCTGTTAAACCGCCTTCGGGGCCAAACACGACCAAAAGGGATGATCCTTTCGGAAGGCTGCTTACAACCGCGCTGAACGCGTTTATTTCACCTTGCTTCGATGACTCCTCGTATGCAACGACACATTTATCGAAATCCTGCATCCTTTGAAGAAGCTGTTGAAAAGAATGGACATCCATCACTTGCGGCACTTCGTTACGGTACGATTGTTCAGCCGCTTCCTTCGCAATTTTTGTCCATCTTTCCCGCTTTTTCTTAGCCTTTTTGTCATCCAGCTTGACAACAGAACGCGCGGCTTGGAAAGGGATAAAGGCATGTGCTCCGAGCTCAGTTCCCTTTTGGATAATCCATTCAAGCTTATCTCCTTTCGGGAGGCCGCTTGCAATATAAACCTTTATCGGAAGCTCTCTGTTTTCATTCGTCCATTCTACCACAAGACAGGACACATGATCCTTGGAAACAGATTGAAGTTCACATTTTGCCTCGATGCCGTCTTGAGAGCAGCAGATAATCTGGTCTCCCTCATTCATTCTCATCACGTTCACAATATGATGAACATCTTCGCCGGTTATTGTAAAAGCCGGCGCTTCCTCCATTTGCTGCTTCGTGAGCTCGATAAAATATCGTTGCATACGCTGTGACACCTACTAACTGTTATTTTTTCGCAATAATGCTGACCCAATCTTCCATAGAAAGGATTTCTACGATTGTAAAGCCAGCCTGCTCCAGGGCTTCTTTTACTTCTTGTTTTTTATGCGAGATGATACCTGACGTAATAAAATAACCGCCTTTTTTTAACAGGCTGTACGCTTGTGAAGTAAAGCGAAGAATAACTTCAGCCAAAATGTTGGCAACAATGACTTCATGTTCTCCTTCAATTCCGTCTAACAAATTGTTTTGCTTTACTTGAGCAATATCGCTCACTTTGTTCAGCTTGAGATTGAGGCGTGCACTTTCTACAGCTACGGGGTCAAGATCGTAGGCATGAACCGATTCAGCCTTAAGCATTGCAGCTGCAATGCTTAAAATTCCGGAACCTGTACCGACATCAATCACCTTATCACCCTTTTGCACAAAGCGTTCAAGCGCCTGAATACAGAGTACGGTTGTCGGGTGTGTGCCTGTGCCGAATGCCATTCCCGGGTCCATTTCAATAATCAGCTCATCCGTATGGACCGGCGTATATTCCTCCCACGTCGGCACAATTGTAAACTTTTCAGAAATTTTTACCGGATGATAATATTTTTTCCAGGCAGTCGCCCACTCTTCTTCATTGACTTCAGAAATCGTGATGTGATTTCTGCCCAAATCAATATTGTAAAGAAGCAGATTATTGATTGTTTCTTTAATGCCGTCCACTGTTTCGCCCAGAAAGCTGTTAACCGGCAGGTACGCTTTAACAATGACACCCTCGTCTGGATAATCATTGGGGTCGAGCTGGTAGATTTCCCCGTACACATTCTCACGTTCTTTTATTAAATCAAGCGGGTCCTCTATCACAACCCCACTTGCACCAGCTTCATGCAAAATATTTGAGATAGGTTCGACCGCTTCATGTGTTGTGTGAATGCTTAATTCGGACCATTTCAAAACTACCAACTCCTCATCCAATAATTAATCGCCTTTGAACGCGCGTTTTACCTTATCAAAGAAACTCATTTCCTGTTCGTCAGGCAGGTTTCCGCTGACCTCGGCAAATTCGCGGATAATGTCTTTTTGTTTATCAGTCAGGTTTGTCGGCGTGACGACACGGACGACGATATGCTGGTCACCTTGTCCATAGCCTCTGACATTTTGAACGCCTTTGCCTCTTAATCTAAATTTTGTTCCTGTCTGTGTACCAGCTGGAATTTTCAACTTCACTTTTCCGTGCAGCGTCGGAACTTCCACTTCATCTCCAAGAGCAGCCTGAGCAAACGTTAACGGCATTTCACAGTAAATATCATCGCCGTCACGTTCGAAGAACTCGTGAGCGCGTACGTGGAACACAACAAATAAATCTCCGGCAGGGCCGCCATTTACGCCTGGTTCACCCTGTCCCGCGAGACGAAGCTGCTGTCCGTCATCTACACCGGCTGGAATGGTCACGCTGATTTTTTTGCGTTTTTTAATTTTTCCTTTTCCGCCGCAATCCGCACATTTGTCCTTAATGATTTTGCCCGTGCCTTCACAGTGGTGGCAGACCCGTCTGTTTACGACTTTTCCAAACGGCGTATTTTGCTCCACGTTCAACTGGCCAGAGCCTCCGCAGTGCGAGCACGTTTCGGGATTTGTTCCAGGTTTCGCACCTGAACCTTTACAAGTATCACACGTTTCCTCGCGCGGAATTTCAATGGTTGTTTCTTTACCGAAAGCGGCGTCCTCAAACGACAAGGTCATCGTATACTGCAAGTCGGCCCCTTGGCGCGGCGCGTTTGGATCTCTTCGTCTTGTGCCTCCGCCGAAAATGCTTGAGAAAATATCATCGAAACCAAACCCGCCGAAATCTCCGCCGCCGCCAAAACCGCCGCCGCCGAAGCCTTGGTTAGGATCAGTATGGCCAAATTGATCGTAATGTGACCGTTTTTGGTCATCAGACAGCGTTTCGTACGCTTCTTTTACCTCTTTAAATTTTTCATCTGATCCTGCTTCTTTGTTAATATCAGGATGATATTTTTTTGACAGCTTCCGATAAGCTTTTTTAATTTCATCCTTAGAAGCGCTCTTACTTACTCCCAGCACTTCATAGTGATCACGCTTACTCATCTCGCTTCACTCTCCCGAATTTCTCACATAAATTAGATTGTATCATTTTGAATTATGATTTTTCAATTCCTTTTATCCCGGGCAAGAAAAAAAGTCAAAGCCAAGAGATGCCTGACTTTGACTTTCTAATCATTGAATCAGATTATGAAATGGGTTCTTTCCGATCAGCCCCAAAAGAGGGACTGGCTCGAAAAAAACTTATTTTTTGTTTTGGTCGTCGTTTACTTCTTCGTATTCAGCGTCAACAACGTTGTCATCCGCTTTGCCTTCTGCGTTTGCATCGCCTTGCGCTTGCTGTTGTTTAGCAGCTTCCTCGTAAAGCTTCATAGAAAGCTCTTGAACGATCGTTTGAAGCTCATCTTTTTTCGCTTTGATCTCTTCAAACTCGTTTTTCTCAATCGCCGCTTGTAAAGCGTCTTTGGCATCATTGGCTTTTTTCACTTGTTCTTCGTCCACTTTGCCTTCAAGATCTTTTAATGTTTTCTCCGTTTGGAAAACAAGCTGATCTGCTTCGTTGCGGACTTCGATTTCTTCTTTTTTCTTCGCATCAGCGTCAGCATTTTCTTCCGCTTCTTTTACCATGCGTTCGATCTCATCATCAGAAAGGCCTGAAGACGATTTGATTGTAATGTTTTGCTCTTTTCCTGTGCCTAAGTCTTTTGCTCTTACGTTTACGATACCGTTTTTGTCAATATCGAAAGAAACTTCGATTTGAGGCACGCCGCGTGGTGCTGGCGGGATATCAGTAAGCTGGAAGCGGCCGAGTGTTTTGTTGTCGGCAGACATTGGGCGCTCACCTTGAAGAACATGGATATCAACAGCTGTTTGGTTATCAGCAGCAGTTGAGAACACTTGAGATTTGCTTGTCGGAATCGTCGTGTTGCGGTCGATCAGTTTTGTGAACACGCCGCCCATCGTTTCGATACCGAGAGAAAGCGGTGTAACGTCAAGAAGAACAACGTCTTTTACGTCACCAGTGATAACGCCGCCCTGAATCGCAGCACCAAGCGCCACAACTTCGTCAGGGTTTACGCCTTTATGCGCTTCTTTTCCAGTTTCTTTTTTGATCGCTTCTTGTACAGCAGGGATACGTGTAGATCCGCCGACAAGGATGACTTTGTCGATTTCGCTTGCAGAAAGTCCTGCATCTTGAAGCGCTTGACGGACAGGACCCATTGTACGCTCTACTAAATGTGAAGAAATCTCTTCGAATTTAGCGCGGGTTAATGTCAGTTCAAGGTGAAGCGGTCCCGCTTCTCCAGCTGTGATGAACGGTAAAGAAATTTGCGTAGAAGATACGCCGGAAAGATCTTTTTTCGCTTTTTCAGCTGCGTCTTTCAAACGCTGAAGCGCCATTTTGTCTTTTGACAGATCAATGCCGTTTTCTTTTTTGAATTCAGACACAAGATGATCGATGATGACTTGGTCAAAATCGTCACCGCCCAGACGGTTGTCACCGGCAGTTGAACGAACTTCGAATACACCGTCGCCTAGTTCAAGGATTGAAACGTCGAATGTACCGCCGCCAAGATCGTATACTAGGATCGTTTGATCTTCCTCTGTTTTATCAAGCCCGTATGCAAGCGCAGCTGCAGTCGGCTCGTTAATGATACGTTCAACTTCAAGACCTGCAATTTTTCCAGCGTCTTTTGTCGCTTGACGCTCAGCATCGTTAAAGTATGCAGGAACTGTGATCACTGCTTTTGAAACTGTTTCGCCAAGATAGCTTTCAGCGTATGATTTCAGGTGTTGAAGGATAATGGCAGACACTTCTTGAGGAGTGTAATCTTTTCCTTCAACTTCAACTTTATAATCAGTACCCATATGGCGTTTAACAGACATGATTGTGTTAGGGTTTGTGATAGATTGGCGTTTAGCCACTTCCCCTACTTGGCGTTCACCGTTTTTGAATGCGACAACTGATGGTGTTGTGCGGTTTCCTTCTGCATTAGCAATAACTTTAGGCTCGCCGCCTTCAAGCACTGCAACACATGAGTTTGTTGTACCTAAGTCGATTCCGATAACTTTACTCACTTGAATAACCTCCTGCTATGTAATTATTGATTCACTTTGACCATGGAAGGACGAATGACGCGATCCTTCAGCTTGTAGCCTTTTTGCATTTCCTCAACAACAATGTTGGAGCCGTAATTTTCATCTTCGGCCTGCATCACAGCTTGATGCAGATTTGGATCAAATTCCTGCCCTACAGCTTCGATGGCTTCCACGCCTTCTTTTTTTAAGGCTTCTACGAGCTGGCGGTGGACCATTTCCATTCCCTGAAGCAAACTCTTCGTCTGTTCATTGTCGGCCTCAACCTGCAGCGCTCTTTCAAAACTGTCAAGAGCCGGCAGCAATTCAGCCACGATGTTTTGAGAACGGTATTTTTGGGACGCTTCCATTTCTAAACGGCTGCGTCGTTTATAATTTTCAAAATCTGCTTGAACACGCAAAAGTTTGTTTTCTTTTTCTTCAAGCAAACCTTGCAATTCATTCATTTTATTTTCAAGACGTTCACTTTCATTTGTTTCTTCCCGCTGCTCTTCAGCGGCAGCTTGATCTTCCATGACTTCTTGCTCTTCTGTTTCGTTTTGTTCAACGGTTTGTTTTTCTTCTGACATTGTGTTCACCTCCCTCAAAGTGTAAGAAGAAGGGCGGGTGCTGCCCTTCGATAAAATTTGCCAAAATTCCCTTATTCATCATACAAACTTGTCAATGCTTTTGACAAGTCCGAAGTCACATGCTGAAGCAGACTGACAACCCTGGAATAATTCATGCGGGTCGGGCCGATGATCGCAATTGAGCCGATCTGCTTCTGATCAACGGAATAAGAAGCCGTAATCAGACTGCAGTTTTCCATCTCTGCATAGTCGTTTTCTTTTCCGATTTTAATCGAAATTCCCGTGTGGGGGGATTGAACCAGCTTTAGTACGTCCTGTTCTTTTTCGATTAATGAAAGCAGCGACCGCACTCTGGTGATATCATGGAACTCCGGCTGGTTCAGCATATTGATTTTTCCGCCAAAAAACAGTTTTTCAACGTGGTTCGTGGAATGAAATGTTGAACGAAGCGCGTCAAGAATATTGTCATAGTTCTTAATGTGCTGTCTTAAATACATGACGACTTCCTTAAAAATGCGCTCATTCAGTTCATCCATTGGAACGCCGCTTAAACGGTCGTTTAGTATATTCACCAGTTTTTCAATATCAGACAGATCCATTTTGGCTGGAAAATTAATCGTTTTGTTTTCCACGTGCCCTGTATTGGTAACGAGAATCGCTACCGCCTTATCGGGCTGAATCGGTATGATTTGAATCTGTTTAAGGTAATTCTCACTCAGCTTCGGCCCGAGTACGATGGATGTATAATTCGTCAAATCGGACAAAATTTGCGCTGATTTTTGAACTGTCTTTTCCAGCTCGAAAATTTTCTCTTTGAAGATCGAGTGGATTTGGTCCATGTCGCTTTTCGTCAGTTTGACGGGTGACAGCAAATGGTCAACATAGTACCGGTACCCTTTTTCTGACGGAACACGTCCTGAGGATGAATGGGTTTTCTCTATGAAGCCCAATTCTTCCAAGTCAGCCATCTCGTTTCTTATTGTTGCAGAGCTAAATGTGATTTCATCTTTTTTCGAAAGAGTTCTTGACCCTACCGGCTGCGCCGATTGAATAAAATCGTTGATTATGACCTGAAGGATCAGCAGCTGACGATTTGTTAACATCATCATCACCTCTGTTAGCACTCTCAATAAGTGAGTGCTAATTCTATAACAAAAGTATCAAACCACAAGAAAAATGTCAATTATAACTCACCCAAAAAAGCGCCAAAAACTTCATTACCTAATAATTTCCCCTGATGAGTCAAATAAATGGCAGACTCCGATTGATGAATCAGGCCTTTTTCTGTGAGATCTTTTAATACGCTTGGGAAAAGCGCATCCAGGGAACGCCCGTATTTTTCTGCAAAGTGCTTTTTGCTGATACCGGCTGTTTTTCTCAAGCCTAAAAACATTTCTTCTTCAATTTGCTCTTCTGTTGTCACTACATGAGTATCTCTGTAGGGGAAGCCTTTTTCAGCGATCAGATCAATGTAATGTTTAACAGGTCCGACGTTTACTGTACGCGTGCCGCCAATATATCCATGGGCCCCGGCTCCAAATCCGAAATATTCATCATTGCTCCAATATGTGAGATTGTGCTTTGACTCCATGCCTCGCTTGGCAAAGTTGCTGATTTCATATTGATGAATGCCGTGAGCTTCCATCCGGCTCATCACCATTTCATACATTTCAGCTTCCTGCTCCTGCGGCGGTAGATGCAGCCGCCCTTTTTGCATGAGATTATAAAATACGGTTTTCGGTTCTACAATGAGAGAGTACACCGAATAATGCTCAGCATCCAGCGATAAAGCTGTGTCTAAGGAATGATCCAGATGCTTGAGGGTTTGACCCGGGAGTCCGAACATTAAATCAAGACTGATATTGTCAAAACCGATTTCCCGCGCCCTTTCAAAAGAGGCAAATACATCTTTTTGTTTGTGCACACGGCCGATTTTTTCTAACAAGTCGTCTTCGAACGTTTGAACGCCAAAGCTGAGACGGTTTACGCCTGCTTCTTTTAATATGTTTAACTTCGCTGCGGACAAGTCGTCCGGATTCGCTTCAACTGCAAATTCCGCTAAGGCGCTCGAGGGCTTCAGCACTCGGATGATGATGTCCATCAGCTTTTTGAGCTGTTCCTCAGATAGAGAGGTCGGCGTGCCTCCTCCGATAAAGATCGTTTTGAGGCGAGGCTGCCCTGTTTTTGCAATTGTATTTATCATTTCCTGTTCGAGCGCGTTTAAATACTCGTCGACAGGCTGGCTTTGAATAAAATATTTATTGAAATCGCAGTAGTGGCAAATATGCTCACAAAACGGGATGTGGATATAGGCTGATTTCAACGAATTCACCTTCTTTACAGAAAGAAGCCGCAGTACAAGACTGCGGCGGCTTCTATTGTTTTTTCGGACTGTCGTCCATTTTCAGAACTGCCATGAATGCCTCTTGCGGCACTTCAACTGAGCCGACCTGCTTCATTCGGCGTTTTCCTTCTTTTTGTTTTTCAAGAAGCTTCCGTTTACGGGAGATGTCCCCCCCGTAACACTTAGCCAATACGTTTTTACGCATCGCTTTAATCGTAGAGCGCGCTACGATTTTCTGGCCGATCGCCGCTTGAATCGGCACTTCAAAGTGCTGACGCGGAATGAGATCTTTCAGCTTCTCAACGATCACTTTTCCTCGTTCATACGCGTAATCACGGTGCACGATAAAGGAAAGGGCGTCGATTTTTTCTCCGTTCAGCATAATGTCCATTTTTACAAGCTTAGACGGTTTGTAGCCGATCAGTTCATAATCGAAGGACGCATAGCCTTTTGTGCTTGATTTCAGCTGGTCAAAAAACTCGTAAACAATTTCAGCCAGCGGCATATCATAGACAATACTGACTCGGTTTGCGTCTAAATATTGCATATCAATAAAGTTGCCGCGTTTTCCTTGGCAAAGCTCCATCACAGCACCGACAAAATCATTCGGCACCATCATTGTTGCTTTCACATAAGGCTCTTCTACCCGTTCAATCTTCTGCGGGTCCGGCATGTTGGACGGGTTGTCGACAACAACTTTTTCACCGTCTGTCATGTATACATCGTAGATAACACTAGGCGCTGTTGTAATCAAATCGATTTTAAACTCGCGCTCAATCCGCTCCTGTATGATCTCCATGTGGAGCATGCCTAAAAATCCGCATCGGAAACCGAATCCAAGCGCCTGTGATGTCTCCGCTTCATATTGAAGGGAGGAATCATTGAGCTCAAGCTTTTCAAGAGCTTCCCTTAAATCATTATATTTCGCTGTATCAATTGGATACAAACCGCAATATACCATCGGGTTGAGCTTGCGGTATCCCGGCAATGCTTCTTCTGCAGGGTTGGCAGCGCCCGTTATCGTATCACCGACACGAGTGTCGCCGACATTTTTGATTGAGGCAGTCAGGAAGCCTACATCACCGACTGTCAGTTCATTTGTCGGAGTCGCTTTCGGTGTGAACACACCGACTTCTGTTACTTCGAATTCTTTGCCGGTAGCCATCATTTTGACTTTTTGTCCCGGCTTTACCGTCCCTTCAACAACTCTGATATACGCCACGACACCCCGGTAGGCGTCATAAAGCGAGTCGAAGATGAGCGCTTTAAGCGGCGCCTCCGGATCTCCTGTCGGAGCGGGCACCTTTTCCACGACCTGTTCTAAAATCTCCTCAATCCCGATACCGGCTTTTGCTGAAGCAAGCACGGCTTCTGATGCGTCAAGGCCGATAACGTCCTCTACCTCTTGGCGCACGCGTTCAGGCTCTGCGCTCGGAAGATCGATTTTGTTAATGACTGGCAGAATTTCAAGATCATTGTCAAGCGCTAAGTAAACGTTGGCAAGCGTCTGCGCTTCAATTCCCTGCGCTGCATCCACGACAAGAATCGCTCCTTCGCAGGCAGCAAGGCTTCGGGATACTTCGTATGTGAAATCGACGTGTCCCGGCGTATCAATCAGATGAAAAATATATTCTTCTCCGTCTTTTGCTTTGTATTTAAGCTGAACAGAGTTTAACTTAATCGTTATGCCCCGTTCACGTTCAAGATCCATAGAATCGAGCAATTGTTCTTTCATTTCTCGTTGAGTGATTGCCGACGTTTTTTCTAAAATTCGATCCGCTAAGGTCGATTTTCCGTGGTCAATATGGGCAATGATAGAGAAATTCCTTATTCTCGACTGCCTCTCTAAACGCTTTTCTTTATCTGTCACAATCTATCACTCCTACTATTAAACGCAAAATACACTAGCTTAGATTATATCAATAGGATTGTAAAGATTCAATGTAAAACAAGAAAGAGAAAAGTTCCCTGTTCATCTTGGGCTGCTTTTCTCTTTCACACGCCTATTGAGTCATATCCCGTATCCATTCATACATCGACTGGGCGGTGTTGGTTACAGTGTTCGAAAGCGCTTTTCCAGCTTTAGAGAACATATTGAACGTTTCCACCTGTTCCAGCTCTCTTTGTTTTTCTTCTAAATCTTTCGCCGTGACTGTTTGTCCTAGGATCGAGGCTTCTTTTTCATTATTTTTTCCGTCGGTGAGCGTAAACGCCCCCTTAAGTGAAGGGTCTTGATAGCCTTTCATGCTCAACATCCCGTTATTGGCCTGCTGCATGCCAAACAGCACGCCTAAAAACATGATCGTGACAAGCAACAGGCATTTGCCAAAATAAGCAATCAATTAAACCACCTATTTCTTATTGTTTTTTCGTTTCACCGCTCTCCGCGTTGACTTTTTCAGCATCCCAGTACATTTCGCTGAATACGTCTGCGGCGGCGTCAGCCGAGCGCTGCAGTTCCTTGAGGTTATTATCTACTCCGCCAAATTCAAGCAGAAGCGCTCTATCGGTAAGATCTTGATTGTATACCCCATTATCGCCCGGCGAGCCTTTTGAAAAGACACCTGTGCTGAGTCCTGGGTATTTTTTCTCCATCAATTTATGAAGCTCGCTTGCAATTTTATAGTTTTCTTCGAAGTTTTTGCTTTTTTTGCCGACGACAAAGGCCACCCTCGCATAGCTTTTCCCTTTAATCGTTGCGGTCGTATCTTTTTTGCGCCGCGAGTCCCTATGGATGTCAATGATATATTGCAGACTTTTGTTTGATGCGAGCGCGTCTTTTACGACCGGCCTTGATTCATCATAGGATCTTGCATAGTTTAAGCCTTTTTTGTTCAGGTTCGCCTGTATATCGGTTTTATTTACTGTAGCTCCGATGCCCTGGGATTCAAGCGCTTTTCCGAACATATCTCCTACGAGGGTGACGTTGGCCTTGGAGTGGCGTGCCATGTCAGGGTCTGTCTCGCCTTTTAATAGAGGGAGATATGATTCCGTATTATGTGTGTGATAGATAAAGACCACCTTTTTATCACCTGTTGTTTGTTTCGGCGGATCTTTTTGCGCACGATCTGATTGTGTTTGCTGTTTTTCAATCTCAGCCAAATTCGCTTCTCTTTCTTCCTCCATTACCTTAGACGGCGGCGGCGATTCTGCAGGCATATTCGTATAATCCGTGCCTTGTCCAGCTAACAGAATCTCGGTATCGAATTGCGCGAATCCCGGCAGCTCCCGGCCGAGAAAGCTCCGCGGATCTTCAAGGTTTATGCTTGTTGCCAGCTTCAAAGAAAGACGTGAAAGATGAAATGAGCTGTCGGTTTGAGAAAGATCAGAAGCGAAATAATGGTTTTCCATCCGTAGCAAGTGTGCAAACACGTCACCCGGCAATTCCTCAGTAATCCCGTAAAAGGAGTCAGACGACGGCCTGAGTTCAGGCCGGAGAGACGTCAGCACACCGGATAGAACAAAAATCACGATAAGGCTTACGATAAATAGAAAGATGGCTTTTACCGCTTTCCCGCCATTTACCGCAACAACAATTTGTCTGTTTCTGCGTTTATTTCTCATTGAATCCCTCCAGCGCTTGTCTAGTAATTACTCTATGAACAAGCTAGAGGAAGTAGAACCGTTTAGTGATTGTAGGAGCCTTTGTTTTCTTGTGACACTTTTTCATGAAGCGCTGTGTTTAATCCGTTCGCCAGCACATTGGCCATATCGTCGATAAATGAATCAACTTCCTTCGGCGTAACCATTAAGTTGTGGCCTAAAGGTGAAAGCACCTCGTGAATGAGCTGCCGTTTTTCATCTTCTCCAAGCGTTCCGACAATCCCGAGGAACGATTGGCGCTGCTTTTGATCAGGAAGATCCTCTTCAGTGAGCACTTTCTTTTTCCCAAACGCCATGCCTGCCGGAACAAGCGATCTTGACGGCCTGTCATCTTTCATTTCTCTTCCAAAGTGTTTTAATATGTAGTCCACCGTATCGCTGGCAATCGTCACCGCGTCAACGACTGTCGGCACTCCGATTGCAATCACCGGTACGCCAAGCGTGTCTTTGCTTAAATCCTTTCGTTTATTCCCCACACCAGAACCCGGATGAATCCCTGTGTCAGATATTTGAATGGTTGTGTTAACCCTTTCCACCGCCCGTGCCGCCAGTGCATCAATGGCAATGACAAAATCAGGCTTCGATTCCTCAATCACCCCTTTAATAATGTCGCTTGTTTCGATTCCCGTAATCCCCATCACACCAGGTGCAAATGCGCTGACAGGCCTGTAGCCCTCCTGCACATTTTCCGGCTGAAGCTTAAACAAGTGCCTTGTGACCAATAAATTTTCTACAGCCATCGGTCCGAGCGCGTCAGGTGTCACGTTCCAGTTGCCGAGCCCGACGATCAAACAGCTCGCATCTTTTGAGATATGAAGGCTTTCAAGAAAAGCCGAAAATTCCTCCGCAAAAACAGCAGAGACCTTTTCCTGCATTTCCGAATCATTCTCTCTGATTCCTTGCGCCTCGAGCGTTAAATAGCGCCCTTCTTTTTTTCCTGAGAGCTCGGCGCCTTCCTTGGTAATATCAACAGTGCGGATTTTTATGCCGCCGCGATCACGTTCTTTTTCAATAAAACCTCTAATTTCTTTTGCCGGCACAGCCTTCTGATTGGCCATCGCTTCCTTCGTCTCAACTGCTAAATCGGTACGTATCAAATACTGGTTAACGTCCAGTTCACTCTTTTTCATACAGGGGCCTCCTTCACATTCAGTACCTATATTGTTGCCATTTGCTGAATGAATCATGCTAAAAAGAGATCCTTCAATGAAAAATACTTTACATTTATATTGCAATCTAAAGATGTGTTTGATAGAATACAATTTGTTCTATTGTGAAGAAGATTTAACCTTAAGACACTGTGCTACAGGTTGTATCTTAGGAGGTGAAACACGTGCCAAACATTAAATCAGCGATTAAACGTACAAAAACAAACAACGAACGCCGCGCTCATAACGCGACAATCAAATCTGCTATGCGTACTGCAATCAAACAAGTTGAAGCTTCTGTTGCAAACAACGAAGCTGACAAAGCGAAAACTGCTCTTACTGAAGCAGCTAAACGTATTGATAAAGCAGTGAAAACAGGTCTTGTACACAAAAACACCGGTGCTCGATACAAATCAAGACTGGCTAAAAAAGTGAACGGACTTTCTGCATAATATAAAAACGATCCTCAATAATGGGGATCGTTTTTTTCATTTCTTTTTAATAGCTGTAAAAGGAACAGTTCGAGCAGGAGCTGCTTGTCCTTTTTCCCTGTTTTCATTTCATAGTCCATGACGGCAAGCTGTTCAATAATTGACCGGAGCTCAGCTTCTGAAAAAAGCCTTGCTTGATCCATCGCCAGCTTTACCCGAAATGGGTGAACTTTTAAATTAGCAGCGATTTGCTTTTGTCCGTATCCTTGTTCCGCGAAGTACTTTGTTTGCAAAATCAGCCGGAACTGATTCGAAATGAGCGCCATGATTTTGATCGGTTCTTCATTTTGTTTGAGCAAATCATAAAAAATTTGCAGGCTCTCCGTGCGTTTCCGATTGACGATTTTATTAATCAGCTCAAATATATTTTGTTCAAGGCTTCTCGCTACAAGCATTTTCACATCATCCAGTGTAATTTCTTCACGATCTCCAATAAATATGCAGAGCTTTTGAATCTCCTGAAAAATCGAAGATAGATGTCCGTTCACTAGCAGAACCAAATGCTCCGCCGCTTCAGTGCCGATTGTTTTCTGCTCGGTTTTTGCAAGGTTAACCGTAAAGTCTGTCGTCTCCTTTGCGTTTAATTCCTTCGCCTCCATCATAAACGCGTGCTTCTTTAATGCTTTCGTCAGTTTTTTCCGCTCATCCAGCTTTTCATACGGAGCGAGCAGAACAAAGACCGTGTAAGGCGCAGGCGATTGTATATATGATTCAAGCGCGCTGACGTTATGCTCAATTTTTTCTTTTTTCTTTTCACCTGTTAAAAAATACGGATTTTTCACAATAACAAGACGCCGCTCACCCATAAACGGAAACGTTTCAGCATCTGCAATCGCTTGATCCAGCGACTCCTCTTCCAGATCAAAAACAGAAAGATTGAAATCCTTTGTCTCCTGGTCAATGACCGTCTGTCTAATTCTGCTGACAGTTTCTTGCAGCAAATACGCCTCTTTTCCGTATAAACAATAAACCGGATGGACATCTCCTTTTTTCAGGCTTTTCCACACATCAAATACCATTGTTGTACGACTTCCTCTCTTTCATCATCCCCTTCTATCCTAAATTGAGTTTGGAAAATAGTAAAGAGGAAGCCTGACTGCTGCTTCCCCATTTATATTAAACGCCTGTTCGCAAGCCCCCGGGACAGCTTGTAAAAAGGCGATAATCACCAGAACAAAAAACGTTACCTTAGCTTCTAGATTTTTCAAAACGATTCCATTATACTTAAAGCAGTCAGGAGGGATTGAATTGAATGATTTTGAAAAAAACGTTCAAAGCAAACGAAATGATGCTGTCGATTCAGCTGTTGGTTTTGTTGTGTCCTTCGGATTTTTCGCCTTCTTGTTTGTCATGGCAACGGTTATTCACCTGGTTGGTTCATAACAGCGACTGCCCGGGCTGCTGATTTCTCGGCAGTCTTTTTTTAGTTCGTCTCTGTTATTCTGATGTATCATATGGAGGATAGACAGAAAAGGTTCCAACTCTGTTCTGATATCTGTATTGGATCGTTCCGTTTTGATCGGTGCGCAGCACGCGGATGGAATGTTTCTGTAATAGTTGCAGAACTTCTTGATGGGGGTGATGGTACCGATTGTTTTCTCCCGCTGAGATAAGAGCCGTTTCCGGCTGAAGCTGTTTGATGAATTCTTCCCCGGTAGAGCTTTTGCTTCCATGATGCCCAACCTTTAACACGTCTGCTTTTAGATTCGGAAACATGCGCATAACCTCCTGCTCCCCTTCTTTCTCCAAATCACCAGTCAAGATCCAGCTCACACCGCCCGTTTTCATCCACAAAACGAGAGAAGAATTATTTTTGCTTGCCGGATCAGGTGCGTCCGGTGATAGCACATGAAACTGTAAATCCTTTATGTGCAATACATCGCCTCGCTTCACTTCTTCAATTGCCACTCCCTCTTCTCTGGCAGCCTGGAGCACTTTCTCGTCTTTAGGTTCAGAAACGAATCCTTTCGGAATCACGAGACGCTTCACTTTATGATGCTTCAGCAGAGTCTCCGCCTCCCCGATATGATCTTGGTCAGCATGCGTCAGTATCAAAGCGTCAAGCTGTTTGATTCCCTTAGCGGTTAAGAACGGAATCAGCACCTTTTCCCCGAGTGAAAACGGATGCTGTTTCTCCCGCCATGGCTCTGATAAGTAAGACAACGTGCCGCCAGTATCAATTAAAACACGGCCTTGCTGATACGGGGCACCGATATACATGCTGTCACCCTGCCCGATATCAATCATATCGACCTCTCCTTCAGAACTAAAACGCGGATAAATAAAAAGAAGGCAGAGCACCGCGCAGCAAATGCCCCCATCAATCATCAGCTGTGAAAAGGAGCGTTTTTCAATTGCCATAAGCAATGCGATGATCGCGGCCGTGAACAAAAAGAGCAAAACAGGGGCGGGACGTGCAATGATAATTGTAAATACATCAATATCTGCTATTCTTGTGATCAGCTTGTTGATCCAGCTCATCAGGAAATCAAACCCGCTGAAGAACAACCGGCCAGCCGAAGCGGAAAGGCTTAATAAAAAAACACCTGCTATAGCTCCTGGCAAAACACAGAATGTATAAATGGGAACAAGCACCATGTTCATCAGTACGCTAATCATAGAAAACTGCTGAAAATGATACAGAAGAATGGGAAGTGAACCCAGCTGAGCGATCAGTGATACCATTGTCATCTGACCTAGGGAGGTTTTAACATGCTGAAAAATAGAAGAGGAAAGCACTAAAGAAAAACTGACGGCGAATGACAGCTGAAAACCGGCTTCAAAGAGATGGTAAGGATTGAAGAGCAGGAGGGTGATGTATGAAAGGCAGATTGCACCAGCAGCATGTACACGCCATTTAACAAGACTTCCAGCTAAGTAAATTCCCGACATTAGCGCGGCGCGAAGCACTGAAGGAGCAGCGCCAGTCAACATCACATAGAGCGGCAATAATACCAGCAACAGGATTGCTGCCTTTTCTCTGGTTATTCCAACACGGATCATGATATAAAACAAGCCGGCTGTCAAAATGCCGACGTGCAGTCCTGAAATCGCCAAGAGATGGACAACGCCAAGCTTTTGATACGCGTTAAGCACCCCGTCTTCCACGTAAAATCTGTCACCTACTATAAGAGCTTGTACGATTCCTGCCGAAGCAGGAGGCAGCAGGCTGTTAGTGAATGACACGATATCTTTTCTTAAACCGAGCAGTTTATAACTGAAATTAGCAGGTTCGCTGCAATTTTGAATAGATGCAATAGAATAGTTCCAGTGAATATGCTGCCGGTAAAGATATTCGTTATAATCAAATGCGCCCGGCACAGTTGCGTGTTTAGGTTCTTCCAGTGTGCCAGTCCATTCACATGCCATTCCCGGCTCTATATTTGACAGCTGATCTTTTTCACCGGCAGACTGAATGCGATACGAAGCGGCCCATTTTTCGCCATCAGGCGTCTTAACTATCATGGACATACGGTCGCCGTCAATTTTAGGAATGCTGTCAATGACTGCCTTGACTTGATAGGTTCCCCGCTGATATAAAGAAACATTTTGGGAATCTGTGACGGCATACAATGCAAAAAACAATATAAAAGAGAAGAAAGAAACAAATATGAGAAAAGCGTGTCTCGTTTTGATGAGGATGATAAGGAGAAAGAGGAAGAAAAGAAATACAGCGGAGAAATAAGCGGCGGCAGTGATTCCAGCCGTTGCTGAAGCTGCCGCCAAAGGCAATATTAAGCGCGAGCTACGCATTCATCACACATAGCTCGTGAAAAGTGTATTGGCTTGTTCATGTATTTTCTTCAAATCTTCCTCTGCAAGACCGGCATCCGCCAGTTTCTCTAAAAGACCAGCTACAAATGAAAGCTTTTCCCTGTTTTTCAAATCAACGATCATTTCATCGAGTTCAACCTGTTCAACGGTGACACCCGCCTGTTCAAATAATTCCTGCGCGTAAGGATTCGTTTTGTAATCCTCAGCAAAATAAACTGTTTTAATACCCGCTTGAATGATAGATTTACAGCATTGAATGCACGGATAATGCGTCACATAAATCTCCGCTCCATCTGTCGGCACCCCGAACTTAGAACATTGAAGAATCGCATTCATTTCAGCGTGAATCGTTCTTGCGCAATGATCATCTATCATCAGGCAGCCTTCGTCTGCGCAGTGCACGCCGCCAGCGATTGACCCATTATAGCCTCCGGCAATCATGCGTTTGTCTCTGACTATAGTAGCGCCGACAGACAATCTCGGGCAAGTGCTGCGCAACGCCAGTAAATGGCTTTGAGCCATAAAGTATTGATTCCATGAAATTCGTTCCACGTTGTTCCCTCCAAATGTTGTGTTGCCTAGCCTTTAGTTTACCTATCATGATGCATGACCGTCAAATCACTTTACTGTAATGGAAGACTTTATTTTATCAAACGACTTCTCACCGATTCCCGACACCTTCGTGATCTCTTCAATTGTCTGGAAACGCCCGTTTTCTTCACGGTATGCGATAATAGCTTCAGCTTTTGATGGTCCCACCCCTGGGATGCCTTGTAATTCCTCTAAGGTTGCTGTATTGATATTTACCAGTGCTTCTTTCCCGCCGCCGCTTCTCACATCGTCTCCGGACACTTGCCGCCCCGATTCCTCCTCTCCCTTTTTCGGAATATACACCACTGTCCCGTCCTGCAGCAGCTCCGCCAAGTTAACTTGCATCTCATCTGCTTGTTCACTGGCCCCGCCCGCTTTCTCAATTGCCTGAGATACTCTGTCCCCTGTTTGCATCTCATAAACGCCGGGATGCTGGACAGCCCCTTTTATATCAATCACAATGGTATCGTCTGAATCGTCTTTTACGGCCTCCTGCTTTACCTCCGGATTTTCTGTCTCAGTTGATACAGCCTGCTTTACCGGCTCTTTGTTTTCCCTGCTGGCCAAGAAGAAAATAACCGCTATGAAAGCAGCCGCAAAAGCCGCTAAAATGATTGCTTTTTTATGCTGGATCAACCAATTCATCGTGCATGTTCCCCGCTTTCGTCATAATTTATTTTCATCACACATATGGTTTAGAGGATAATAGCTCAAAGGAGGGGAAATCAGTGAAGATTGGTTTTATCGGCACAGGAAATATGGGGACGATCCTTATAGAATCATTTATTGAATCAAAAGCAGCCGATCCCTCAAACATCACAATCACAAACCGCACAATTGAAAAAGCGTTACACATAAAAAACCGCTACAGCAGCATAAATGTAACAGAAAGTCTAGAAAAGCTTGTTTCTGAAAACGAGATGATTTTTATTTGTGTGAAGCCGCTTGACATATATCCTTTACTAGCAAGGGCGGTGCCTTATGTCAGAAAGGACCATATTCTTATTTCAATTACAAGCCCCGTTCAAACTGAACAGCTCGAGCAATATGTGCCATGCCAAGTGGCGCGAGTGATCCCAAGTATTACGAACAGAGCGCTGGCCGGCGTTTCTCTCGTCACTTTCGGCACAAGCTGCGGAGAAGCTGCAAAAGCGAAAGTCAATGAGCTGATGAAGCATATCTCCCATCCGCTGCAAATTGAAAGTGACATTACAAGGGTAGCATCAGATATCGTAAGCTGCGGACCCGCTTTTATGAGCTATCTGATTCAGCGGTTTATAGATGCTGCCGTATCGGAAACATCGGTATCCAAACAGGACGCCATTCTGATGTGTAAGGAAATGCTTGTCGGAATGGGAAAACTGTTAGAAACGGAATTGTACACCCTGCCCGCGTTGCAGGAAAAGGTTTGCGTTAAAGGCGGTGTGACAGGAGAAGGCATTAAAGCGCTGGAAAGCGGTGTGCAGGATATGTTTCACCGGGTATTCCAAAATACTCATATGAAGTATGAGGAGGACATTTCCGCAGTGAAGAAGCAGTTCCATGTGTAGACGAGTGTCTCATACATTTGTCTGTCCTGCAAAGGAATAAAAAAGCATTTTAAAAAACCATCGTCTTAGGAAACGATGGTTTTTGATTTCTGCGCCTTGAAGAATAGGCGTTCTGATTGTGCAGTTGGCTCTGCATCCGTAAAATCAGCTGTCACGCGGTGAAGCTGAAAGCCGCAGTTCTCGAGCATTTCTTTGTATTCATCAACCGGGAATGTTCTTTGCTCGTGCGTCTCATCAAAGCGGTCATACGCTTCTCCGTTCCACACAAAAAACGACATATCGTGGATGACAGAAAGCTCTTCACTTCCGGAAAAGCTCTGCCAAATATAGCTGATATCTTCGTCCTGGTCAGCAAATGTGCTATCCGGAAAGACTTCACCAACTTTATATGATGAATGAACATCAAACAGCAACATGCCTTCAGGCTTCAACACCCGAAATACACTTTTGAAGGTTTCAATGACATCATTTTTCGTTTTTAAATAATTTAATGAGTCACAACATATCGCAACAGCGTCAAACTGGCCGTCAAAACCGGTCATCTCTCTCATATCCTGCTGAAGAAAAAGAATCGGCTGGTTACTGGAGACCTTTTGCTGGGCGTAAGCAAGCATTTCCTCACTGAGATCGATCCCCGTGACCTCGAAGCCCTTTTCGGCAAGCCGGATTGAGATCTCTCCTGTGCCGCATGCCAAATCGAGGATACGGCCTTTTTCCGGGAGAGATGCTTCAATCCACTTTGTCCATTGATCGTAAGGTGCGTGCGACATTAACTCGTCATACACGCTTGCAAAGCCTTGATAAATCATTGGTTCATTCCAAGCTCAAGATCTGCGAGCGGAGCGTCTCCCCACAGTTTTTCCAGATTGTAATAACTTCTTTCATCCTTGTGGAAGACATGGACAATCACATCACCAAGGTCAACGAGCACCCATCTTGCTTCATCGAAGCCTTCCATCTTTTTGATTTGAATGTCGTTTTCTTCAGCCTGATCCTTGATTTCACGAGCAATCGCCTGCACCTGTTTATCTGAATTCCCGTGGCAGATCAGAAAGTAATCTGCAACCAGAGATATGCCTTCCATATCCAGTGCTAAAATATCTTCTGCGCGTTTATCATCGCAAGCTACAGCTGCGATCTTTAGAATGGACTTTTGGTTCATTCACAAATTCCTCCTGTTCAGTTACCAGACACAAGCCAGTTATACGTTGAGAATGTGTCCGGAAAAACCGGTTGATTTTTTTTCATAAGAAACATCATTGTATTTTTAATGGATTGAATGAGCGCTTGATTCAAATCTGTCTCAGCAAGCTTACGCACCTCATCGACACCGGGAAATGCCCGGTTGGGCTCAATGTAATCGGCAACGTAAATCACTTTTTCCAAAAGTGTCATGCCGGGCCGACCAGAAGTATGATACCTGATGGCGTCAAGAATGTCTTCGTCTTGAATCCCCGCTTCTCTTTGGGCCAAATAAGCGCCAACCGGAGCGTGCCACAGCTCCGGATTATGATCCAATAAATATGAAGGCATTTTTTCCCTGGCGATAATCTGTTTCATTTCTTCTTTCGGGCGGAATTTGGCATAGTCATGAAAGATAGCGGCTGTTTCCGCTTTTTTAAGGTCGGCTCCAAATCGCTCCGCAAGTTCGATCGCCGTGTTCATCACGCCCAGCGTGTGGATATATCGGTGTTCGGTCAATTGCTGCTTGACGCAGGCAAGTGCCTCCTCACGATTCATATAAACCATTCTCCTCTACATACTTCTTCACTTTATCAGGGATTAAGTAGTCAGTGGGCTTCCTGCTTTTAAACCGTTCCCTTATCATAGTTGATGATACCTCAAATTCCGGAACGTCTGCAAAGAGAAGCGGATAAGGGGTTTCAATATGAAAACCGGGGCGCTTTACTCCAATAAATTGAATGAGGTTCAGCAGTTCGTCCAGCTTATACCATTTCGGCAAATATTCAATCATATCAGCACCGATAATAAAGAACAGCTGATCATTCGGATAACGCTGCTTCAGTAAAGAAACAGTATCAAACGTATAGGAAGGCCCTTCTCTTTCCATTTCAGCCAGCTCCAGCTTAAAGGACGGATTGGACTGAATCGCAAGCTTCAGCATTTCCACACGATGAAAGCTGTCCGTATAGTTTTCGTCCTGCTTATGCGGCGGAATTTGATTGGGCATAAACCAAATTTCATCAAGCCCCGCCTGGTACAGCACCTCATTCGCCATTAAGAGGTGACCGTTATGCGGAGGGTCAAACGTGCCTCCGAAAATTCCGATTTTCTTCATTTCAACCACCTTTAAGGAAGCTCGATTTGTTTGTTTTCCTTTGATTCCTTATATAACACAATCGTATTGCCGATTGTTTGCACCAATTGAGATCGGCTTCCTTTTACAAGAGCTTCCGCCACATCGTTTTTATCCTCTTCACAATTCTGAAGAACACTGACTTTAATGAGCTCTCTTGCTTCAAGCGCCTCGGCGATTTGTTTAATCATGTTGTCGTTTACCCCGCCTTTTCCCACTTGAAAAATCGGCGTTAAATGATGTGCTTTTGAACGTAAAAAACGTTTTTGTTTACCTGTTAACATTCTGTTCCTCCTAATTTTCCTATAACAATCGATCTCATTTTTTCAATATCAGGCTCTTTTCCAGTCCACAATTGGAAAGACAATGCTGCCTGTTCTACAAACATGCCCACTCCATCTAGCGTCTTCAGGCCATTTTGGTTTGCTTCTTTTAAAAGGGCCGTCTGAATTGGATTATACACGATATCGCATACGACGGCACAGCTTGCTGCATGCTGCAATGAAAGCGGCGCATCTTCCACGTTCGGATACATGCCCACAGACGTTGTATGGATGATTACATCATACTGCTCAAGCCGCTTTTCTGCTTCTGTCATGCTTAACACTTCTTTATTGTGAAATGAGGGAGCGGATTCTGTAAGCTGCTTTGCTTTTTCTAGCGTCCGGTTGCAAATGTCAAACTTTTTCGGTATATCACGGGCGATTGTTGTAAAGATGGCTCTTGCCGCTCCGCCCGCGCCGATCATTAAGAATGACAGCTCAGAGATGGGCTTGTCCAATACCTTCATTAATGACTTGACAAAGCCTTCCCCGTCGGTATTGTATCCGACAAGCTTGTCTCCCTCTCTCCTCACCGTGTTTACGGCACCAATCACTTTAGCACTCTCGTCAATATGATCCAAATAATTCATAATGGATACCTTATGCGGCACAGTAACATTGATGCCCTGTACGCCGAGTGCTCTTATTCCTTTTACCGCATCTTCAAGATCATTCTCTTCTACTTTGAAGGCATGATAATATCCGTCTAAACCGAGATCTTTCAACGATGCGTTATGAATATCAGGTGACATGGAATGGCCAATCGGATTTCCGATAACCCCGTACAGCTTTTTCATGCTCCTCTCCCCTTTTCATTAAATTAATGAGCGCCGAACAAACACGTGCACGCCTTTTGGCGCGTAAGCAGTTACTTTTTTATCAGCGTCATGCACCGTTACCCAGCCTAACCCAGAGAACACGATATCTGTCTTTTTGTCTTTTATCGTAAACGTATGAGCGACCAATTCCGGAAACTCACCCATTTCATCTTTTCCCGGAGGCGTGAGCAATTCCCCTGCATGCTTTTCATAAAGCGCGTCTGCATTTTCTAATTTTGTTCTATGAATCATCAGCTCATTTGGCATATAGCAAATAAAAGGAGCCCTTTCTCCAGACACGTAATCGAACCTTGCAAGCCCGCCGAAATACAGTGTTTGCTGATCGTTAAGCTGGAATGTGCGAGGCTTCAGCTCCTTTTTAGGAGATAGTATTTTCAAGTCCTTTTTATTGACATAATGCGCCATTTGGTGATGGTTGATAATTCCCGGTGTATCATAAAGCGCTGAGCCGTCGTCCAGCGGGATTTCAATCGCATCAAGGGTTGTACCCGGAAATTGGGAAGTCGTAATAATATCTTCTTCACCTGATACTTCTTTAATAATCCGGTTAATAAAGGTTGACTTTCCTACATTGGTACACCCGACAACATAGACGTCTTTATCGTTGCGATAGTGCTCAATCGCATCAATGACTTCTCTGATCCCCTGGCCGCGTCCCGCACTGACTAAAAATACGTCAACCGGTTTTAAGCCAAGCTCTTTCGCTTCACGCTTCATCCACTGGATCAGACGCTCTCTTTTCAATGACTTGGGCAAAATATCGGCTTTATTGCCGACCAATAAGACAGGGTTCCCCCCTACCAAGCGCTGCAGCCCATTGATCCAGCTGCCGTTAAAATCAAAAATATCAACAATTTTAACAACGAGAGAATCCGTTTCCCCTATACCGTGAAGAATGTTTAAGAAATCATCATCCGTTAAGGAAACATCTTGTATTTCATTATAATTTTTCAGTCTGAAGCAGCGCTGGCAAATGACATTTTCTTTCGTAAGCGATGCCGGCGGCGCGTATCCCAGACCTGATTTGTCCTCGGTTTGGATTGTTACTCCGCAGCCGATACAAACAACCTTATCCATTTCTTACTCCTCCCACTGAATATGCCCTTTTCGTTTGAGAGCACTCAGTATTCTGCGTTCGACCTGGCGGTTAAAGCGCGTAATGAACCCGTCAGAGGAAGCAACAGGCACGACCAAAATCGTATGGTAGCCGTTACGGTTTCCCCCGAGCACATCGGTCAAAAGCTGGTCTCCAATGACCACGCAGTCTTCTTTTTTCAGTTCCATATTGCGCACCGCTCTGTTAAAGGCTTTGCCCATCGGTTTTCTCGCTTTATAGATGAATGGAATTCCAAGCGGTTCTGAAAAAAGTTTTACTCTTCTTTCATTATTATTAGAGACAATCGTCACTTTAATGCCGTGCTCCTTCATTTCTTCAAACCACTCGATCAAACGCGGCGTCGCGTTCGGCCTGTCCCACTCAACAAGCGTATTATCCAGGTCAGTAATGATTCCTTTTACATTTCGTTCTTTTAATTTCTCAGGTGTAATATGAAAAATATTTTTTACAAACTCGTCAGGTAAAAAAAACTTTTTTAACAAAACCTGCACCCTTCCCTTTTCTCTTTAAATGATTGTCGAAAAAAATCGAACTTGTGCCGAAAGAAAAACTGAGCAAAAAAATTTCGACAAAAATTGGGTTTCTTCACCAGGTGTGGATAAAATTACACACACTATCCACTCTTATTACATCACTCTTTAGACAAATTATAAACACGATACTCACAAGTTATCCACTTTTTGGTGTGGATAACAGAACGATTGTTCTTATATGCATTTCATGGTAGATTAAAGGTAACTTCAGCCTCAGATATGCGCAACGTATCAATATATGCGTTACATTCATGAATGATTCCAACTTTTAAGGAGGTGACTCTCCCATTAATTGGGTTCCAAGCATGAGAAAACTGTCTGATGAATTACTAATAGAATCTTATTTCAAAGCCACTGAAATGAATTTAAACCGTGACTTTATCGAGTTAATTGAAAACGAAATAAAAAGAAGATCGCTCGGACATATTATTTCCGTATCTTCTTAATAGGAACTTGTCTATTTTTTCCGGGCGTATTTCCTTTTTTTACTCAGATGACTGATATTATATCACTTCGGTTGCGGGCTTTACTACTGTTTTCAGCAAAAAACACCCCTAAAAAGAGGTGTTTTCAAGGGACGGTAGCTATGCTAACCAATATATGCCGCCCACAACCAGAAGAACAACAACTAAAACAACGATAAAAGCATATCCATATGCCCTGCCTGCGCCATACATTGAAGCGCCTCCTTACATAAGATTTATAACAGCCTATGTAGGAGAAATAAAACGGCTTAGGCCGTTGTCCGGCTCAGTACTTCAAAACCTGCCCATCTTGTATTCCTTCATATACAATCCTTGCTCCTTTAGGTGTCATATGATTGCCTGAAGGATCTATCAGGCCCGATTGGATAAGCGCTTCATCCGTTGCTTTTCCGCCATCTGCTTCTACAAAATGCTTCCAGTTGTCTACAAGAGGGACATCCATGCGCTTCGACACATCCCTTGTTATATCGTTGTATGAGTTGTGCCATTTTCTAGCCCCGCCTTTCGGTTCAAATACAGCTGCTTTATATCTCGAATAGTAAAACAAATGGTGCTTTCCGTTCCCTTCAATAATTGGGATACATGTCATTAGGATTGGCTTGATCCCGTGCTCTCTGCTTTCTTCAATAAAATAAACCAGATTTTCTCTAAAACGCAGCTTCGATACCCTCGGTTTTCCCTCAGTCAGTATCGCGGCGTCATTTGTGCCGAACATAATGAACACATACTTCGGTTTTTGATCCAGCACATCTGCCTGAAACCGCAGTCGGGCATCCTCAGTCGTCTGTCCGCCAATTCCCGCGTTGCGTATATCAAGCTTTCCGCGTTCAGCCGTTTTTAACATATTGACCCACTGCTGTGCTTTTGGATAATCGCGATAGTCCCAATTAGAGCCTCGCGTATTGCTGTCACCAAATGCTACAACGTCTTCGTATCCCTCCCCCTCGCATCCAGCTGTAACGAACAGTAGAAGGAAAAGGATAAAAAAATGTTTCATCTTTACACCCCCACAAGCCTCACCACTATGTTATACCTCTGTTCCCCCTCGTTCAACGAAGAGTTTCTCGTTCTTCCTGTATTTTTCTTACTGTTAACGTGTCCCCCTCAGTAAAAATCATTCTATTTTCATTGAGGCACGGCCGATGATTCTTTTAAAAATTCCCTTCTTCTCACTCGAAAAAACACCAAATCACACAGAAAAAACATAACCTGAATCCGCCTTGGAAACAGGTTATCCCGTACCCCTGCATTCACTTTACCTTCGATTTAAGCTTGGCCTTTGTTTGGGGTCCATAGATGCCAGCCGCAGTTAATCCGTTCATCAGCTGAAAACGCTTGACGGCATTTGCGGTTTTCGGTCCGTAAACTCCGTCAATTCCGTTATTTTTGGCGCCCTTGTCAGGATAGAATAGAAAGGTGAAGTAAGTTTTATCATCCCCGACGGCAGCGGATATGATGGAGATGTCTGTTGGGGCGTATCGGCGGAAGTAATTCCATCTTAAAAAGAACTCCCGACATCCAAGAGTTTGCGCGGACATTCTTTCCCGGACCATTTTTGTAGGGAACGACATGGTTCAGCGGAATATTGATTTCTTTCATTCGTTTTCTGATCATTCACTGGGCATTTCAGTTGTTTGCTCAAAATCGCCGTCAGCATTTTCGCAAATTTCATTTCCTATTAATGTGAGCGGTTCCCTGTCCCATTTGTGCCATCACCAGCATGCCAGCCGTTTTCATCTATCGGGAAATGCAGATAAATGACTGAATCTTCACCTGTAAAATGCCAGCTGACAGATATGCTTGGTTTTTTCACGTAAATGACGTGTTTTTTCGCAGCTGCCCCGTCGGCTGTATTTGCTGTATTATGCACCGTAATGTAAGCAGGATATGCCGGAATAATCCTTTTTTAGCCTAGTCATTTCTATCCCTCCCTACTATATAAAGAATGGAGAAAACAGAGAGATGGACAGCCTATTTTACAAGATAGAAAAGAATGGGTTTCCAACCCGGATATCAATTTCAATTGGACCGCTGACATGACACCAGTTATACTAACTCTAGATGACGGAGATTTCAGCTCCTGACATCACCGTAGTTGGGAGTGACACATACATGTTAAAAAAGATACTGGGTATCATCGTCATTTTGACGGTCATTGCAGTCGGTTTTTTTCAGAAAGAGGCTTGGCTTGATGCGATCAAAGCAGGAGGGATGTTTTCTGTTTTATTCAGTATGCTGCTGATTGCTGCCGATGTCTTTTTCCCTATTGTGCCGTTTGCTTTGGTAGCCGCTTTAAATGGAGCTGTGTTCGGAATGGCAAATGGAATCTGGATTACACTGAGCGGCTCAATGCTTGGTACAATCATGCTGTTTTTTCTCGCCAGGTACAGCCTTAGAGATTGGGCCAGAAAAAAAGTTCAGGCCTATCCTGCCATCCAAAGCTACGAGGCTTCTTTCAACAAGAATGCTTTTGCCGCTGTTTTATTAGGAAGGCTCATCCCGGTTATTCCTTCCCTTGTTATGAACGTGATATGCGGGCTGAGTCAGGTTCGCTGGCATGTTTTTTTCTTCGCGTCTCTCATAGGAAAAATCCCGAATATTGTCGTTGTTACCATTGCAGGTGCCAATTTCGCGAGCAATAAATTGCTGTCTTTCAGCATTTACGGAGCCTACATTCTCATCATCATGCTGATCGTTTATAAAAAGTTTCCTCACCTGCTGAACGTGCAAAAAAAATAAGGAGGCGTGTGCGCCCCCTACTTTTTTTCTGTCGCATGGCCTCCGAATTCATTTCGAAGCGCCGCGACAACCTTTCCTGTAAACGTATCGTCTGTTAAAGAACGGTATCTCATCAATAGCGACATGGCGATTACCGGCGTTGCTGTTTGCAGATCAAGCGCTGTTTCCACCGTCCATTTTCCTTCACCTGAGGAATGCATGATACCTTTGATCTGATCCAGCTTCGCATCTTTAGAGAAAGCCCGCTCAGTCAGCCCCATAAGCCAAGATCGAATGACAGAGCCATGATTCCACACCCTGGCGACCTTTTCATAGTCAAAATCAAATTGGCTGTTTTCAAGCACTTCGAATCCTTCACCGATCGCAGCCATCATTCCGTACTCAATGCCATTATGAATCATTTTCAGAAAATGTCCGCTTCCCGCTTCACCAGCGTAAAGATAGCCATTTTCGACGGCAGCATCCCGAAACAGCGGCTCAGCAGCCTCCCATGCTTCTGGGTCGCCTCCCACCATAAAACAGGCTCCGTGGCGTGCGCCTTCCATTCCGCCTGACGTTCCGGCGTCGAGATAATGGATACCCGCTTCTTTCAGTTGATTGTAACGGCGAATCGATTCTTTATAATGAGAATTTCCGGCTTCAATGATGATATCGCCTTGGCTTAATAAAGGTGTCACATCACGCAAAACAGCATCGACAACGCCATGCGGCACCATAACCCATAGTATACGCGGCGTATCTAATGAAGAAATCAACTCGTTTAGATTGGTTGTCCCTTCAGCCCCATAGGCTTTCAATTCATCAACAGCCGATTGATTTACATCATACCCAACTGCTTGATGTTTGCGGTCAATCAATTGTTTTCCTATGTTGATGCCCATTTTTCCCAGCCCGATTAATCCGATTTTCATGTCAATTCCTCCTGGTTGTCTAAAAAGCCTTTACTTTTTATGTTCCCAGTGAACTGAATTGTGATACGCATAAACACAAATGAAGTCAAAAAGGGTTTGACTGATGTGGAAGAATTCCGGCTTGAACTTGCACAGCTGGGCATCGTTGTTCGAGACGAAGGCACACGCCAGTATTGGCGAAAAGCAGGAACCTATCCTCCGAACCTTCAGCATCGCGAAGGTTCATAACAACAGAGGCTCAGGAAAGAGCCTCTATTCCTTTATTACTGCACAATAAACAGCACTCTGGTGCCGTCAGGATAACCGCTCATTTGATTCCCTACCCATGAGCCGGCCCCGCGATTATCAGAAGGCGTCACATATCGGACATCTGCCCCCGCGCCGCCCTCCTCACAAACCGCCATCAGCCACTCATCCCGGTCTTAGCCCGGCTTCGTCGGAATTCCTTTTAATGACTCCTGCCGTCTTTTGTCCGCTCCACCCTTGTCGATGGTGCAAATATCAGAATGTCCCTCTGCAATCGCATCTCTAATATGATCCCCTGTTTCAGAATAACGAGACAGCGGAAAGTCAACACTTTGTCGAACATACAAGCGCCTTGGATCTGCTGCGGAACCATAAAACAAAGAAGCACTGCCGCAGCAAGAAACAGGCCTGCCATCCACTTTTTCATTCCCATCCTACACATTTTTTGTACATTTCCATGTATGGGAGTCTGAT
Source organism: Bacillus vallismortis (assembly GCF_004116955.1). Classification (NCBI taxonomy): domain Bacteria; kingdom Bacillati; phylum Bacillota; class Bacilli; order Caryophanales; family Bacillaceae; genus Bacillus; species Bacillus vallismortis. Next base: position 934,054 of record NZ_CP026362.1, on the reverse strand, counting down.
AAAAATTATTTTTAAAATTTGAAATTCGTCTATTGCTCACAAAAGCCAAGCCCCCCTGCGAGAAATTTCCCTGTACAGACACAGACAGCCTTATGCCCACATACATTTACATATAGGCTTTTGCCTACATACTTTTGTGGAGGTGACGATGGTGACAGGTGTTTTCGCAGCGCTCGGCTTTGTTGTTAAAGAGCTTGTCTTTTTAGTATCTTACGTGAAAAACAATGCCTTTCCACAACCGCTCTCAAGCAGCGAGGAAAAAAAATACTTAGAGCTCATGGCTAAAGGGGATGAACATGCCAGGAACATGCTGATAGAGCATAATCTTCGCTTGGTCGCCCATATTGTAAAAAAATTCGAAAATACAGGTGAGGATGCAGAGGACTTAATCTCCATCGGAACAATCGGGCTGATCAAAGGAATTGAAAGCTATTCCGCCGGAAAAGGGACAAAGCTGGCGACGTATGCCGCGCGGTGTATTGAGAACGAGATTGTAATTACAAAAGGGGGGTGCATACACCCCTCTTTAATACGTTTCAATATATACGGTGTCAGAATCCACAACGGTAACTTCTTTCACGATAAAGTTAACAATTGTTTTTTTATCTTCAAGAGTTAAGTTATCTGCACCGATTGATTGAAAATAATCAATGGCTCTCTTTAGAGCATTTTCACTTGAGCTTGTATCATCTAATACTTTCATTTTTGATTGAATTTCGTTACACTTTTCAGTAAGCTGATTTTGCTTTTTTTGCAGTTCAATAATTTGTGCTTTGATTTCATCTATGTCTAAATCATCGTCATCGCTTAGGCTGATTAGCGTTAAAAGACGCTTGCGGCCTTTTTTTGTTTTCTCTATCTCTTTTTGAATAAGTTCTAATTCATCAGACAGGTGATTTGATTGTTCAATCTCTTTAAAAGAAGCATATTTTTGAGGATTGGTGATGAATTTAAAAATCTCACCCCATACATGCCGGTTTAATTTATTCTCAGACATTTCTTTTCCGCAACCGCGGTCCTTTGCTCCAGAATAATTTTTCCGGCAAGTATACACATAGTAGTCTTTACCGTGTGATTTTCTTTTCTTCCCTGTCATGGTATTTCCACATTTCCCGCATCTAACCAAACCCGATAACAAGTAGTTGTGAGGGCTGATACTCAAGTGTTTTCTTTTACTTTGACCTAAGAGTTCTTGAGCATAATCCCATTGTTCCGCTGGAATAATCGCTGGAATTGCAACAGTGATTTGCTCCTCTTCAGGTCTTATTTTAATAATAGATTTGTTTCCTGCCTGTTTTGATACATAGGAACCCTCTGTATCATATTTATACTGCTTATGTTCACCCTTATAAGAAGAGTTCATTAATATCTGTCGAACAACCTGCCTGTGCCATACTTTGGCGCCTTTTTTTGTTTTAACCCCCATCTGGGTTAAATGTAGAGCAATACCGTTTACTCTGCCGAAAAAAGGACTTTTATGATCGGTGAAATAGTTGAAAATCATCCGAATGATTTTTGCTTCCTCTTCTAATATCTCAAGAGTTCTTTTCTCTTTAACAAATTTATAGCCATATAGTTTGGAATCTTTAATAATCATGCCTTTTTTCATTTTTTGAAGTCGGCCGCTTGATGTCCGTTCTTTGATTTTGGCTTTTTCAAATTCTGAGATTGCTCCACGCATAGCGAAAAATAATTGACCTTCAGGAGAATTGGCGTACTCACCATTTACAAAAATCAAGGGTATGTTTCGCTTTCGCAGTTCATCATCAATGATAAGCTGATTCATTAATTTCCGAGAAAGACGGTCAGGATCGTAGCAGATGACTTGACTTATAAGTCCCTTGCTTGCATCCTCCCTCAAGCGATTCAAAGCCGGACGTTCTAAAAGTTCTCCAGAAAATCCTTCATCGGCATACTTCAGTACATCCTTAGTCCCTGCTTTCTTTATGCAGGCCTCGATCTGGCTGTCGATGCTCGATCCCTTGATCGCTTGTTCCTCTGTCGATACCCTTACATATATTGCTATCACCCTTAATCTCCTTCCTATAAAGTTTTATTAAATAATGATAGCAATCGTTAATGCATTTGTCAGCTTGCGGTCCTTCGATGATTATTACCTTCATAAAAATGCATCACCCCTTGGGTAATGCTATGTAGCAAGTGTTTGTCCTAATGAGATCATTTTCAATGAGTATGAAAACATTATAAAAAAACAATAGTTTGAAACCATCGGTTTTTATCCGACATTTACTAATGCCTAAGTCCCCAATAAAGAGTTTTTTTAACTAGGCAAATAAAATGCCACTGGTGCAATGTCTGTTAGAGTAGCCAAAAAATACATTCAGTGACTTTCTGCCAACAGAACCGACCAGTTGGTTCATACTTGTAATTTATTATAAAATTCCTGAATATATTTGTTCAATGAGGCGGTGATCACCATGAATAAACTGAAACTAACAAGAATTTTAATCATCTCTTTATCAAAAAAACAATTAAAAGAATTTTTGATTTTCGAAATGATCATAGGGTCGACAGCATATTGGATTTTTAAATATAAAAATAATGTTTTTTACGAATGCATCGGGTTAGCCGGAAGTATTCTATGTCCTTTCCTTTTAAAAAAAGTAATTTCTAAAAATAAATTTGGATTCAAAAAAAATCGGATTATCACGATTAGATAAAAAAGATACCAAGGGGTATCTTCAGCTTGTAGAGAAAACGACGTTTTTTCTACAAGCTTTTTTGTTTTTTGCTGTTTCCTTAGTTATTCAGCGGATTTCAAAAACTCAAAAAGAGCTCCCACATACCTAGCCCTGCTTGGCTAGGTATGTGGCAATCTTCTTCATGTTCTGGCATGCGGCTGTGAGGAGAACTTGTTCACTCACATTCCGTTTTCCCCTCAACCTGCAATAGCGAAGCCCATGCAGCTGTTTTGAATCTGCAAAGCTTCGCTCTATTTTTTCTTTTCTTTTTTTATAGAGGGTTTTTCCTGAAACAGATAAACGATTTTGTCTGACCTTTTCTTTATGGTCCTCCCATACATGCCGGGTGATGATCTTCTGGCGGTTCTTTGATCTTGTGCATTGCGCAAGCAATGGGCATGCGGAACAGGTTTCAGGATTTGATTTATATGACCTGTAGCCTTTTCGGTCAGTTGTTGAGTATGTAAGTACCTGCTGGTTCGGGCAAATGTAACTGTCTTGTTCACTGTCATAATGAAACTTCCATTTTGGAAACAAGCCTCTAGTAGGGTGATATCGTCTATGGGCAATAACGCCAAAAATATGGCGGTCGGCTAACCCTTTACAGATCGGAGTCGTTAAATAACCAGAATCAAGAGCGACGGCTTCTACTTCAAAATGAAATCGTGCAATTTGGTGATCTAATCGGTCAAGATAAGGCACAGAATCATGGACATTTCCAGGCGTAACATAGGCGTCGGTGATAATGTTATGTTTCATATCCGTTGTTCGGTGATCTAAGTAAAAGAAACCCTCCGGTTTGTTTTCACGATACATATATCCACTTTCCGGATCAGTGGTACTGTGGCGGATCTCTTTTTCAGCTTTCACCTCCTCTTTGGCCGGTAATGGCTTTTTTCCGTGCTCCTCCCGATCTTCTTGAATGGCTTCATTTAAATCTTTGATATAGTTTTGTGTATCCTGTTCAATCGTTTTTCTTGTGTATTTGTGCTTGTTGGCATTGGCTTTCAGATGAGTTGAATCGGTGAATAGGACACGTCCACCCACCATGTCATGATTGATGGCCTGAAGAACGATCTCATCAAAAATGTCTTGGAAAATCGTTGTATCTTTAAAGCGTGTGCGTCTGTTCCAGCTGATGGTGGAGTGGTGCGGAACTGGGTCATTGATATTCAGGCCCAAAAACCATCTGTACGCCATATTGTAGTAAATTTCTTTTTCAAGCTGTCTTTCTGAACGGATACCGTAGAGGTAGCCGATAAACATCATTTTGAATAAAATCAGCGGGTCGAGTGAGGGGCGGCCTTTGTTTTCGCTGTAGTAAGGCTTAACCTTTTCAATGATAAAAGAGAAGTCTATGTGTTTATCAATTTTTCGAAGCAAATGATCCTCTTCGACGAGTTGGTCAAGCAGAACAAATTCGGCTGCGTTTTGAGAAGAATTTCTTGTGTAGAACATGAGAAAGACACCGTCCTTTTTAGTCTTTCTTTTATTTTATTACAGAAGAATGGATATTTTAAGGAAAAATAAAGGCTGTCGAGATTTTCTCGACAGCCTGAAGATACCAAGGGGTATCTTTTAAATTCAGGGTTATTCATTTTACTGTTTCTTTACTTTCTAATATAGTGGTTATTGTACTTCCAACCAGAAGGTTATCAAATTATAAATAAAATAATTTGATAACCTTTTTCGTTTATTCAAACTCTTCTATAGCAAAATTTCCTACTTAATTTCAGATTCTCTTGTATTGTCCCCTTCATCGTAAACTTTTAACTTCGCTGTTAAAATCGTACACAACATAATTAAAACTGCAGATAGTCCGTAAACTCCAAACAGTGTAAGAGAATTAACTATAAAACCAGAAACAAGTGTCCCGACTAATATGCCTCCCATTAACAAAGGAGTAATAACTCCATTCGTTCTCCCAATGTATTCTACCTGTACTTCTTTAATCATAAGGGTATTAAAGACAACTTGAAAGAAGGCTGTCGTAATCCCAGAAATGATGCGAACCCCAGCTGTTAAAAGAGGAAATATGGATAATACCTCGATAATGGTTATGATTGACCATAGGATTAACGTGCTTGTTATGACATTATTACGATGTCGATCCACCCATTTTGAAGAGGTAGCTGCCAAAATCCCACCAACTAGCATGCCCACACCTTCGCAAGCTGCAAACCATTGTACGGCTTCTTTAGGTAATCCCAAACGCTCCATTGTGACAAATACATCTAACGGTTGGGTTAATCCTATTGCCATCCCTGTAAGAAGAAACATCCCAGCGATAAGACGCAAGTTTGAATGTTTAATTACATACTGAATTCCGTCTTTGAGATCCTCCATAGCTGGTCTTTTTTTAACTGTTTCTTCTCTTGATGAAGGAGGTAAAAATAACTGAATAAAAGCTGCCAACAGAAAAATTACAAACAATATAATGAGAGAGAACTTAAGCCCTAACTGGGTATATATAAATGTGCCAGCAATCGGACCAAATATCGTAAATACAGACATAAGGCTTTGGGTAATACCAATAGCTGCCCCAACTTGTTCGGCTGGTACATGTTTCCTAAATAATACAGAGGAAGAAGGCTGAGAAAATTGGCTAACAATTGCTGAGACTACGGTAGCAGCAAATACAGCCTGCCATAAACCTAATGATACGAGAGCTAATATTATCAACATCGATATTGCACTCAATGTATCCCCTAATATTACAGTTTTTTTGGGATTCCAACGGTCAGCAAATGTTCCACCTAGTAAGGAAAATACGAAAATCGGAAGGTATTCAAGTGCCGTAAGTAATGAAACAGCTGTTGGATCATTATTGGTTTGGTTCATAATATAAAACAGCAAGGCCATATTCCGAATCCATATGCCGGCTTGCTGTAATAAATCGGCTGTTGCAACAATTACAAAAACCCTATTTCTTAAAAGTTGATTCAATAGATAGACCTCCTTACCTTACATTTCTGATCCACTGATTATATCGATTAGCTAGTATGCCCTTAATTATTATCATAATCATCCTTCGGTTAGAGGTCGCTACAATAATCAAACCAAGTATTGTGATTATCAACTACGTACCAGAAAAGTGTTAACCATAACCTACCTAAAAAAACTTACACAAAAGGTAATGTTGTTGATATTCTCAGTCCTGCAACAAAGTTTCCATAAATTTCACCTGTTAACTTTCAAATCAGTTAACTCAACTAAACCAGGAAATATACAGTAACTACTGTATTTCTTATTCGTTAATTAAATTTTTTTAGGAATATAATCAATATCTTAAAGTATACAGTTACCGTATAGTCAAGGAGGTATTTAAGATCAAAGATAAAAAAAGATATTTTACATCTTTCTCCTTCACATAAGGATTATCAGAAGCACAAACCCGTTAAGTTACAACGGACGTGTACTCTTTCTTTAATAAAGAATTCCCACCATTCTTCCAATCGTAATAAAAATAAAGCACCATATAAAGGCACCAATTGCAGCGAATAGTGTATATGTCTTCAATTCCATCTTGCCAATACCTGAAAAGTAACACGTTACATGTCTGATTCCTGGAATGAAATATCCAAATATCAGAGAATATGGTCCATACTTTTTTAGCCAATTTTCTACTTTCAGCATTCTCTTTTCTTTCAGCCCAATCCATTTCCCGAATTTATCAATAAAAGGACGCCCTGCTTTTCTACCGATGAGATAACTAATCATCATACCTGACAACGCCCCCAAAAAGCTTACTATAATAGCAAGGGGATAATTCAATACTCCAGTATGAGTGAAGAAACCAACGATTGTCATCATCACTTCATCAGGTATGGGTAATCCTACAATTCCAAGAACTAACATCAAAAAAATAGCGATGTATCCATAACTCGTAATAAATTCTTCAATTTGCTCCATTTTTTGACCCCAAACTTTCCATTGTATTTTTTTAAAATTGTGGGAATTTGATGTTACTTACCATTAAACAAGAAATAATACCTATCCCTACTACCAAGAGTATTTGGTTATGCATAGTACTCAATGTGACAAGACAAATTCCTGCAAGTGGCGTAGGCATTCCAACAAATGTAGAGAGCTTACTTTGTTTAACATTAAATTTAGCGAGACGAAGCAAACTACAAATACTGTAAATTATCATCCATAAAACTCCGGTGATGGATAATTCATAAAGACATGTATAATAGGCAAATATGGATGGGGCTACGCCAAAGGTTACCATATCAGCCATCGAATCCAATTCTCTACCTATATCCGAAACAGCATTAAGTTTCCGGGCAATCATACCATCAAAGAAATCAAAAAACAGACCTATAAAAATAAGAGTTGCTGCAGAATAAATATCCTGAACTAATAATGAGTAAATAGCCAGAAGGCCACAAATTAAATTACCAATTGTAATTATATTAGGTATATAAATCAAATATATTCAACTTCCTTTCTAATTAAATACTTAATAATATTATAAAATTTTCTTTTAAAAAATAAACAGACCGTACGGTTTATTATAAACTAAATAAGAAAGTTTTTAAATAATTAAGTCCTCGCAACCTTGAAATAAGGATTAAAAAAAAGATTATTTCATATAGGAGGGTGATGTTGAGATAGGAGGGTGATGTTGAGATAGGAGGGTGATGTTGAGATAGGAGGATTACCTAATTTAAAAAGCCATTTTTGAATCCCATTATTTATGTTTAATGTTTCACACTGTCCCGTTTATTTTGTTAAGAGGATATATTTTGTTTAAATCAAAATCGCTTTTTATTAATTGGTATCCTTATCTATGTTAGTACAAAGATTGCATTTTTATTTAATCCTGTTGTAACTTTTGTTTTTACATTGCTTTTTCCAATTTTTACATCAAACTTTCTTTTTTATTTACTAAAACCTGTTGTTACATTTTTAATTTTAAAAGAAAAGCACCAAAGATTACGGCCATTCTCATTATTTATCTTGTTTTTATTGGATTGTTTGGTCTTCTAATTGGAACATGAGTACCATCATTATTAAACAAATTAACTATTTTGCAGAAGAACTCCCTTGTTTATTTAAAACAAATGATGAATTCATCAATAAACTAGTGAGATTAAGATGGTTTAAGTGGACAGTTGTAAAGACGATTATCTTGAATATTACTGCATTTATTAAAATGCAGTAAGTAAAAGCGAATAATTGATAAGGGTTTGTCTTAACATAAGAAAAATAAAACTTAATTAGCTTCATCATATACAAGACATTTATTCTAAAAATATTTTAAGAATTTTAGAGTAACCAACCCCCCCTTTATACTGAACTGTGCCCCAATTGTTAGACATAAACTAACCAATTGGAGGTTGCTTAAATATAAATTGTCTAATTTTTTGGTTAAGTTTATACTTAAGGGGCTTAGATATATCAAGTTATCACTTCGTGATCAAGTTAACAGAAGTAAATACCCTTGAAATATAAATGCATGATCTTTTTATCAATAGTTGTTTTATATAATTTAATCCTTCTCCCAACTTCACCTCGTTTATAGATCTAGAAGCCTGAAAATTTCTATGCATTTACAATAAATGGGATTCCTCATGATATCGAACTAAAGATTATTTTAAGCCCTCAATAAGTACCCTTGCAGACTCTCGATAGAGTTTTTCCTTTTCTTCATCTAAACTGCCCTGAGCTGTAATCTCCAAACCATAGAATAGTGAACTCACTATTTGAGTAGTTAAATCTAAATTAGAAATTGACCAACTACCATCGTGGTTTCCTTCTTCTAAAATGTTTCTTATCATCTTAGAATACTTGCTATCAATTTCAAGGATTCTTTCAATTACTTCTTTCGATTTAAAAGCACTAGCAAAAAATTCTTCAGCCACATGAATAAGGGGAGAGTTAAAATTCATCTGAAGTGAGAAATCAGTGAGGTCATATAGCTTTTCAATAGCATTCTTACAATGACTCTCTCTTTTTTTCCACTGAAGTTCCCATTCAAGATAATCTTGTTCAATAATATATAAATAAAGAAATTCTTTTCCTTTAAAATGATGGTAAAGATTACCCTTACTTATCTTTCCAGCCGTTAGAATCTCTTGTAGAGATGTCTCCGAGTATCCTTTTTTAATAAATAATTCTCGTGCTACCTTTACTATCTTATCTTTTGTTTTTTTACTCGACTCTGCCTGCCGTGCCATGGTTGCTCTTCACTTCCTATCTAATTGAAGAATGTTATTCGCAGTAAATGCTTTCTATTTATTATATCGTGGTATTCAGCAACTGTATCTTCATAAAATTCTAAAGTTTTTTATATGTAGGTATTACGATTATTTCGAAATAAATAGTTCGTTCCATTCATCTATATCCCTGTAGTTTTAATTTTACTCGGATTGAACCTGTAAGTGAATTTTAGTGATTTGATTGTTGAAGCCACTTACCATTATTTCATTAATTATATAGTCCTCATATGCATATTCACCCACCTTTAGTCCCTTATTCTTAATAAATTCAATAATTCTACTATAAGCTACTTCAGCTTCCTCACCTTTTTGATATCCGACAACATACAGACCTTTGGGTCTTATATGAGAATACACATTTTCTCTTCCACCTTTTATTTTGAGATGAAAATGTCTGTAATTATAGAAGTCCTTTTTTAATATTTGTTCACGTGCAAAAATGGCACCAACTGAATATCCTGTATCAACTTTATGTGATTGAGCATAATGGATAAGATCTGAAATAGCTGTAATGTATTTTCGTTCAGGAAAATTTAACACCTTTTCTCCTATCATGAATTCCTTCTCCTCTAAATACTGAAGAGAAATTGAAGAAAAATCAGTTTGCATAGCTTCTTCTGCTAGTCCTACTTTCGTTTGTATAATCGTTATAAGTTGTTGAAGTTCCTTGATTTTATTTTCAATTTCAATAGATTTTTCTTTAAGAAGATTAATCATAGTTCCTGCTGTTTTTCCGTTTAAAAATAACTTTATTTCCTTTAATGGAATACCAACTTCTTTGAATGACACAATAATTTGAAAGAGCTTTAATTGATTATATAAGAATAATACCTATACCCGTTCACTTTTTTAATTTCGGGGTATAGAAGGCCAATCCCGTCATAATGAAAGAGCGTTTGTTTCTTTGCGCGACAGAGGTATGCAAATTCCCCTGTTTTAAAATATCTTTTTTTGCCTTCAATCGTGAACACCTCCTTACTATATAGTAACCATATACTTTATGCTGCTTATTGTAACGAAAAAAAGTTTAGCACACAATCAAATAGAGATAAAAATAATTTCACTATTAGATAAAGTGAGAATTCCATCCCACTATTTTTCCGTATTTAATTACCTCTGCAATAGGAATGTTTTATGAACATAGTTTATTTGTCAGCCATGTGCTATGGACAAAAGGGCTAGCTACTCAACATGATCATCCCCATTTACTATGTGTTTTATTCCCTTGCACTCAAGATTAAAATAATGAGGGAGCACTTTATTCTATTCCCCTAAGAGAAGGAAAAATAAAAAAGCTCAGAACGTTTCTGTTCATCTTAGTGATTATTATCATATTGGTAACGCTCGCTTACCTTATGTGGGATCAAATGCCCTACCACTTGGGCAACAGGAAAACCCCCTCTGCTTAACCAGTTATTTCAATATTGTATCGCTATTCATCCTTTTTTATATTGTTAATAATAAGTATTTTTATTCGTAACGTTGAGAATTGAGGGATCGACATATATTACTGAATTTCCACCATTCTAATTTGTTCTACTGATTTTTTAACTGTGAATATATTGAATAAGTAAACATATACTCAACTTGGATCGAGGTTGAAATCATTCAGAATTAACTGTATAATAAACCGGACGGTCTGTTTTTTTCAAAAAGGGGGTGGGGACAGGGAGTCAAGTTATAATAGGCGTAGACATTGCAAGTATCATTGGTCATTTTCTTAAAACAAAAGGTCTGTTTAGCAGAGCTATCCGTGATGGGAAAATGCGGAGCAACCTTTTTACTTAATGCTAGTGCAACCAGAATGTTGGAACAGTTAGGGATAAGAGATAGGGTTCTTCAAGATAGTTAGGAAACAAAGGCTATTAAGAGATGAAGTATGAAGGGTTCCCTCATGTCTTCAAGTTATTTTATTGATGAAAACATTCTATGTTTTACGTAGCTAGCTCTTATTTAATGAGCGCTTTAGACAAAGTCTATAATAGAGACATTGAAGTGCATTATGAAAAAAGGTGAGGGAAATTGAACTTAAAGTCTCCATATACTCAGCTTAGTTTAATAAATAAACTTTATAATTAATCATGCACGAAGGTAAATGAAAGACGTGCAATAAGAGTAAGATAGATAAATTTTGAATTTTTTATTCTAGATATACGAGGTGTATAAACATGGAATATAAATTGTCAGAAGACTTTTTTCAAAATCCGTATCCCTATTTAACAGAAAAGAGAGAAAGCTCCCCTATATACATGTTAGAAGAACATAAAGGGCAGAAAACATGGCTTTTAACTAAATATAAAGATATTGACTATATTCTTACTAATCCTAAAAAGTACTCAAGTGACACAAGAAAATTCATGTCTCCAGAAGAAAAAGCATCATTTTTTATTAGTAAAGAAATAGATTTACTATATGGTAATAATATGTTAGAAGTTGACCCTCCTGATCATGGTAGACTCAGAAAGTTAGTTCATAAAGCCTTTACTCCTAAAATAATTAAACAAATGGATTCTAGAATAAAGGAAGTTTCTCTTAAGTTAATAAGAGAAATTAAAAATAAAAAAGAATTTGACTTAATTAACGACTATGCTTTCCCTCTCCCAATTATAGTAATAAGTGAGATTTTAGGGATACCGTATGAGGACCATCAAAAATTCCGAGTTTGGTCAAATACATTAATTAAATTTGATAGTATACTTCCCCACCAGGATACTTCTGTTTACCAAGAAATTCAGATTACAGCAAAAGAATTCACCGATTATCTATCAGAATTATTTGATAAAAGGCGTTCAAACCCCCGAGAAGATTTAATTAGCAAACTTGTAAAAGTAGAGGAGGAAGGAGATTCGCTTTCTGAAAGTGAACTCTTTTCAATGGTTGTTCTTTTAATAGTTGCTGGCCATGAAACAACAGTTAATCTAATAGGTAATGGGTTGCTTACATTATTAAAAAATCCAGAAAAAATAGAAGAACTTAGACATAACCCTGAATTATTAGATGCTGCTGTGGAAGAATTACTAAGGTATGAAAGTCCAGTTTCAATGGATTCTCGTTTTGTAGTAGAAAATCATATTTACAAAGGTTTTCATTTTGAAAAAGGTGATCTACTGTTACTTTCTCTCGGATCAGCAAATCGTGATCCCGATGTCTTTAAAAATCCAGATCAAGTGAATTTTCATAGGGAATCAAACAAACACCTTGCTTTTGGAAAGGGGATTCATTATTGTTTAGGAGCTCCCTTAGCACGCATGGAAGGTAAAACAGCATTAGAGCATTTCATTGAAGAACTTCCAACAATAAGCTTTAAAGAACCTCAGAAAGAAATAGATTGGAGAGAGAATTTAGCGTTTAGAGGGATGAATTCTTTACCCTTAGTAAGAACAAATCCTTAAAAATTCTGGAGACAGATAATCCAAAACAAAATAATACAAGGATACATTTCCTAAGAATTCAAAATAAAAATAGAAAAATGGCATACGAGTTTAAATACTTACATCTACCAGAAATAAGTCAATAAATAAACCTAAAAAGTAAAAAAGCGCAAACCTGTGGGACTGACCCCCGTTTTTAAGACAGGGATCAAAACACCTTTTAAACAGCCAATTGCCGATAGTTTATCGGTGATTGGTTGTTTAGTTTCGTTTGAATACGAATGTTGTTATAATAATAAATGTATTCTTTGACAGTGCGTTCTACGATGGCGGTCGTGGTTCGATCAATGCTGTTAAGATAGAACGTTTCAGACTTTAGTGAGGAATGAAACGATTCGATGGAGGCATTATCAGCGGGCGTCCCTTTACGGGACATGCTCATGGTAATGCCTTTTGTTTTAACAGCTTTCTGATACTCGTAAGATGTATACACAGATCCTTGGTCACTATGTAACACGCAGTTCTCAGGCAGTGTTGGCAGTTGATCAAGTGTGTGTAAGACAAAGTCTGTGTCCTGCTTATCTCCAATCGTAAAAGCAATCACTTCTCCATTGTATACATCCAATATACTGGAAAGGTACAATTGCTTCTGTCCATAAGGCAAATACGTGATGTCCGTTACTAATTTTTCAAGAGGATGATCAGACTGAAAGTTCCGATCTAATATATTATCGACCACGGCATATGGCTGCCCATTCTTCTTGCGCTTTTTCACCTTAACCCGGCACTGCCACTGATTTTTCTGCATAATACGCTGAACCGTTTTATGGTTAATACACATTCCCTTTTTTAATATGGCTGTGATTTTTCGATATCCATATCGATACTTGTGCTCTCGGCACAACGTGCCGATTTGTCTTTCTAAATGGCGTTTAGGTTGATCCTTCGTCAGATTCTTCTTCCAACGATAATAAGACGCTCGGGAGATACCTAAATGAACACAGATATCCTGTACGGTCATTGATCGGTGCATTACTTCTACAAGTTCGACTGACGTTTGGCTATCAACTTCCTTTCCAATTCGTTGTACTTTTTTAAAACTTCATTCTGTTGTCTCAGGTAACGATTCTCTGCCTGCAGTTTCTCTAATTCGGAAGAATACTCCGGACCTTTTCCGTAAGTATATTGCTTTCCAACAGGCTGTTCAAATCGATGTGTATCCCCAGCCTTATGCCATCTAACCCATGTCTGAACCTGTGTCTTATTCTTAATATTCAATTTCTGCATGATCTCTTTCATCGGCACGCCTGCCAATCTCATGTCTACAGCCTTCTGTTTCACTTCAACCGGATAACTCACTCTTGTCCCCATAGAAAAAACACCTCCAAGTCTAATTTCGGATAACAATCATCCATTTTCAAACTTGAAGGTGTTTTTTATTTGTCTCATCTTATGGGGTCAGTCCCCTCAAACCATTGGTGTTTTGATAATAATCTACTAAATCTCTTACTAAACTATCATTTTTCCCATCTTAAAGGCTGAACCGCTCTACAATCGCTTCTGCAAACTCTGATGTTGAAGATTTACCACCAAGATCTCCTGTTTTGATTCCAGCCCTAACGGTTTCAAAAAGTGAATTTTCTATTAGTTCTGCAACTTCTTTCAGTTTTTTATCATGATGTTGAGTATTAAGCCATTCAAACAACATAGCTGTTGAAAGCATCATTCCAATAGGGTTTGCGATGTTTTTCCCTACAATATCAGGTGCCGAACCGTGAGCAGCCTGTGCCATTGCCTGCTTTGCGTTTGAATTAATTGACGGTGCAAGTCCTAAGCTGCCAACTAACTCGCCTGCTAAATCCGAAAGAATATCCCCAAACATATTTTCCGTCACAATAACATCAAAATCTTTTGCACGACGAACCAAATGCGCGGTCATTGCATCAATATGATAATCATCTATTTCTACTTCCGGGTATTGTTCTGCCACTTCACGACACGTATTCAAAAAGAGACCCGATCCAAGTCTTATTACATTCGCTTTGTGGACGATGGTAACTTTCTTACGGCGCTCCATCGCACTTTGAAATGCTGCATGTGCGATACGTGAAATAGCTTTTTTAGTAAAAACCCCTGTTGATACAGCCACCTCCGGCGTAATTTGCCATTCTCCTACACCAATATACATATTTCTGTCAGCATAGAAGCCTTCAGTATTTTCACGGTAAATGACCAAATCTGCTTCCCCTACAACACTTTTCGTTCCAGGTATTGTCTTTGCCGGCCTTATATTTGCATAAAGGTCAAAATGGTGACGAAGTTCTCCGCTTGGGTTACGTTTTTCTTTGTGTTCTTCTGGATAAGCAGCAGAATCATGTGGGCCTAATATCCATCCATGACACTTCTCTAATTCTTTTACGGTTACATCTGGCATTGGATCATTATATTTTTTTATTGCATCCCATCCCATTGGTAAATCAACCAAATCCAGAGACATATCTGCTTTTTGAGTTGCGGCCTTCAGCACCAAAGTTGTCGCTTTTACAATTTCCGGTCCAATTCCATCTCCATGTAAAACTCCAATGCGATATGTTGTCATATAACCATCTCCTTGATACTAATTCGCTTACAAAATATAAAATACAAAGGCTGTAAACAGTTTAGACGGCTCTTTAACCGTCCCACTAACTATGAACCTGATTTAAATTCTTTTGCCAATCGTATAACGTGATCAGCACCTATTCGTGGTCCCGTTAAAACCTTTTGATTTTCTATTTTCTCAACTGCACGAGCCATTGAATATTGAGCTATAATAATCACTTCGCTGGAGGCGTCTATTTCGTCAATTTTGTCTTGAATGAGTTTATCATGACCTGATTCATTACCTTTCTGTAGCTCATGAAATGCCTTAGGAATGAAATACGTGTTAACCTTTATCTTTTTCTTGTGTATTTTTGCCAGTTCGAACAGCATTTCTTTTGTTGTCGGGACTGCAGTCTGAACAGTTGCCACAATACTTATATTTGCACTTCTTTTCACTGCTTCCTGAAGCATACTAATATCAGATGGCAGAACAGGAACAGGAAGCAAAGACGCTATTCTGCTTATGTAAGGCGTAAAAGATGAACATGTAAATAGTATAGCGTCCACGTTGCTTTCTACTGCTTTTCCAGCTAATTCACAAAGCCGCAAGATCATCCGTGTTGTAATTTTATTTGTTGTATTCAGCTCGTAAATCAATCCTTCATCCATAAAATTGATGAGATCTACGTCTTCTGAATGCATGGAGAAAGCCCGATGGATTGGAGCAACTGAATTCATTGTGGCATGGATTAATCCAATGCGAAGGTTTGTCAATGATGTCCCTCCTTTTGTGTCCCACAGCATTCATTTTTATATAACGCTTACAATTCCTTAAAAAACAGAGTGTACGTTATTGAAATTTATATAAGCCACCCTGTTATCTTTACTGTAAGACAAACTATGAAATAGATAAAATATCACTTTATAATGAAATCCGATAGAATTTTTCGATGGTTACTGCATTATTCGTTAGCATACCCTAATAGTTTTTCTAGGTTTGTTTTTGTCATGGCATCAATATCTTGTTAAGAGACACCATTGTCTTTAAAGTATTGTATATACTCATTAATATAATCCTTCCAAAGAGGGTTTTCAATTTGACCTCTGTCTGACGCAATAATCGTGCTGTTATAGCCTACTGCTTTTGCTGAAGCTAAGTTCGTTTCTAAACAGAATCTATATTTGAAAACCTTTCAACTTGATTAACAAACTCATTTACCATAGATAAATTTAAATTGTCTTTTAGATAGAGCATCCAAGTCCGCCACATTAAAGGGTTGCCTTCTTTATCTTTTAAAACGATTGTGTGCAGTGAGTCACGACCTTCTAAAACTGTACTCGGAACAATTGCGTATCCAATACCTTTCATAACCAATTTTTTTGCAACTTCCATATTATCTGTATGAACTAAGACATTCGAAGGTTTATTAAAATGTTGATTCCACCAATTATCGATCACCATGTTTAATGCTGGATCGGTATTATAAGTAATTCTGTTTAGCCTTTGAATTTGATGAAACTTTATTTCTTCTTTAGAAATAATACACATGGTCTCCTGGCTGATCATTTTCTTTTCGTTGCTCCAATGATGTTCTCCTCTGACAAAACCAATATGTGCATCTTGCTTATATACTGCTTTAATGACCTCCAAGTTTAATGCAGTTTTGATGGAAAACTGCGCAAATGGGTGTATTTCGGTAAATTTTTTTACGATATGCGGCAGCTTATATAAAGCAAAAGCTCTGGAGACACATAAACGAATGGTTCCGTTAATATGGTCCCCAATATTCCATAGGTTTTCTTCCATTATTTTCAATTGCCTTAGCATATCTTTTGCATAGGTGACAAGATATTCTCCTTGCTGCGTGAATTCCACACCTCTTCTGCCTCTATTTAAAATTTTAATATTAAATTCTTTTTCAAGTTGCTGAAGGCGGTAAGTTAAAGTTGGCTGTGAAATAAATAAACGTTCTGCTGCCTTTGTAATGTTTTTTTCTTCGTAAACGGTTTGTAAAATGATCCAATCTCTTTTTTCCACTTTCCTTCTCCTCTTTGATTTTTCAATCAAATATTTTAAAGATTCACATCATATTTCATAACCTAAAAGTTATCTGACTATGTCGGAACTTCTTTTCATATTTCAATAGTGTGGGCCCACTTAATTTTTTGCACCAGAACCCTTTTAAACACGTATTTTTTTGTTCCTTCTTCTTTTTTAATATGAAGTTTTTTATTAATCAATAGGTATACCACAAATAATTCATAGGTAATGACTTGACTTTGAATACCAACAAGTTTGATCTTTTTCTTTTCATTTAAGTAGATAAAGCGAGTTTTAGGAGATATCAAGAAACTCTCGACCAACTATCCCAATCCCCCGAAACAGGTCAAAAGACACAGATCGAATGATTCATTTCCACCCTTTGATCCACATAACAGTTAGTTTCATCATTCTTCCATGGTAATATTTTGTTATGACGATTAAATGAAAGGATATGATCATGAAAGTATTTGAAGCCAAAACCTTGCTCTCCGAGGCTAAAAAGCGAGCAAAGGAATACAAAGATTTAAAAAGTAAAATGGTCAAATTAAAAAAAGCGTTCAAAGCTGTTGCAGATTTAGATGATAGCGAGTTTTCAGGCAAAGGTGCTAATAACATCAAATCATTTTATGAAGATCAAGCTGGCATTGCTGACCAATGGATTGATTTAATTGAGATGAAAATTTCTTTCTTAACGAGTATTCCTGGTTTCTTAGAAGATGCCAACTTATCAGATGCCTACATAGAAGAAACCTTTTTAGCGCATGAGCTTGCTAACGCCTACACCAAATCAAAATCCATCATGTCTGAACAGAAAAATGCCATGAAAGATATATTAAATGATATCAACGATATACTGCCTTTGGATCTGTTCTCGACAGAAACTTTTAAAAATGAACTTTCGTCTGCCGAAAAGAAACGAACAGAAGCCATTGAGAAAATGGATGAGGTTGACGAAAACTTAACATCAGAATACGGACTATCAGAAGCAAATGAACAAATGATTCAAGCTGATTATCAAGCTTTAATGAATGCGACAGCAAAAGGCAAAAGCGCCTCTCCTATTCACTATAATGCGAAGGCTTATAGAGACAGTGAGATTCACAAGATGACTGAGGATGTAAAGAAACAATCAACAGACTACATCTCTTTTAAGGACCAACAGGCGGAACAAAGAAGAATTGCTAAAGAACAAGAAGAACTTGCGAACAGACCATGGTATGAAAAATCTTGGGATGCTGTTTGTCATTTTACAGGAGAGGTCTCTGGATATTATGATTATAAAAGAGCCGCTGATGGGGTTGATCCTGTTACCGGCGAAAAGCTAACTGCTGGACAACGGGTAGCTGCCGGTGCAATGGCTGCGGCAGGGTACATCCCTATCGTAGGATGGGCAGGTAAATTAGCTAAAGGTGGAAAAGCTGTTTATTCAACAAGTAAAGCATTGTATAGAGCAGATAAAGCTCTCGATGTATACAAAACACCTAAGACATTCCATGCCCTTCAAAACTCCAGCAAAGGACTTTATGGACTTGCTTCTGCAAATGGTTTTAGTGAGGCTATAACAGGACATGACATGCTCGGAAATAAAGTTTCTGATGAACAAAGACAAAATAGTATTAATTTAGCCTTGTCTGCTTTTGTTCCGTTTGGAGTCCATGGGGTAAGTGGGAAACTAAATGCGAAGTCTAAATCCACCAGCGGCATTGCAAGCGGCTCAAATAAAAATTATCATGAATCCAGAAGTGCTAGTCTAAGAGAAATCAAACGACAGTTAAATATCCCCAGAACGCAACAACCCGCTAGTCAGAAAATGGTTCCTCTAACGGACAGCAACGGTAATAGGATACTTAATGAGAAAAAACAACCTGTTATGACTCGAGAATTAACCTACGAAATTAATGGCAAAAAAATTGTAATACAAGATCACTCACATGGCCATGATTTTGGTGAGGGCGGCATTGGAAATCAACCTTCCCATCACAATGTTAGACCTGAAAACAATACACGAAATGGTAAAGTAGATGGTATGGAAGACCATTACTACTTTGATAGAAGAAACAGAAAATAATTGAAATAAGGAGCATTAAAATGATTAATGAAGAAAAATTCATGAATCCTCAAGCTATTATCAATATATTTGGGAGTATGCCCAATTTTACTGACGCGGAATTAATGAATGTTGAATTAAATAGAGATGGCCCCTGCTTATTTGTGCGTCTTATGACAAAAGAAGTTGTTGAGAATAAACCTAAACGCTGGGGAAAGTGGGATGTTGTTTATGTAGAAATGTCTTTTATAGGCGTTCAGGATTTACTGATAAAAAATCTCGGAACAAATAATATTGTTGATCAATTTGAAATTAGTGAACTTAATGGTAATGGCATATTAAAAATAAAGTGCAATAATCAAATGCAACTCGAATGTCTTTTTGATTGGGCCAGAATCGAAAACATCACTCCAGGTTTATTGGGGAGCTCTTAACTGGATAATATGACAGAGTGGAGATTTGTCGAAAAACCTATTGGGGAAACAACTGTTAAAAAAATCGAATAGGCATTAGATATTAAGTTCCCTAGCGACTACGTTACAACTATATTAAACAACAATGGGGCGCGCCCAAGTAAAAAGATATTTGACTTTAAAAATACAAAAAGTGTTTGTTTTTAATCGATTACATGGTCTAACTGAGGATAGTTCAAGTTATATTTTAGAGGTCTTAGAAGATTATCTGGATGGAAGAATGCTTCCTGGGATAGTTCCTTTTGCTTGTGATCCTTTCGGTAACGAAATCTGCTTCGATTATCATCTGAATATAGAGAATCCGTACGTAGTTTTCTGGGATCACGAGAATTGCATATGAAGATCCTATAAAGCTTTGAGTCATATATGTAATTCGTTTACAGAGTTGGTTAATAAACTATACGAGGAATAAACGAATAAAGCCTTTCCCCTGCTTTTTGAGGAGAAAGGCTCTTTAATACGTTCTCCGGTATTAAAAGGTGGAAAGCCCTTCTCGTTATGGGAGGGAGGTAAATGATTAATTAATTCGGAGTGAAAATGAAATGGATAATAAAAATAAAGAATTAATTAATTATTTCTTTAAGGTTATGGGTGATGAACGATTTATACGAATTTTAGAGAATTTCTCCAACGGAGAAGGTTATGGTATAGAGAATGTCTGGTGTGTATTTGCTGATGACTACGAAGAGTGGGAAGAAGATTACTTTGGAGATGAGGGTATAGCTTTTTATTTCGATTACCCATCAGTCGAAGAAGGTGAAGAAGTCATATTAGATTACGAAAATATCTATAAATATTTAAATGAAATTGTTGGTCAATATCTAGAACGGCACCCAGAAAATAAATCAGAAGTAGAAAAATACATGGGAACCATTAAAGAGAAATTTAATATTAAGCTATAGAAAAAAGCTGAATATTTCTATGTTGTACATTGTTATGTTATTTGTTTTGAAGCCCCATGAAATTACTAAGGGGCTTTGTTCTATTTCAAGAAGGCCTGCTTCAGCAAATGGTAAGGGCTATAACTGGACGCGATATGTTCGGGAACAAGATTTCCAAGGAACAACAAGAGCAAAGTATAACTAATGTTTTTCAATGCTAGTTCCATTTGGTGTAGGTGGCGTTAGCAAAAAGTTGAATGCAAAAGCAAGTAGCAAATCAAAGAATTTGTTATTTTTAATAAGACCCATAAAAATTCAATGCCAAAACCTAAAGGTACCGGCCCGAATGGCGGGCGGTTGCAATCTCATCATGGGTTACAGTAACAATGGGCTAAAGAAAACTTAAAACAATATGGCTATGACGCCAACAAAGCAGCAACTATAACAATAGAAACAGGTCTTCTTTTTATAACTTTATGAAGCTTCAATTAACTTCGTTTATATTTGCCTTTTATACCTTAAAGAGATATATCCATCTGCATTCTCCTCATATTGTAACGTGAAACCTTTTGCTTCATAAAAAGGTATCCCTTTTTGATTTCCTTTCTGTACAGAAATCCATTGTTCAGTAGCATGAAATTCTTTTTGCTGTTTGGTTATCGCCTCGAGCAATAGACTGCCAATTCCCTCATTCCTCCTGTCTGGACTTAAATATAAAACATATATTTCTCCGGATGTATCACTAATCATTCCACCCGCTCCTGCTCCAATAACTGTGTCATTTTCCAAAGCAACAAAATAACCGCCCCATCCTTTGGTTGAACTCGACACTTCTTTTAATATTCTATCTGGATTATAAAACTCTCTTATAATTGATTCTAAGTAATCTTTTGGATAGATATCTCGATATGTTGCCCAATTGGCATCCGAGCAAACTTTTGAAATCCCTTGCACATGGGTGAAATTCGCCTTGCAAATATGTATCATCATAATCCCTCCTTACAAGTACTAAATACAATCTCGTTCATAAACATTCCTTTTTCCTTGTGAAGTCAATTCTATTTAGATGCATTTCCCTATGAAAAAAAAGTCTTAGTTTTCCCTATAATATTTAACGAATCCAATTTTTAGATTGTCGTGTTTAAGGAGGTTTTCATCTTGAGGTATACAAACAGTCATTTAGAGGATTGGATTGAAAACTTATACAGGAAGATTGATATTACAGAACCTGAACAAATTAATTTTGAACGGATTGCTGAGTCATTAGATATCAGGCTTTCGTTTAAACCTGTTACAAGCTTCGCACTTAAATACAGCGGAATTTATAACATATGCCTGGACAGCCGAAAAAGCCGAACTGAACAATGGTATGATTTCGCTCATGAATTTTGTCATATATATAGACATGAAGGCATAAAAAAAACAATGCCTGCAACTTGGACTGATTATTTAGAATGGCAGTCCAATTATTTTACATATCACTTTTGCATTCCAACTTTCATGTTGCGTAATATTAATCTTTCGTACATACAATCACATGCAATTGAAAATGTGGCTTGGCTATTTAAGGTATCCCCTTCTTTCGCAAAGAAACGTTTGAACCTTTACTACAGGAAGCTGACTCAACATTTATTTAATCAAACAGTTACGGGAAATCTGTGCACCCCCCTTTTGTAATGAATAATGAAATCCTCATGCATTTGCGCGCATTGAAAAAAACAAAAAAAGACGTCTCCCTTCATGATCCAATCGGGCAGGATAAAGAAGGGAATGAAATAAGCCTAATCGACGTTTTAAAATCAGAAAATGAAGACGTGATTGATACGATCCAGCTCAACATGGAGCTTGAAAAAGTGAAGCAATACATCGACATTTTAGATGATCGTGAGAAGGAAGTGATTGTCGGGCGGTTTGGGCTTGATTTGAAGAAGGAAAAAACGCAACGGGAGATTGCCAAAGAACTTGGTATTTCGCGCAGCTATGTGTCGCGGATCGAAAAGCGGGCGCTGATGAAGATGTTTCATGAGTTTTACCGGGCGGAGAAAGAGAAAAGGAAGAAAGCGAAGGGGAAATAATGGAGAAGAAGCCGGATCTCATATTCCGGCTTTCTGTATGCAGGCCTCGATATGGCTGTCGATGCTCAACTCCTGGATCTCATTTAATAAATGAACATAAGGAGTTACCTCTTATTTGACTGTCGTATTTTCTTCTCACTTTAATAGTTTAGCTATAATGTTAATGATGTGCCTTAAAAATTCCTCTACTTTTAATGACGCAGTCCCTCCACCTTGAGCGAACGTTTGATTTCCTCCACCTTTTCCATCAATAAGACAAAGGCTTTCTTGCATAAGGACTCTCATGTCCATTTTATTTGTTGATCCTCGCCCACAAACCAGTTGGAAGCGATTATGGTTTTCTGATATGAAAAAAATAAGGGCTCTTTTTTCTCGGTCGGCAATCATTTTTGCTAGCTTTTGAAGTTCTTGGATCGATCGATCTGAGAAGGTTTCTATCATGACTACAGCATCATTTTGAATGGTGCTTTTGGCTAATAAATCATTGGCTTCATACTGAAGGTTTTTTTCATTAGATTCTAGAAGCTCTTTCTCAAGCTTCTTTACATTTTCAAGCAACCGTTTGACAGCTTCACTTAATTCCCCTTCAGGACGATTAAGCAATCCCGTCAATTCAACCATTACCTTTTGTTTTTGATCGAATTGGGTTATGACCCGATTACCACAAACAAAAGACAAACGAATTTTTTTCCTTTGTCTTTCCCAATTCAATACTTTGATTGCTCCAACTTCCCCTGTAGCGCTCGGGTGTGTTCCACCGCATCCGTTATAATCAAAATCATCAATGATGACAAGACGAATATTTTCTTTTACAGATGGGGTTTTGCGAATTGGATAATTTACTAAGTCATCATATTCTATCCACTTTGTAACTATTGGTCTGTTTTGCATGATCATGTCGTTTGCGAGTTTTTCTGCTTTCCCTACTATTTCCTCTGTTAATTCTGATAGATCAAGGTCAATGGTAACGATATCATGTCCAAGATGAAATCCGACTGTATGAATATCATACAACTGAGCAAATGCTGCCGACAAAATATGCTGACCCGCGTGCTGTTGCATGTGATCAAAGCGTCGTTCCCAGTCAATAACCCCAACGACCTTATCATCTGATTGAGGTAAAGCCCTTTCTATATAATGACGAATTTCTCCATCAACTTCTTCAACGTTTAAAACTTTGACTCCATTCACAGTCCCTATATCATGTGGCTGGCCCCCGCCGGTTGGATAAAAGGCTGTTTTCTCTAAAGTAATATACGTATCACCTTTTTTGTCCTGAAATTGTTTCAAGAGTTTCGTTTCAAACGCTTTTAGATAGGGATCTTTGTAAAATAGCTTGTCATGATTCATGGCATCCTCCTATATATATTTACATTTAACAAATCAGGTAAGGATATTTTTAATTAGACATGATTTTCCTCGATTATTGAAGTCTCCCTCTAGCTTCAATATCTAATTCCTCTATCACCTCTCCATCAGAGACTAAGTAGGCTTTTTCATGTAAATTAACAACCGGGCAAATATGATTAGGAATAATTTGAACCTTGTCTCCTATACTTACTTGGTTGCGAAAGTCTTCATTATAAATGATAGCATGTTCATCGAATACGCCATGAATATAAACGCCCTCGTATTCTTTGATACGGCCAAGCCCTTTGGTTGCAGTGATCCCTTCACTTCGTGTTTGGGCAGTAATACCCTTTGCCCCTACATCTGTAATGACTCGTTCTTTTGTTGGTTTACTAATCACGGTTGTGAGGACAGAAGCTGCACAGCGATCATACGCGCCAATCACATTTGCTTGTGAGGCATCCATAAAAATGTAAGTGCCAGGTCTAATTTCTGTCACCCCTTCTGGAATATCAAACTTAAACATAAAGGGAGGTGTAGAGCCAATACTAATTACTCTCGGCTTAAGGTTCATTTCTTCCGCTATTCGGGCGAAATGTAATGTTCGTTCTACACTTTCATTATAGAGTTCTTTACAATGTGCTATACTTTTCGCTTTATAAGAATGCCCGTCATGTGAGAAGATTCCTTTAAGCTCGACATTTTTACACGTTTTGATGAATTCTAATAAAGTACGAAAATCATGTTCCTCAATAATTCCAGAGCGTTGTTCTCCTACTTCAATTTCCACTAACACCTGAGCTTTCTTTGTGGCTCCTTCAAATACTTCTTCAATCTCATGCACTTGATACGCACTATCAATACCAAAGGAGATATCAATTGTTTCAGATAGTTTTTTAATACGTTCAAGCTTTGATTTCCCAACAATCTCATTTGCAATAAAAATATCCTTCAAACCATTTCTCGCCATCACTTCAGCTTCTCCTACTTTCGCTACAGCGATTCCTTTAGCCCCCATTTCTTCTTGTCGTTTCGCTAATCTAGGCATTTTATGTGTTTTAGTATGAGGTCGTAAGTTTACTTTCTGTTCATTAGCGTAATTTTGCATATCCTTCATATTGCCTAGCATCACATCTTTATCGATTAAAAGAGCTGGTGTATCTAATTCTAAATACTTCATTGTACCTCCTCCTTTATCGCTGCAATGGCTTCAACTTCAACAAGACATCCGGCATATAAATGATTTGATGGAACAACTACTCTTGCCGGTTTATGATCGCCGAAGAAATGAGCATACACTTCATTGATATCCGGCCAATACTTTACATCTGGGGTATAAAGTCGGCATAATATCACATCTTCCTTGGCTAATCCCCGTTCCTTGAGGACAAGCTCCATATTTGCCAATGCCTGTTTTGCTTCTTCTTTTATGCCCCCAGCCGGGATTTTCCCCGTTTCCGGACTCATCGACAACTGCCCTGAAATATAGAGAACATCATTGTGTTCCATAGCTGGCACGTAATGGCCCCCATCCCGTGTTGAATACTTCGTGTGTACAGGCTTCAATATAATCTCCCCCTATTATTCTTAATATTTAAAGCTAGCCTCATCAATCTTCTGGCCAGCAGCCAGCAAAACAGCCAGTTTGACCCTTGCTTTCTTACTGTCATAGCTGCCGCCAAGTATGATTCCGGCATCTGCATATGTTGAAGCACTTCCTTTGAATCCATATACTCCCTTGACTTCACCTTCGTTAGCACTTGTTGTCAAAACGACAGGAATCTCTTTCTGTACAGCTTTCTTTGCACTTTCTAATATGGCTGGAGCCGTATGGCCTCTTCCCGGCGCCTCAATAATGATGCCTGCACTTCCGCACTCAACTGCATAATCTATAAACTTTCCATCTGATCCAAGTGCACACTTAATAAGTTCTACATTTGGCAAAGGTTGAATCAGCTGATACGTCTCACGCTTGATTAATCTTTGATGAATTGCGATCTCATCTTGATCAGCCGTTCCCAAATAACCGAATCCCGGCGAGAAAAAACCATCAACATTTGACGCATGCTGTTTTTTCACATATCGAGCAGCAAAGACCCTCTCATTAAACAACACTGTTACCCCTAAGCCTCGCGCATCAGGATGTGCCGCTAATAAGAAAGCTTGTCTTAGGTTCACAAATGCATCTGTACCTTCAAGTGTCGGTCCTCTTTGTGACCCCGTTAACACGACCGGCCTTTCATCAGAAATAATTAGATCAAGGAAATATGAGGTCTCTTCAAGGGTATCTGTCCCATGCGATATCACAATTCCAGCAACATCCTTACTCCGGAAGAAACTTTCTATATTTTCTTTTAGAACGTCAAGGTGATGAAAAGTCATATGACTGCTTGACATTTGAAAGACTGACTTGATTTCGACCTCTATATGAGAAGGCAGCTGACACATTTCAGAAAGCTCTTCGCCTGTCATGGCACCTGCTTCTAATAGACCTGTTTCAGGATCAGGCTTACTTGCAATTGTACCGCCGGTACTCAGCAAAATAATTTTCTTGTTTTCCATGTTAACTCCCCCATTTTCATATGAAAGGTTTCTCTCTGAGTTCCTAATTAGACTTAATCCCGGCACCGCATAATGGGATCACGATTTTTTCATCAGAAGAATGTTCGTATTTTAAATAACCTGCATAGTTTGCTGCTGTTGTGGGTTCAACATAGAAGCCTTTACCAGCTAATGCTGTACGGGCTTTTAAAATCTCTTCCTCATTGGTTGTAATGATTTGGCCGTTTGTGGCACGGATGGCTTCTAAGATTTGGGCAGATCTTGCCGGTTTGGCAATCGCGATGCCCTCTGCAAGTGTGCCGCTGTTTTCGATAGGTTCAGCTGATTGTTGATTGCTGACAAATGCTTTCGCTAACGGTGCACAATTCTCGGCCTGTATCGCAACGAGTTTTGGCATTTTTTCGATACATTTGTTCTCTAATAATTCTTGAAATCCATAGTAGGCCCCGAGCAATAACGTACCATTTCCAACTGGAATCATAAGCGTATCAGGCGCTCCGTTCATTTGTTCCCAAATTTCATAGGCATATGTTTTTGTTCCTTCATAGAAAAATGGATGATACACATGGCTGGCATAGAATTTTTTCTCTTCATTCACAGCCTTTTGTGCTGCTTCAGCTACATCTTCTCTTGTGCCTTCAATTTCGCGAACGTTGGCCCCATGGGCTCTGACCTGCGCGATTTTCTTAGGCGATGTACCCTTCCGAAGAAAGATGTCACATGCGATGTCAGCCCGCTTGGCGTAAGCTGCAATAGATGTCCCTGCATTTCCGCTGCTGTCGGCTATCACATGCTTCACTCCCAGCTCCTTTGCCTTAGCTATTAATACAGCAGCACCGCGATCTTTAAAAGACAAAGTAGGCATCATATAATCCACTTTCACAAAAGTATTCGGCTCTTCGCTGTCTAACATGATGAGAGGTGTGTTTCCTTCACCCATAGTAATCGCACTCCAACTTCCAGAGTCGCGCCCAAATGGCATAGCTTCAATATATCTCCACATTGAAGGGGTGTTTTTATTTACTTTTAGATCATCAAATTCTATCTTTTCTTTCAGAAGATCTAATACGCCGCCACACTGGCATTTCCATATCTGTTCAGACACATTGTATTTCGCACCGCAAGAATGACATTGATATTGCTCCTTCATGTTTAGATCCTCCCTCTATTTGTATATTTTTTTATCTTTTATAGATTTTTTTATATGACATAGACAAAAAAATATATTACAGACTGGCAATTGCTTCAATCTCAATTTGAAAACCGTAATGCAGCTCGTTCGTCGGAACAATTGAACATGCTGGACGAAAATCGGCAAAGAAACCCTGACAGACATTATCAACACGGTCTAATAAATTGATATCGTGAAGATATAAGGTCAGCTTTAATATTCGGCCTTTATTACTGCCGGCTTCTTCTAAAATACGTTCTATATTTGACAATGCCTGTAAAGTCTCTTCTTCAATTGTGCCAAATTTCTTTTCCTGCGTGATTGGATCAATGGCAAATTGCCCTGATACATAGACCGTGTTTTGATGAATCACAGCTAAGGCATAATGTCCGTTCGATTTTAAATTCCCTGCCTCAAAAATACTCTCCACTCTACTCACTCCTATTGTCTTTTTTTCACTTCATCCAAATAACTATAGACAGTTACCTTTGAAATACCTAATTGTTCTGCCACTTTATCAACGGCACCTTTCATGAGGAATATTCCCTTTTCATCCATAAATCTGATCAGCTCAATTTTTTCCCGGCGCTTCATAAGAGAGTGTTTGTGATTCGCCACGATTTGTTCAATTAACTGATTTGTGATCTCTTCTACATTCTGAATGGAAGTTTCCTGTTCCGTCGTATTCGGGGTTTGTATGTGATGTTTCTTTTCAGTGGCAGGCATAAATGCATCTACTATTTTTTTCATTTGAATCATGACATTCATGTCATAGTTGATGCAAAACGCTCCAATTACCTGCTGGCAATCATCTCTAATAAGGGTAGTCGATGATTTTATTGTTCGCTGATCTTCTGTTTCGATTTCATACCCTGCTAAATAATCTTCTTTAAATTCGTCTGATAAAAGTACCTTTTTCACCAAGTGATCAAAGGATTGACCAACCTCTCTTCCTGTCACATGATTGTTCATTGTAAAAAAGACAGAAGACTGAGGCGTTGTCAAATCGTGAATGACAACCTCACAATTCGGCCCAAACATTTCTCCTATCGTTTTTGCAAATGGGATATAACTTTCTAAAATCTGTTTTGCTTCAGCCAAAGCCTAAACACCTAACTTTCATTCAACTCTAGAAATTCAATTCTTGAATTAATTATATAATTTTTTATACGAAAATGGAACAAAAATATATTTTTTTATACAACACGCAGATCCTTAATTTTGCTTTTTATTAAATCCCATCTTAAATTCCAAAAGGGGAAATAAGATCAACAGTTAGCTCATTCGTTAAATGGATAGAAGTCGCAACGTATGCGACTTCTTGATTTGATACACATTATATAAATTCAGATTCTCTTTACGATCTTTCCCTGGAGGCTTGCCGAACATCTTTCTATACTCTCTATTAAAATAAGAAGGACTTTCATAGCCAACTAGAAAGGCAGCGTCAGCAACCCTCATTTTTTTCCCGATAATCAACCGCCTTGCTTCATGAAGACGTAAAGCTCTCTGGTATTGGACCGGAGTCATGGTTGTAATTTGTTTAAAATGGTGATATAAAGCCGATGGGCTAAGGTTTACTTTTTTAGCTAGTCCATCTATCTTGATTTCATGAGAAAAATGATTTCTTAAATAATCCAGAGCAGCAGCCACTTCGGATAATTTACTCCCCTTGGCAACAAGGCTTTTTACTGTATGACCATGCTTTCCCTGCATAATGCGGTATAGAATTTCCTTGATGATTAAAGGTGCAAGTATTTCTGTATCATCAGGGGAATGAAGTAGTTTCACAAGTCGGATAAGTGCATCCAGAATGACCTCATCTGTCTGATCAACAAATATTCCTCGCCCTGTAGCATGATGATTAGTGCTATGTTGCTTATACTCTTTTGAGACCTCTGCAATTTGCATCAAGTTAAAATTCAATCGAAGACATAAATAAGGTTCCATCTCACTTGCTTGTAAAATTTCTCCGATAACAGGAAGATCGACTGCCACGACTAAGTATTCCCCTTTTCCGTAAAAGAAGTCTTCTCCAATTATAGAAATCACTTTTCTTCCTTGCAGAACAATACACAAAGCAGGTTCATGCATAATATGTACAGGCACCAGCGGCTTGGCAGATCGAATAAATTCCAACCCAGAGATTGACGTTACGTTCGTACCCTCCTTGGCAGCAAAGGATGACACTAGATTTGTAAGCTCCTCTTCTTTCAATTGCAATTGCTCTTCTAGAGACATGAAATCCCTCCTTTTACAAACCTTATCGACTTTGGAGGATAGGGCAAGAATGAAAGAGAAACCGGCTACCACTCCATGTTATCTTTCCCTGATACTAATAGTAGAACAGAAAAGGAGCTGATGATATGGATGAAAAAAACAATTATTCTTACGGTGGGCTTTGGGTTACCAAAGATCGGTATATCAGGCATGAACTGCTGTCCGATGGTCGCTATATTGAAGCTCGCGGCAATGTCGAATGCGCCTATACAGGTCATTACCAAATAACAGGTGACCACATTGAATATCAAGATGATACAGGATTCACAGCTGATGGAGATTTTAAAAACGGAATCTTATATCACGCAGGGATGGTCCTGCATCGTGAAAGAAGCTAAAGATTTCTTAAAGAAAAATGACTTAAAAGAGGATGATACAAAGATGAGTATAAAGAATAAAGTTGTTCTTGTCACCGGTGGAAGCAGCGGTATTGGAGCAGCAACTGTTGATTTATTAGCTGAGAATGGAGCTACAGTAATAGCAGCAGCGCGGAGAACAGATAAGTTAGAAACACTCGTATCCACTCTTCTCCAAAAAGGATATCATGCAGATTACAAGCAACTGGATGTCACAGACTTTGAACAAATGCAGCATACCGTCCAAGAAATTATAAAAGCATACGGCAAAATCGATGTCATCGTAAATAATGCGGGTGTAATGCCATTATCTAAATTGGAATCTCTGAAAATCGCAGAATGGAATCGTATGATCGATGTAAATATTCGTGGAGTCCTGCATGGTATTGGCGCTGTTTTGCCTATAATGAAAGAGCAGAATAGCGGACATATCGTCAATTTAGCTTCCATAGGCTCATATGAGATTACCCCCACTGCAGCTGTTTATTGCGCAACCAAGTATGCTGTCCGTGCCATCACAGAAGGCTTGCGACAGGAAGCAACGAATAATATTCGAACAACTGTAATTGCACCGGGCGTAACGGAATCAGAACTAGCCGATCATATTACGGATAAACAGGCGAGTGAAGCTATGATCGAATACCGCAGACAAGCGCTTCCTGCTTCTGCTATTGCACAGGCCATTCTATATGCAATCTCGCAGCCAGTAGAGATCGATGTAAGTGAATTAATTGTCAGACCTACTCTATCACTATAAAAAGTGTATCAGAAGTAGAATCATAAGAAGATTTAAGATAAGAATTAATTTTGATACTAATGAGAAACTGAGTTAGACGGGGCCGAGAAATTGAACTCGGCCTTTCAGGTTATAGCATTATGGTAGTGAAACTACACTGATGGTCGATTAACTAAGAGGTCGGTGATGATGACTCCAGCAAGGTATGGCGAAGAAGAGGAGCACCATTTATTACCTCCATTGGATTTTGATCGATTATGGCATATGTATGTGGACATTATGTGTAGATACCAATACTTCATTGAAAAGCTCGACAGCGCCAACAGCCCTCTCCTGTCTCTGATTCACTTTGAAGAATTGGTATGCCGCGTTTTAGGTTTTATTAACAGCAGTGAACTATTACATCTATAGGAGCTTCAAATGGACCTTTCGTTTAGGCGCTTGCATTCATGGGCTCCCAGTACATACGGGGGGTTTCCTCCTTTCTATTGCGGCGTGGGGAACCGAAGCGTCTTACCTTCTTTATTTGCCATCTTATACGTCCTTCCTTTCAAATATTCATAAGGTTGTAGGTTCGACTTAAAAACCTTACTTGAGAACCTCTTCCTCATTTGTTGTAAGGGTTTTGCCGTTTGTAGCACGGATGGGTTTTTATATTTTGACAAAGCTGGCCGGTTTGGCAACCGCGAAGCCTGCCTTAAGTGTACCGCTGTTTTCAACGGTTGAGCTGCTTGTTGTTTGTTCATAATTGCCTGTGTCAACGGCGCATGGATTCTCTGCCTGGGGTGCACTGAGCTTTGGCATTTTATCGTTACATGTATTCTCCAATACTTGTTTTATTGTGATTTCTACAAACAGCCGTTGACACATCACTGGATTCAACATTAATACCTATATTCTTACATTGACAAGGTGTTTCGCTCTCCTTAAAATGAAAATGATTATCAACATCATTTAGGAGGAAACCACAGATGCTTAGCGGGCGGATTCGTTTGAAAATTAACATTACTTTCTTATTCATGCTCATCTTTTCTATTTTTTTAGCAGGATGTACAAACGCAGGACATTCATCAGAGAAGAAAGATCATAACAATATGGTCACAATGGCTTGGCCTAGAGATATAGGAGAAATGAATCCACATGTCTATAACCCTTCCCAATTGATGACGCAGTCCATGGTATATGAGCCTTTGGTCTCTTATGAAGCGGGCGGAAAGCTTAAACCGCATTTAGCTGAGTCTTGGGATCTATCTAATGACGGCAAAGTGTATACGTTTCATTTGCGTAAGAATGTAACATTTTCAGACGGGACAACCTTTAATGCGAAAATCGTGAAAAAGAATTTTGATTCCATTTTAAAACATCCTGAGTTGCATAGCTGGTTAGGGTTTATGACAAAAATAGTTCAAACAAAAATAATCGATGATCATACATTTCAATTGACACTCACTGAACCCTATTATCCCACCATTCAGGAGCTGGCAGTTGTACGGCCTGTTCGGTTTTTAGGCGAGAATGGATTCCCGAAGGACGGCGATACATCAAAAGGCGTCACTAAACCTGTCGGGACGGGTCCATGGGTATTGGAAGAACATAAAACCGATGAATATGCGATTTTTAAACGAAATGAAAATTATTGGGGTGAAAAGCCTCAGGTCGAGAAAATCAAGGTGAAAGTCATCCCGGACGCAGAAACAAGAGTGCTCGCGTTTGAAAAAGGCGAACTGGATTTCATTTACGGTGAAGGCGTCATCAGTTTGGATGCATATAAGCAGCTGCAATCGACAGGCCAATATGAAACAAGCCTTTCTGAACCGGTAGCGGCGAGACAGCTTGTTATGAATACGAAAAAAGAACAGCTGTCTGATGAACGTGTTCGCCAAGCCCTTCATTATGGCTTTAATAAAGACGCCATGGTGGAAGGCATTACCTCCGGGTTAGAAGAAAAAGCAGATTATATTTTGCCGACAACTTTCCCATATACATCTGATATTCATATAAAGCCCATGAAATATGATGCGGAAAAAGCGGCAGCGTTATTAGATGCGGCAGGCTGGAAGCTCCCGAATGGAAAGACGGTGCGTGAGAAAGACGGAAAGCTGCTTGAATTTAGTATGATGTATGATTCCGCGGAATCCATTCAAAAAGCAATGGCAGAAACGCTGCAAGCAGAATGGGCGGCCATTGGAGTGAAGCTGAATCTTGAGGGAGTAGAATTGGCGACTCAGGTAAAACGGTTCAAAGCGAATGAATTTGATATGAACTTCTTTAGCAACTACGGCGCGCCTTATGACCCGCATACATTTGTAAACATTGTCGCGTCAAAAGGGTTTGGATTTAATGAAGCGATTTCTGCCTATCCAAACAAAGAAGAGTTATTAAAGCAGATGGAAAAGGTTCCTCAAACAACTGATGAAAAAGAGCGCCAAAAGCTTTACTCATCTATTTTAACATCCCTTCAAGATCAGGGAGCCATCGTTCCAATCTCTTATATGAAAAAGATAGCGATCTATAAAAAGAATATGACACACTTCACTTTCCCTGCTAATCGTGACGAACATCCATTTACAGGTATCCGCATAAAGCAGTAGGAGGCTTTTATGGGCATCTATATATTGAAACGAATCATGTCTATCATTCCAGTGTTTCTTATAGCTGCACTTCTGACAACTGGAATGATACAACTCTCACCGGTTGACCCGGCTGAAGCGTATGTAGCCGCAGCGCATATCCAGCCAACCGATGACATTTTAGAACAAAAAAGACATGAGTTTGGCTTAGATCAACCATTCTTTATCCAATATGCCAATTCGATTTTGAAGATATGCCAATTCGATTTTGGCTTATCCTATGTTTCGAATCAGCCGGTTTGGGACGAGGTTGCACTCCGAATGCCAGCAACGTTCGAGCTTGCGCTTGGGAGCTTATTGATCGCGGTGCTTGTCAGTGTGCCTCTCGGCTTCTTTGCGGGGATCAAAAGAAATCGTGCAGTTGATCATATCAGTCGCTTTATTTCCTTTTTCGGGGCATCCATTCCGACTTTTTGGTTAGGGTATATGATGGTTTTTTTCTTTTCTGTTCAATTAGATCTTTTTCCAGTAGAAGGAATTGGAACATGGCAGCACCTCGTACTGCCGTCATTGACGCTGGCGATACCTTTAATCGCGATGTATACAAGGCTTTTGCGCGCCAGTGTTATAGAAAATCTGCAAGAACCGTATGTACAATACGCAAAAATCAGAGGGCTGAAAAAGAAAAGCATTATGGCTAAGCATGTATTGAAAATGGCCATTTCTCCGATGATTACAGGCCTGGGAATGAATCTTGGCAAGCTGCTCACCGGAACCATTATTGTTGAAGTGGTTTTTTCTTGGCCTGGCTTTGGCCGTTATTTTATTGAGGCCATATTCAATCGTGACATCCCAGTCATTCAATGCTATGTGTTCATCGCCGCCACCTTTTTTATAGTGAGCAGCTTAATCGTTGATCTTATTCAAATGTATATTGATCCACGCATTTCCAGGAAAGAAGGGCAGTATCGATGATCAGAGGCATACGCAGGATATACAAAAGTCAAAAAGTGATAACAGTATGTATTACCATATTGTCCATTCTGTTTCTAATCGCTGTATGTGCCCCTTGGATTGCGCCGAACAACCCTGTTGCTGTTCATTTGTCATATAAGCTGCATCCTCCATCCTGGGAATTCCCTTTAGGAACTGATCATTTAGGAAGATGCAACTTATCCCGCCTATTGTACGGCGCACGAATTTCTCTAGGATTTGCGGTGCTCATTTTTATTTCCTCACTCGTGATCGGCCTCATTGTCGGTACGATTTCGGGATATAAAGGCGGATGGATTGATCAGCTGTTAATGAGATTTTGTGATGGTGTGATGGCCTTTCCGAACTTAATTTTAGTTCTTGGTCTAGTGGGCATATTCGGGCCTGGACTTCCTCAAGTCATTCTGGCCCTCATGCTTGTGCAATGGGTCTATTATGCAAGAATCTTCAGAGGAATGGTGCTTAGCCTGAAAGAGGAAAACTTTATTAAAGCCGCAAAAATCAACGGATCATCACAATGGAAGATTATGAAAAAACATATCATACCTAATGTCCTCCCTCCCCTCGTGGTGATGGGTACATTGGAAATGGGCTGGGCCATTATGGATATATCCGCTATGTCGTTTCTTGGGTTAGGCGTTCAGCCACCGGCTGCGGAATGGGGAGCGATGATTCATGAAGGAAAATCATACATTCGGACGAACCCTGAGTTGATGATTTACCCAGGGATGATGATCATGCTTGTGGTTGTAACATTCAATATATTGGGCGAGAGTCTATCAGACAAATACGGAGTCAAACGTCGATGATAAAAAGGAATGAGAAGTTGGAAACAGAACAATCACCGGTGCTGCAAGTGAAAGATTTGCATGTACAGGCCAAAACGCAAAGAGGCATGTCAACCCTTGTGCAAGACGTCAATTTAGAACTGAAGCGCGGTCAAATCCTTGGCCTGATTGGTGAGAGCGGATGCGGAAAAACGGTAACGGGCATGTCCATTCTTCAGATGCTCAATCAAAAAACAACCAAGGTGGAAGGAAGCATTTCATTACAAGGCCGAGAATTAAACGGATTGGCAGATCAAGAAATGCGCAAGATCCGCGGCAAAGATATCGCTTATATTATGCAAAATCCGATGAACGCTTTTACACCCGTTTTTACGATTGGTCATCAAATGATCGAAACCATTCGCACTCATACGTCTGTTAACAAAAAACAGGCGAAGGAGCTTGCAATCGAAGCATTGCATCATGTGAACTTATCCAATCCTGTTACACTTTTAAAATCTTATCCTTTTCAATTAAGCGGCGGAATGCTTCAACGGGTGATGATCGCAGCCGCTGTATGCTTACATCCAGCCATTCTCATTGCGGATGAACCCACCACTGCTCTAGACGTCAATAATCAGAAGACCGTGCTGAAACATTTAGACGACCTGCGCTCTACGTGTGGAACGGCGATTTTGCTCATCTCACATGATCTGGGCGTCATTGCAGAAATGGCGGATGAAGTTGCTGTGATGCAGAAAGGGAGAATCGCAGAAAAAGCAGATGTGTTTCAGCTGTTTGATGCACCACATCATGACTATACAAAGAAGCTATTGGATGCACGTTTGACATTGCCAATTGATGACCGTGCCATTGGGCCAGTTTGACAAAGAGCGGCATTTTAATGGGGTGAACAAGTGAGTTTATTACAAGTGAAAGAAGTCTCTCATCGTTATGCGGAGCGTTCATTATTCAAATGGAAATTCCAATCTCAACAAGTCCTATCCAGTATCAGCTTTTCGATTGAGAAGGGTACATGCTTTGGTTTGCTTGGGCCGAGCGGAGCCGGTAAAAGCACATTAGGAAAGGTGCTGCTCGGTTTGGAACGGCCGCAATCGGGCCAAATACTTTTTCAAGGACATGACATATATCAAGCAGAGCAATCAATCCGCCGGAAAATACGCCGCGATCTTCAAGCGGTTTTTCAAGATTCACACTCCGCCGTCAACCCAAGGATGACGGCGGAACAGATTATAGCAGAACCATTAGAAAACTATGAAAGGCTCACAATCGACGAGCAAAGGCGAACCATCATCGAGCTGTTGGAAAGAGTAGGCTTACGTGAAGACGATTTAACAAAATATCCACACCAATTCAGCGGCGGTCAATTGCAGCGAATCAATATCGCAAGAGCAATCTCCCTCAAACCGAAGCTGATCGTATTAGATGAATCAGTCAGCAGTCTGGACATGGTAACTCAAACACGAATATTAGATTTGTTAAAAGAGCTAAAAGACGATTTTGGGTTATCGTATTTTTTTATTACGCATGATTTAAAAGCCGCTTATCAGTTGAGTGACACACTAGGTGTACTGGATAACGGAACATTAGTTGAGCTTTACGAATCCAAACATCAATTCTTTGCATCAGACCATCCAGCAGTAAAAGAAATGAAAAGCTCCATCCTTGCAGAACACCCGCGCTTTCGTTCGATAGGGAGAAAGCCGACGCTATAATAAGAAAATCGTGTCTCGGAAAAAGCATGTTAGGGTCTCCATCACGCTGAAAAAATGACAATATCCTAAAACGATAGCTGTTTTAAGATATTGTCAACAATCTAAGCACCTGTCATTGACAGGTGCTTTGTTATGGAAAAAAATCCAGACGTTAATATCATTTCTCAAGCGACGGATACACATCAAACAGTCGCTCCGTATTCCATCCGCTTTTTAATGCTGGAAGATGCTTTGGATCTATTTTGCAACTTTTAATTGAATCCGGTTGGATTTATAGATGGCCTTCACTTTGTACTTGCTTGGCAAGCCCGTGGTTTCGATTGAAGAAAAGGATCCATTACGCTTATGATAGGTGATGATCGTGGAGCCGTCTTCCGGGATATAGTTATCCGAAAAATGGAGGCGTAATGTCCCCTTTATTTTTGCCTTGCCCTTGATTTGGAACTGATCATGTTTACCGCTAAGGTTGAGTTCAAGGATACCCTTGGCTGATTGCTTGTAATCTCCGCCTATGATCAGTTTACCTGACACATCTTCCTTCAGGATGCCTCTGTTGTTTGAAACATCGCCTCTCCCAAAAGCTGTCTCTGAACCGCCCTCAAGCGTTCCCTGATCAATCCTCGTGCCGCCGGAATATGTATTGTTCCCCTCCAGCTTTAATGTGCCTGTCCCCTTTTTGGTCAGCTTTCCCTTGCCGGAGATATCGTTACGCCAACGATCAAGTGCATAAAAGCCGCATTTGGAAGCATCCATGGCCACGGTAACGTTTTTGTCAAAAGCGCCATACCCATCGGCAGCGGAAAAGAGATCAAGCCTTCCCCACCCTTCCGCATCATCGAGAACAGGATAGCCGGAAGGAAGGCCTGTTGTAGCTAAAACCGAGCGGCGCTGCTTTTTGTCAAGGTAAGGAAAACGGGTTTCAAGCAGGACTTCAGCTCCCTTTGGAACCACCATAGGTTTAGCAATTGAATTCATTCGCCCAAATCCGTATGTCAATCGCTGGGTGTACTGATTTTTATTCATGTTATAATCACTGAATCGATCTTCAGCCGTGCCGGTTTGCGTTAACAACTTCTGATGAGCTTCATCATAAGCAGCCTTTTTCAAGCTTTGATTGGCTGGATCAGATAGAATAGCGGCCGCCAATCCAGTTGCCATGACACGTCCTCCCATGACATCAAGCGGGGAATGCATACCGGCAACAATACGGTTTTGGCCGAGCTCTGAAGCCCGGGTAAGGAGTTCCTGATAACGCTCCGGCACGGCATAAGCCATGGCAAAAGCGCTGAGATATGCGGCATTTGTATGTCCGCTGGGAAATCCTCCGTCTTTGGCCGGATCAGGATTAATTGCGGGTACAAGGGTTGGGACAAGAATAGAATTGCTTTCCCAGCGAAACGGGCGTGGATATTGAAAATATCCCTTAGCCGGGTTCGTTGAAGAATAGGGGCCTCGTAACGTATTGACTAAACTGACGATGCTGCCGAGACTGGAACTCGTGCTGCCGGAATTGGTTCCTTCATCATGATATTTTTTTATCGCGGCATCTGCAGGGATACTGTTAATTGTTGTCGTCGCGCCCGCATTTATTCGATAGATATCAGTAAGCGGACCAAGGCCGTCAATCACACTGTAGCTCTGATTCCTGCGATCATCAAAGTATGCAGCATTTTCCTCGAGCGGGGTGCGGTGTTTAGCAAAGTCAGCCACTTTTTGAATATTAGCATCCAACACGCTGCTGTTTCGTTTCACTCCGCTATCCCAAGTACTTCCGGGAGACCAAAGCTTTTGAAATTCTGAAAGCACTCCGATCGCGGGATTGGAACTCACTGTCATATTAGCAGAACTGTTATTTTTGTAATGATCCACAAAGTATCCTGAAGCAGGTGGCGGCGGCGTTACTGTTTTTGCTTTAGCTGTTGCGCTCGCATCACATACACTCACAGAGCTTTGAAATAATACCAAAGCAAATAAAGCCACTATTACATGTTTCTTCATCCTTCGTAATGTCATACTTTCATACTCTCCCTTACTTTTCATTCTCTCTACAACACTTTTTTGCCAACCATAAAGTTATATTGATCGTATCTTACCTTTGTTAATGAAATAGCATCGTTTTATTAATGTTTTGTTTATTTTTTCTAGACTTCAGTAAAGTTTTTATAAGTGATCGAAAAACGAAGATGTCAGGCGTAGTGCGATATATTGCTTACGATACGAAGAATATAACGCGAAGGAACTCACGATCTCCTAATATGAGAAATCAACAGCTTAAAACGTTTCATGAGTTGATCGGACGGAGAGGAAGAAACGAAAGAAGGAAAAAAGCTGCTGACGAGAAGTCAGCAGCTGGCGTCTAAGCACTACCTTATTCATAGGTAAAATCATATTTCATAGGATTAGTGCGCCATCATCTCATGGGCAATATCGTGGCCGTCCATTTCTGACGGATAGTAGGTAGGCCAGTTTTTAACTTCATCAAGTAAAGCTTTACGGTCATCACCCCAATACAGATGGTAGTGACTAGCTTTAGTCGGATAGATACTATGATCACTAAATTGAATATACTGAGGAAGGCCTTCAGTTTTTTCAGCTAGTTTGAATATGTATCTTACCCCTCTATTGCCCGCATCATATGTTAAAACCTCATATCCGTCATACGTATACTTACCAGAAGATTCTTTTCCATTTTTGAAGAACGTTACTGTATCTTGCTGGATTACGATACGATCAACATCTGTTTTATACCCTTTTTTATAATATTCTTTATATTCTTCAGCTGTCTTGTCACCTTCATGCTCGGATTTATGTGAAAATACTTCGTCAAGAGTGCCATCTTGAAGAAATGGGTACACAGATTGCCAGTCTCCTTCCCAATCAGAAAGCTGGCGATCCTTTACTTGGCTGTTTTTAAAATAGCCTTCATAAATTTTTTCTGTCTCTTCATCATGTACATGACTATGGTCGTAGCCGTGATCGTGCTCATGATCATGAGCTTCTGATGTTTGCTCTTGCGTTTTAGAAGAGTTTTCTTCAATTGCTGAGGATGATGGATTAGACTCACCTTTTGACGAACCTGATGTCTGACACCCTGCCAATACCAGTAATGAACCAATCGTTAATATGCCTAACCTCTTTACAGATAACATTCCCATTACAACACTCCTTCTCCGCAAAACGAAATAATTACGATTTGTATTATACACTACTTTGTGCAAAATACAAAGGTAAAAAGACCCAAGTCCCCAAGGTTTTAGAGGCTTTCTATTAGCCAGGTTTGTTATGTAATCTTAATGGCGTTTTGTTATATCCTTATTTGATGATGAAAGACCGGATTCTTTTGAATGAAGCGTATAAACCTCTCCAAAAAACAACTTCAATTATATATATGGAATGCGCCCTTTTTTACAGTGAACAGTTCTATCCGTATGCTACACCCTCATTTCGGGAAATGTAACGTTGATTAAAGGAGGTTACATCACTATGGATCATCAAACATTAGCTGCTCACGAAGCGGTAGATTTACATGAAATCGTTAATTTTAAAACCCTTTGTGTAGCGAAATCAAAATTAATGCAGGGACTTGTATTTGACCAAGATCTAAAGGACTTGATGCAGAAAGATGTGCAGCAAGCCATGCAAGACCTTACTGATTTACAAGCGGTTTATGAGCGTGCGCCATTTCAGGCTCCTGTCCCTCAAAGCCGCCCAACGCCCATCATTGATTGAAAGGAAGGTGAGCACCATTGAACCAAGATCATTTAGACCCTATTAATTCGCTGAATGTGCCTGAACTTGCAGATACCACATTCGCGTTAGATTTTCTGATACGAGCAAAAGAAGGCGTGAGAAATACTGCAGTAGCTTTGACTGAAACCGCATCACCTGATGTAAGAGCCTTGTTACGGAAACAGCTGATGCAAGGAATCGCAATGCATCAAGAAATAACGGAACTCATGATAAGCAAAAAATGGTTCCACCCGTATGAGCTGAGCGAACAATATAAACTGGATCAGCTCTCTGCAAAAAATACGATCATGGTCGGCAACATGAATCTCTTTCCTGTTGAAACAAATCGAAAAGGGATGTTTGACCGGACACCTGATGAACATTAACATTGGAGGTTTTTTAGCATGAAGGCCGTAACGTATCAAGGCATTAAAAATGTTGTTGTCAAAGATGTGCCAGATCCAAAGATTGAAAAGTCCGATGACATGATTATAAAAGTCACCAGTACAGCCATTTGCGGATCAGATTTACATTTAATCCATGGATTCATTCCAAATCTGCAAGAAGACTATGTCATCGGCCATGAACCGATGGGCATCGTTGAAGAAGTTGGGCCGGGCGTGACAAAAGTGCAAAAAGGCGATCGCGTCATTATTCCTTTTACAATCGCCTGCGGTGAATGCTTTTTTTGTAAAC
Source organism: Bacillus vallismortis (assembly GCF_004116955.1). Taxonomy (NCBI): domain Bacteria; kingdom Bacillati; phylum Bacillota; class Bacilli; order Caryophanales; family Bacillaceae; genus Bacillus; species Bacillus vallismortis. The sequence goes on along the minus strand of NZ_CP026362.1, from coordinate 892,705 downwards.
ATCAGCTGGAAAGCCAGTGTGATCAATCTAATGACAATGGAGAAATGGGCGCCTATTTCGGTTATTCGGGACAAACAGGCGGTTATCCGGGCGGACAGGCTGAATATTTAAGAGTGCCATTTGCGAATTTTACCCATTTTAAAATTCCTGAAACCTGTGAGGAGCCCGATGAGAAGTTAAGCGTGATATCCGATGCCATGACAACCGGTTTCTGGAGTGTTGACAATGCCGGCGTAAAAGAAGGCGATACAGTTATCGTTCTAGGTTGCGGGCCAGTCGGCCTTTTTGCTCAAAAGTTTTGTTGGCTAAAGGGCGCAAAGCGCGTTATAGCGGTTGACTATGTAAACTACCGCTTACAGCATGCCAAACGAACAAATCAAGTAGAAATCGTTAATTTTGAAGATCATGAGAATACAGGGAGTTACTTGAAGGAAATCACCAAAGGCGGAGCTGATGTTGTCATTGACGCTGTTGGGATGGATGGGAAAATGAGCGACCTCGAATTCCTTGCAAGCGGATTAAAGCTTCATGGCGGAACGATGAGTGCGTTGGTCATTGCTTCCCAAGCCGTCCGCAAAGGAGGAACCATCCAAATTACAGGCGTGTACGGCGGCAGATATAACGGTTTCCCGTTAGGAGATATCATGCAGCGAAACATCAATATACGTTCTGGACAAGCTCCGGTGATCCATTATATGCCATACATGTTTGAATTAGTGTCAACGGGCAAAATTGACCCCGGTGACGTTGTAAGCCATGTCCTGCCTCTTAGTGAAGCCAAGCATGGCTATGACATCTTTGATGCAAAAATGGATGACTGTATAAAAGTTGTGTTAAAACCTTAAAAAACGGAGGTTACAGAAATGAACTATGCCTTACATGAAGTGCTTGAGGTTCAGGAAATGACTGCATTTAAGACACTTTGTTTAACGAAATCCAAAACAATGAAGGCGCTGGTATCAGATCCGAAGCTGAAGGAAATCATGCAGCAAGACGTTGACACCACCACACGGCAGCTACAGGAATTTGCCTCGATTTTATCTAAAGCAAAGCATGAATGAGGAGATGAGTGAATAATGAATCCTATCATTGAATATCTGACCGGCATGAATGTACTGACAGACCAAATCATCGCCATGGATTTATTGATTGCCGCAAAAAACGGCGTCAGAAATTATGCGATGGCCGCAACGGAAGCTGGAACGCCTGAAGTAAAAGAGGTCCTGATCCGCCATTTAGAGGAAGCCCTCGATATGCATGAACAAATCTCTAGCTATATGATGGAAAAGGGCTGGTACCACCCTTGGAACACAGATGAACAAGTTAAGATGAATTTACAAAATATCGAAACCGCGATAAAGTTGCCAACCCTTTAACAAACATTGATTTGCTGAGGAACAGTATGGATTGACCCACTGTCCCTCAGCTTCTGTTTTATGAAGGGCTTTATTGAGTGTCTGCTACATGAAATTCCATTTTAAGGCCCCTTGTTTACATTTTGAAAGACAGCAGTCGCATCCCACACATTCAAGCCAAAATGACCTTCTGAGAATGTGGAATCATTCGCATCAATCACAAGACGATCATCTAAATAAATTTTAAAGTGATCGCCCTCGGCCTCAGTTTTCAAATGATACTGTTTGTTCACGTCTATCGGCGTTTTGTATTCGGCGATGACAGAAGCGGCGCCGTTTTCAAATTTAAAGAATTTCACCAGGTCATGCTTCGCATCCACGTTGGCAAGATAAGCATTTTTGGCGCCTTTGTCAGAGCGGAACATAAGCGCCCCCGCCCCTCTTCCGTTTCCATCCTTAATGGTGATATCAGATTCATAGGTGAAGTTTGATCCGGAAGCTGAAGACAACGTAAAGGAGTCACCGTCCGATCTTCCTTGTTTTCCTTCAATTGTGTCAGCCCATGTGCCATTGACCGTCGTCCAGCCAGACAAATTCGAGATAAAAGGTGACGTTCCCCACACCTTTTGTAAAGGGTATGCCGCTAATGATTTCACCTTTACACCGCCATTCGCCGCATATAACTCAAGACCTTTGCTCGATCGATCCGGGAGAATGATATCGGTTATGACCTGCTGTCCGTCATTCCCAAACACTTCAACTGAAGAGCGGTCGACAAAAATGCGCATCTTTACCCTTCCATTGACCGGCTTCAGCGGAGCTGTTTGTTTTCCTGTGTTAAAGGTTGGATGAAAGGTGACATTCCCCGACTTGCTCCGGTCAACGAACAATTTGGCGTTCTTTCGATCATAGCCGACTTTTGTGAATTGATTTTTGCCTGTTCGAACTTTAAAACCAAATTCAGCTGCCGAACCTGGAGTTACTTGAAATTCTGCATGCAATTCATACGCATCACCAGATAGGCCCGCTAACACATTTTGACTTGCAGGCGATATGGTCTGATTCTTCCACTTCCTAGCGTTCCCGCGAATGGTTTGCAGCTCTTTCACCGGTGTTTGGACGACTCTAGTCCCTCCAGTAAGCGTTTTCAATTTTAACTCTCTTGGAATGGATGCCGCACTTCTCCATGGGGATGTAGGGACATCATTCGCATATTGCCAATTGCTCATCCAGCCTAACCAAAGCCGCCTGCCATCTGAGGATGGAATGTCGGACCAGGATACAGCCGCATAAAAGTCTTTGCCGTAATCCGTCCAGAGAACTTGGTTTGACGGATTTTCATTTTTAAAATGAGTTCCATCAAAGTCCCCTACAAAATATTGCATGCCTGATCCTCCCGAAACCGCTCCGTTTCCGACACTGACCTGCATGACCCATTTTTTCCGATTCGGATTGCCGTCTACCGGAAGCTCAAACAAATCCGGGCATTCCCATACTCCGCCATGGCTTCCCTGCCCCTCTCCAAATTCACTTGCATATGTCCACTGCTTCAGATTTTTGGACGTATACATAAGAATTCGGTCACCGGCCGCAAGCACCATCACCCACTTGTTTTCTTTTTCATACCAAAAGACTTTTGGATCGCGAAAATCTTTTTTCCCCGGGTTTGGAATGACCGGGTTGCCTGCATATTTCGTCCACGTTCTCCCTTTGTCATTGCTATAGGCGATGCTCTGTACTTGATGCCCTTCCCGATCCTGTGTATAAATGGCCACAAGCGGCTTCTCTTCGCCTGTTTGAAAACCGCTTGTGTTATTCTTGTCTACAACTGCGCTTCCAGAAAAGATCGTGCCTTTGTCATCCGGAGCCAGTGCAACAGGAAGGTGCTTCCACGTAACCAAATCTTTGCTCACGGCATGCCCCCAATGCATGGGCCCCCACTGGAGCCCGTATGGATGGTATTGATAGAACAAGTGATATTCTCCATCATAATATACCATCCCGTTTGGGTCATTCATCCAGTTAGCCTCCGGCGTAAAATGATATTGAGGTCGATAATCCTCATCATAGTAGCTTGAATCGGCTGCCTCAACAGGAAATGCCATCGTAAACAGCAGGGTCAACATGATGATGCCTTGAGAAAGTCTCTTTTTCATTTGTTTCTTCGCTCCTCTCTTCTTGTTTGAACACTTTCAAGAGAGACTGCTGTACAAGTTGGTGAGTTTGTAGCCATTCTCCCCTGGTTTCCGCTTTTATCCGAGTGAATGTTATATGATAGACTGCGGCAGTCTCCCTCTTCTTACATTCCACAGAGCTTATGCTAAGAATCCAGCCCAATACCCAACAATCCCGATGATAAAAATTCCGCATATAATGAGAAGAGGATTCACCCCTTTGCGCAGCATCCATGCCACTAACAACGTTAACCCTAGAGGCAGCGCACCCGGCATAATGCTGTCTAATACATTTTGTACGGTTTGAACATCCACTTTGCCGCTTTCATCCTTAATTTTTGACACAACGATGGGAATGTTGATCGTGGTCCATTTGGAAACGAGAGCCCCCATAACAAATAACCCAAGAATCGACGCGCCCTCTGTCAGCTTTTGAATACGATTCCCCGCTAAATCCTGCAGAATCTCGATTCCTTTTACATAGCCATACTTTAACCCGTAATATTTAGTGCTTAATCTTATGGCATTCAGCAAGAAAAAGAATAGCAAAGGCCCGGCAATGTTTCCGCCTAAAGCTAGTGACGCCCCTAACGCAGCTAAGACCGGGCGAATCGTTCCCCAGAAAATCGGATCGCCTACACCCGCTATTGGGCCCATCAAACCGATTTTCATTCCGCTGATCGCTTTTCCATCAATTCCTTTGTTGTTCGCCATTTCTTCTTCCATGGCTGCCGTCACGCCAAATATAGGCGCTGTCAGCCACGGATGTGTATTAAACCATTCCAAATGCCGCTGCAAGGCTTCGTTTCTTTTTGCACCGGGACCGTACAGTTTTTTGATCGCCGGTATCATCACATAGCAATATCCCATGGCCTGCACACGTTCGAAGTTAAAGGAACCGAGCAAAAAATTTGAACGAATAAACATGCTGAAAATCTCTTTTTTCGTTAATCGTTTTTCTTTCTCCATCTTTTCGTCACCCCTCATGGTTTAGGCGTCAAGGTCGTCATCGTCATCATAAACAGCAACACGGCCGCCGTCTGAAGCAGCTGCGACCGCTCCGTGGGCGTTTTGTCTTTGCATGACCTGCTGGTATAAAAGCGCCAGACAGAGACCAAGGGCCCCAAATCCCACTAAGTTGAAATCGGTAAACGCCGCTAATAAAAATCCAATATAGAAAAATGGCTTCAAATAAGGAATATTCATCATATTGATCACCATGGCATATCCGACAACCACGATAATGCCGCCGCCTATTTGCAGCCCTTTTGTAATCACGTCCGGAATATTGCCCAGAAACGCCTGAACCGCACTGACACTGATCAATGCGACAATTAATGTCGGTATCATGACGCGCAGTGCTTGAAATACCATCGCGGTAATATGCATGATTTCAATTCCTTTTATATTCCCTTCTTTTGCGTAGCGATCAGCGCGGTGAATGAAAAAGACAGTGATCGTCCGCACAAAAATGGTCAGCGCCTGACCCGCAGCTGCCAAAGCAACAGCAACGGCGATGCCTTCGCCAATTCCCTGATCAGCGGTAATGACTAATATGGTTGAGATGACAGAGGCGATCGCTGTATCAGGTGCCATGGCAAGGCCGACGTTCATCCAGCCCAGCGCCATCAGCTCCAGTGTGCCGCCTAGAATAATTCCTGTTTTTAAGTCCCCGAGCACCAGGCCAACCAGCGTGCAGGCCACAAGCGGACGGTGTGTCTGCCCTTCATCCAATACACTTGCGATGCCGGTGATGGCTGCAATGATTAACAACAAAATAATTTGTAATGAAGACATATTCTCATCCCCTTGATTATTTTGTTACGTTCCGTAGAATCTGTGCAAAATCCTCGCTGGCATCTGAAGGCAGCTGCCTCAATTCCAGTTTCACGCCCAGGTCACTTAATGTTTCAAATGCCTTTATGTCTTGTTCTGTAACACTGACTGATTTTGTGATTTGCCGGCGCTGATTTTCAAACCGCATTCCCCCGACGTTTACGGTTTTGATCGGCACGCCTGCTTCTATAAGGGATACAATATCGGACGGATTTTCAAACAAGAGCATCGCCGTTACTCCTTCATAGCGCGGACTATGAAATGCTTTTGCCATTTTTGAAATCGAAACGGCACTCGCTTTTACATTTGAAGGTGCAACAGACAGGATCAGCGTTTTTCTCATGTCATCCTGTGCGACATCATCGGAGACAACGATAATTCGGTCTGCCGCATGGACTTTAATCCACCTTGTCAGGATTTGGCCGTGAATAAAGCGGTCATCAATTCTGGCTAACACAATGTTCATCACAATTCATCCTCTCTTGTTTCTTGATTGGCTGTTTTCACTTTTTCTAAATGTTCACTGCACACTTGAAAGCTTTGCTGGCTCATTGTTTTTAAGTTGTTCAGCAAATCTTTGAGCGTCAGGTGTTCTCTCAAGCTTAATACCTCCAGCAGAATCGGCAGGTTTACGCCGGCTGCCATATCCATTCTTTGATCCTCAGCAATGAAAGACGCTGCTGCGTTATAAGGCGTTCCTCCAAAAATATCGACTAGAAAAAGCACTTCATGTTCTTTCGGAATGCCCTTGAGCGCCTGATGATATTTTCCTTGCAGCGTTTGAATGCCTTCCCCTTTCAAAAACGGCACTGCAATCAGGTTATGTTCTTCACCGAATATCATCCCCGAAGACTCTTTTAATGCGATGGGAAAATCTCCATGGCCGCTGATAATAACTGAAATCATATCCATTGCTCCTTTCCTTGTTTCGTACATCCATATATAATGCAAGGATCGTGCCAACAAAGTTGTGTTAAGCGTTTTCATTTATTTTTCGCCTTTTGTTGAAACACTTAAAATGAAAAAAATAAACCTGTATTAAAATGGCGTTCCATTTAATACAGGTTTGAAGAAAAAAATCGCTATTAAAACAGCTGGACAGGCACTTCTTCAGCGAATAGCGCGGCTATAAATAATTTTTCATCATCACTTATGCGAAGTCCAAGCTTTTGTTCATATGGGGCTAATGTCCGTTCTGTCACGGTTAACATTCTTTTTAGCTTTTCATTTATTTCATCTTCCTCTGAGAATGCGATCGGATTCTGCTTTAACACCCTTTCAAAAGCGAAAGCCGTATGCATGATGACTTTGATCAAAACAGCATTATTGAAAATAACTCCCAACTCACCTTGAACAGTTTGCAGCCACTCTAATAACATCTCGATCATATGGTGGGGGTTCAAGAAGACAAGATATTTTTTCAAGCTATCCTCGCAAAGCTCCCTGACAATGATATTAGCTTCGTTTAACCCATTGCTCAACGGAATGCTGCCCTTTGTAATCACCTGTTGAATCAGCCTTTCCCCCTCCCCTTCAATTAACACTTCTAATGATACATGGGGCGCATTGATTTTAGGGTCTTTCGTTCCAACTGTCGCAAGGATGTCATACTTTTTTTCGATTTCTTTTATGCTGTTTGCCAGTTTAATGGATGAGACGGTCAATATGTGAATCTGGGTATCAGAGGCCTTGTTCACGATCGTAGTCAGGATGTCTTCCAGCTTTTTGGCCGTCCCGCTGCCTGTCGTGCAGATGGAAACCAATGCTTTCTTTTTGCCGGATACCGCTGGCTGCCGCTCCCATAACTCAATAAAATCTTTCGTGACCGATTGATAGATCGCATGCAAATTCAAATCCAAATAATTCACCTTTCTGACAGCATCCAGCACCATTGAGGTCGTCACATTGCTGATGGTTTTGACGGCAATGCCTGTCCTTTCCTCCAGCTTGCTTTCCATCATCGCAAGTGACCCCATATCCACGAGCATTAAAACACCTTCACCTTCGTCAACCTGTTTCATTTTTTCCGCTACACATTCAATCATGTCCGAAGGCGAAACCGAAAGCGGCATGTCAACTGCTGCAATTGGGGTGCTCCCTAACAGCTCTGTCGCGACTTCAACCATTGAGCTCGCCGTGCTATTTCCATGTGCAGCCACGATAATCCCGACCCTTTTGTTCTCTTTTAATGATTTGATGGAATGAATCAGCATTGTTAAGTAGATGACTTCTATTTCGGGGATGGCCACTTTAAAATATTCCTGAATTTGATCTTTAAAAATCATCGCCACCCGATACTCTTGCATATGAGTGTCACGGATTTCATCCGTCTCCTGTGTATTGAAAACATCTATGTGTTTTCCGCGCTTTAAAAATGCGTCAATATGCATACTCAAGAAATAAATAAATTTACGGTCAAATGTGCAATCCAGCTCATGTTCAGCTATTTCTTTTAACTGTTTTGTCAATTGAATCACGTCATCTTCTACGAATGTCATCAAGTTGTCCTTTTGAAACGCCCGGTGATGAAAAAAACTTTTCACATGCAAATGGACATCAGTCAAGATGTACTGATTAATATCCTTTTTGGATAATCCTTCTTTTTGGAGGGTTTTTACTTTTTCCTCGATCAAATGATACAAGTTAAATGAGAGGTCTTCGTCAATTTTTGTCGTTTCATCTTCTATAATCGGAGATATAATCGTTGTAATATTGACATATTCAGAAATGGCTTTGCTTCTTTGCATGTTTTTACTGCTGGACATCCATTCTTGCTTGATTTCATCCGGCAGATCCCGAACAGTCAGCTCAATAACCTCATGTCTGTCAAGATTGTGCAAAAAGCCGTGTGCACAAACTAACTGGACATTTGATTTCAGCTGTCCCACATTGCCAAATTTAGCAGAATGAATCAGCGCATTATAGACATCAATGTGCACACTTAGATTTTTCTTGATTCGCTCTGCTTCTTTCCCTAATAAAAACGTCGTCAAATCCACTCTTTCTTTAAGCGATCGTTCTTCAAGCGAAGGAATATGAATGGTCATAGGGATTCTACGCAAAAATGTTTTCAATAATGCAGAACTCGGATTTTCTGTAGTGGCGCAAATAAACAATACGTTTGATGTTCGTTTATGTTCAGATTCTCCAAGCCGGTTATAAGAACCGCTGTCAATAAAATAAAACAGCATTTCCTGGCCCTCAGGAGGGAGACGGTGGATTTCATCCATAAAAAGAATGCCTCCATTAGCCTGTTCGACTAAACCAGCCTTATCTTCACCGGCACCTGTAAATGAACCTTTTTTGTGTCCAAATAATTGAGATAGCAATAGTTGAGGATTGTTGTAATAATCTGCACAGTTAAATGTAATAAATGGGGAGCCGGCCTTCAGAATGTCTGAGTAAATGGCAAATTGGTAAATCCGGTTGGCAAAAAGGGATTTACCGGAACCAGTCGGGCCTAAAAGGAGCATATGCAGGCCGTTCGGCGGATAAAAGACAGCTGCTTGTGCCTGGGAGATTGCTTTCTTCAAACTGCCTTTTGCCCCAATCATAAGCTCTAAAGGATTTGTAGCGATAGGTTGATGATTCTGTTTTGGATTCTCAGCAAACGGCTCAAGGCCTTTCACTTCCATCATCTCTGTATCCCATTTTTTGTTACATAACCTTTCCGCTATTTCGACTGGGAGGTATCGCACAGGAAACGTTTTAATTTTTATGACCTTTTTAGATCGGACGAGATTGTTCAACTCAAAACTGACATTGGACCGCTCCATTTTCAGCTGCTCAGCAATTTCCTTTGCTGAACTCCCCTGTACCTTTAAAAGATGATCTAAATTGACATCATGAAAATGATGCATGAGCTGGTGGTATATTTTATCTATTCTTTTCACGTCTATCATCCTTTTTCCTTATTAGATAAGCCATTAACAAGAATATTCCGAATCTTTCACAACAGACAGCCTGATACTTCCAGAAAGGTCTTAAAGCAGATTGACAAACTGGCCTTCTATGTTAGGTATTGATCATTTCCATCCCATACTAGTATTTTAGAATCTCCGTTCTTCAGGACTGTGCTCCTCCCAAAGTAATAATCAGTAAACAGTTTATCATTCTTAAGGAATGTCATGATGGCAAAATCATGAATGACAAAAAATGAATCTAACAGATCAGGCCAAATGTCCTAAAAAATATAAAAGCGGACACTCTTTGTGTCCGCCACAGTGATTTCACGATCAGAAATGAGGTTTCAGCAGCTCTGCTCCATCTTCTTTTCATGATCCAAAACGTCTTCATCTTTACAATACATCTGTAAGGTCAGTGCATCTGTAAACATAAAAACTTTATCTCTATCTGCAAAAAATAAATAATAGTGATCATTTCGTGCAGCCATCTTACCCAGGGTTTCAAAATCGTCTGTATGGTCGATGCGATATCCCCTGCTGTTTTCCGCAAAAGAGAGCGAATGATCATAGAGATCGTTACGCATTAAAAAAGCCTTGCACACTTGGTAAGCATCAGTAAACTCATCATCCTGCAAATCGCCAAGGTGACATTTCCCCTCCCAATCATGATTTAAAAATGGTGTAACAACCGTTTGACTGAAAGTGGAAAGATCAGGAGATATCCATTGAAAAAATAGATCTTCCAAATGGCCCCACTGTTTTTTCGAGATTTTTATGTGTGAATACGGATTCTCGACTGATTCAAAACCGAATGATTGATAGAAATCTTTTATTTCAAGCTTATTTTCCGAAAGGCCAATTACAATGCGATGTTTATTCTTCTCTTGGTGTTCCCAATCAAAAAACTGATACAGATAAGATTTTCAATAGCCGTGCCGTTTGTCATTTCATGATCTGTCCTGCCTCGTATCATTCATTTCACTGAATTGGTGATTAGATACATCTTAACAGATTGAAAAAGACACCGCCAAAACGATGTCTTTTTGCTATTACATATATGTTTGTTTTTACTCGCTCATGACAGACAGGTAGGCCAGTAGGACGTTTCATCGAGATCTTCTTTCTTGGTTCAGCATCGAAATCCGCAATGGAAACCGAATGAATGCCCAGTTATCTGCGCCTACATGATATTGGTACATAAAACCGTCCCAATCATGTATCACAATAATCGATTTTGCACCGGAAATACCGTCCAAACCGACTCCCGGCGTATCCTTATACAGCCAGATAGATGGTGAACCAAGACCTTGATACAGCTAGAGGCCTTCAGCAGTTTTCACTTGCAAATCAATTATTTTAAAAATTTAAAAATAAAACTTTTTATCTTTTAGATGTTATAATATCCGATAAAACTTTATTCATCTTTTATTATTGGAGGAACATAAAATTGATTGGCAATTCTAACAGAGACAATTTGGGACAACAACAAAAATTGTCTAGAGGCCTTAAAAACAGGCATATACAATTAATGGCGATTGGGGGTGCAATCGGAACAGGCTTATTCTTAGGCTCAGGAAAATCAATCCACTTTGCGGGACCATCCATTTTATTTGCTTACTTGGTCACCGGAGTCTTTTGCTTTTTTATTATGCGTTCGCTCGGAGAACTGCTATTGTCAAATACGGGGTATCACTCTTTCGTTGATTTCGTAAGAGACTATTTAGGCGACATGGCGGCATTTATCACTGGCTGGACCTACTGGTTCTGCTGGATTTCTCTCGCGATGGCTGATTTAACGGCGGTCGGGATTTATACGCAATATTGGCTTCCTGCGGTGCCTCAATGGCTGCCTGGTCTTCTTGCCCTGATTATCTTGCTAATCATGAACCTTGCCACCGTTAAACTGTTCGGAGAATTAGAATTCTGGTTTGCATTGATCAAAGTTATTGCCATACTGGCTCTTATCGTAACTGGTATTATTTTAATTGCCAAAGGTTTTTCCACAGCTTCCGGCTCAGCCAGCATCACGAATCTTTGGAGCCATGGCGGCATGTTTCCAAATGGATGGCATGGGTTTATCCTTTCATTCCAAATGGTTGTCTTCGCTTTTGTGGGAATTGAACTTGTTGGACTGACCGCAGGTGAGACAGATAACCCCCAAAAAGTGATCCCTAAAGCCATCAACCAAATCCCTGCCCGGATTTTACTTTTTTATGTCGGCGCACTTTTTGTCATTATGTGCATCTACCCTTGGAATGTTTTGAACCCAAGTGAAAGCCCATTTGTTCAAGTCTTTTCTGTCGTAGGCATCGTTGCCGCCGCCAGTATAATCAATTTTGTTGTCATCACATCAGCTGCATCAGCGGCCAACAGCGCTTTATTCAGCACAAGCCGCATGGTCTATTCACTTGCTAAGGATCATCACGCACCTGGATTACTGCAGAAATTGACTTCATCTAAAGTTCCAAGCAATGCGCTGTTCTTTTCAACCATCGCCATTCTGATTGGCGTTAGCCTGAATTATATCATGCCGGAACAAGTCTTTACGCTGATTACAAGTGTTTCTACTATATGCTTCATTTTCATTTGGGGCATTACAGTGATTTGCCATTTGAAATATCGAAAAACAAGGCAGGATGAAGCGAAAGCAAATACATTTAAAATGCCTTTTTACCCATTATCCAACTACTTCACGCTCGCATTTCTCGCGTTCATTCTTGTCGTATTGGCACTGGCGAATGATACACGCGTTGCTCTGTTTGTCACTCCGGTCTGGTTTTTTTTATTGATTATCATGTATAAGGTGCAGACGAGCAGAGGACATGTGAGGAAATAACAAAAAGACAAGGGATTTACACGCCCTTGTCTTTTTTGTATAGAAAATGATACTGCCGGAACAAAAAGAAGATTCAAACAGGCAAAACAACTGCTTTACATCTACCATATTGATTCTTTCCTATTAGGAATTTAATTCATACCGGTTTTGATGCCAAAACCTACTAATATCATGCCCGTTACTTTTTGAAAGGCTTTCTGGAACTTCGAATTTCTCAGCCATTTTTTCGCATAATCAATTACATAAACAAGAAAGAGAAACCATAACACCGCTAGTAAGGTAAGGATTGAAGCTAAAATAATAAGCTGTTGGTTTATATTTCCCTCTAGATTGATAAATTGGGGCATGATTGTCACATAAACCAAGACAGTTTTAGGGTTGAGAATATTACTGAGTGATCCTTGCATAAAGGAAGTTTTATAATAACGTTTCGGAGAATGTTCCTTGCTTTTTGCTTGGGATTGCATGTCATCTAAAGAAAACGTGCTTTTGGCAAAAAAACTTCTGATTCCTAAATAAATTAAGTATGCTGCGCCCAAATATTTAATTGTCGTGAAAAGAAATACTGACTTTGCGATAACGACCGATAAACCTAAAATGGCGATAACCGTCCAAAAGGAAAGTCCTGTTGCCAATCCTAGAATGTTATAACGGCCAGCTTTTGCGCCATATCTAAGCGTATTTTTCATCACAAGCATCGTATCAGCTCCGGGTATGATCACCATCATGGCCGCAATCGGTATGTATGTGAGTAAGCTGTGCATTTCTTCTCCCCCTTTGATATATCCCTGCACCATATAGTGACTACGAAAGTAACTACTCATAAAATTGTATCAATGCGTTTGGAATAAATCAATATCGTTTGTTAAAATAGCGATGACAAAGGCAGCGACTGCTTTTATATTGGAGGATCTATGAAGGAAAATATGTTAGACATTTTAAAAAACCTTAATTTTACAGAGTATGAATCAAAAGCATATCTTGCTTTATTGCAGGAATCGCCTTTAACAGGCTATGCCGTCGCCAAAAATTCCGGAGTGCCCCGTTCTAAAATTTATGAAGTCTTAGAAAGCCTTGTCTTAAGAGGAGATGTTTTTGTAAGCCATGGAAATACGCCTCAGTATGTGCCTGTGCCCGCCAAGGAACTGATTAAAAACCGTCGGCTCAAAGCGGAAGAGCATTTTGACCAGGCTGAGAAATACTTTGAAAACTTCGAGCAGACCGCAAACGACCGGGAAAATATCTGGAATATCACCGGACGCAATGAAATTCTTGAAAAGGTGAAAGCTTGTATCTTATCCGCCAAAAAAAGGATTCTATTAGAAATATGGAAAGAGGATTTTGAAGAGATAGAATCAGAGCTAAGACAGGCGGCAAATCAAGGCGTCATTGTCACCATTATTGCGTACGGAGACATCACATCTGATTTTGCTTCTGTTTACCTTCATGATATGAGCAGTGAAATCACAGAAGAGTATGACGGAAGGTGGCTTGTCTATAGCGGAGATGATTCAGAAGTAGTAGCAGGCATCGTCTCCCTTGGCAACGACAGCCGTGCTGCATGGACGATGCATGTAGGTTTGGTTATGCCCATTACTGAGGTGATCATTCATGATCTGTACCTCATGGAAATCCTGAAAAAGCATAGAGGGCTTTTAGAAGAAAGCTTTGGGGAAAATCTCATCCAGCTGCGCCGCAAATTTTCTATCCATTCCGATTTCAAAAAACATTATCTGGAATAGGGCAACATAAAGCTTGTCGATTTTTTTGGCAAGCTTTTTTTACACATTATTTTCTTTATCGGTTGGTCAGTCTGGCACACGGCTGCAAGATCATTCACAGCCTGCCTCCTTTTATAAAAACCAGTTTTTGTAAGCCTTTTTTTGTAAAAAATACTTCTTTTATATGTTCAAGCTGAGTCATGTTGAACACCTTACAGAATTCATTGTATAAAACCAGCATCCTTTTGGGCCAGCTGTTAAGTATGAAGGAATTGACTGGAGACTTAAATATCTCCCTTTCCTTTTTCACTGTATGTTTATCTACAATTTCTATTAGGGTAATGAATGATTGAATGGAGGGAGAATGATGGCACCTAAAGAAGAAAATGATATCAAACAAGAACTGAAACGATACGAGCAATTTTTCAAAAAACGATATAAGATCCTCTATACAGTAAATGACTTTATCATTGGTGCCCTGTTTCTTGTCGGGAGCTTTTTCTTTTTTTATGAGCAGTTCAAGTCAGCAGGGATATGGCTGTTTGCAATTGGGAGCTTGCTGCTGTTAATCAGGCCGACGATTCGGCTGATTCATGACGTTCATTACCGTAAACATGTGGAAAGCCAATTTAAACATCGATCTTCAACAGATGGCTCATCTTGAGGCATAAGCGAGAACAAATTTCCATAAAATGAATGCAAAATCAAAAACAAGTCTTTTAGACTATTTAATTTTAAAAATAAGCCAAAAACCTAAACTTTTGTCCTGGTTTGACGATATGAACAATAAGGCCGGCGCGATACTCCCTATAACATCCTTTTCAGTAGATTTCATTATCGTGCCGGTTTTCTCACATGCAAAGCAATCCCGCCAATCTGATTGGCGGGATTTTTTTTACATTCCTGTCCAAACGTCTTTCACATATCGTTTTTGGTTTTGCAGCTTCTGCAGCCATTCAGCTGATTCTTCCCGGCTCGCTCCTTTTTCAGCTTCATACACCAGACGCAGCGTATTTTCTACATCAGGAGCCATTTGCGATCCATCACCGCATACGTATATGTGTGCCCCTTTTTCAATGAGTGCTATCAATTTCTGCGTATCTTGTTTGAGCAGATGCTGGACATATCCTTTTGGTTCGTTTTCGACGCGTGAGTAGCATCGGCGGATGGTGATAATACCATCCTGTTCCGCTTGATCCAGCTCTTCTCTGTATAGATCGTCATGATCAGGGCGCCGGCAGCCGAAGTATAAAATAGCTTCGCCAAGCGTGCTTCCTTCCTTCTTCAAGACAGATCTTGCCTGAATAAAGCCCCTGAATGGCGCAATTCCTGTACCCGGCCCAACCATAATCATAGGTGTTTCAGGGTCGTCCGGCATCTGAAATCCGGATTGCGGCGTACGGATGAAACAGGCTGCTGCATCACCTGTATTCAACTCTGCTAAATAATTAGAGGCGACGCCTTTGTATTCGCCTCGCCCGCTCCATGCTGAGGCCTTAACAACACCTACTGTCACGCTTACAATATTGGAATGGGCTTTCGGTGAGCTTGAGACGGAATAATATCTTGGTTTTAATGATGGCAAAAGTTCTAAAAACCGTTCAAACGGCATTTCACAGGCAGGATAATCCTCTAAAAGATCCAGCATGGTGAGTCGTTTTGCCAGCACCTGCTCTTTGTAAGTGCCATCATCTGAAATGAGCTGTTCCAGCTCTTTTTTATGCGGCGGACAGACTGTATAAGAAGCAAGTTCCCTAATCTGATGCCTTGAAGCAGGGTCTTGCAGCTCCACATAGGATGCCAATACATCCGCCACTTTGATCGGCCGTTCCATCGGAAGATGAGTCATATGGGGGCTTCCGCTCATTTTTATGACATGATTGGCTTCCAAACCGAATCGGCTGAGAACCCGCTGAACAAGCTCCCGGCTGTTTTTCGGCAATATTCCGATATGATCGCCTTCTTGATAGGTTTTGGCATCAGGAATTTGCAATTCAATATGGCGGGTCGAACGCGGGCTTTCTGCTGTCTGGAGCTCCCGGTTCTCTAAGACAATCCCTTCAAACGCGCCATATGTTTTGGCAAGCGGCGTGTCTGTCGCTTCACTGAGAAAAGTAATCGATAATGAAGGCCCGTCTTCTTTCTGAGATATTTCGTTGATATCAAATGCGTCCATCGTTTCCTTCCAGAAGCGATTTTCCCAAGACTCGCGATGGCTTTCAAAATCATCGGCGGCATCGCCTTCCCCGATCGCTGTTAAACGCGTTGCCCCCTTTGCTTTCATCATGTCATCTATCAATCGGGGAACCCGCTGATACGTGCTGGCCCAGCTCCGGTTTCCACAGCCGAATACCGCATAGGAAACACCTTTCAACCGCCCTTCCTCAAGCTCCTCCAGCCACTCTACAAAGCCGGCTGCATTATCTGGCGGCGTCCCATTATAAGAAGCCGTAACGATGACGACTGCGCCTTGTTCTGGCAGCTTGCCAATATAATCGTCAAGCGGAGCGGTTGCAGCTGTAAAGCCCATCTGGCGGCCGTAAGCAGCCAGTTCACCGGCTATTCCTTCCGCTGTCCCCAAATTTGAACCGTAAAGAACAAGCAAAGGTGTGCCGTGTTTAGGTTTTGATTCTTTTGGCTTCGTTTCTGTTTTGATGTCAGCCTGTTCTTTTCTCTGTACATGGATTGCTGCTCGTTTCCGCGGTTTCACCGTGATTTTAAATTCATCCGGCTTAATCGTTAATGCCTCTTTGATCCTCAGCTCGTATCCAGTATGGTTTATCAATTCAAAATGCTTCAATACAAGACCGAGAACCATCGTCGCTTCTTGGAGAGCAAACTGCATGCCGATACAAGCGCGCTGTCCGTTTCCAAACGGCTTATACGCGTGGTGAGGAATACGTGAAGAGTCTTCAAAGCGTTCCGGACGAAACTCTTCCGCATCCTCGCCCCAAGCGTTTTGATCCCTGTGCAGTTTCGGAATCAAAACAGTGACGGGCTGCCCTTTGCTGATCGGATATTCTCCGCCTAGAACAGTATCGTCCTTCGCGTAGAGTGAAAAGGCCGGAGCTGTTGGATACAGTCTTAGCGTTTCATTTAAAACCATCCGAATGTATGTCAGCTGCTGGATTTGTCTATATTCCGGCGTGTCATCCGTTAACACGCGATCCGCTTCCTCTTGGGCTTTTTTCAGTTTTTCCGGATGTGTGAGCAGACAGTAGATCGCAAAGGATAGCAAACCGCTTGTTGTTTCATGGCCTGCAATCAAAAATGTGATGATCTGGTATCTAATGTTTTCATCATCCAGCGTTTCACCTGTTACTGGATCTTTGGCATAAAGCATAAGTGATAAAAGATCCTTAATGTTTTCATCCGGGTTCTCTTTTCGCTCCGCTATCATTCGATCGACAAGTGCGTTCATGACTTCTATATCCTTTTGGAACTGCAGCTTCGTTTTCACCATCATCTTATCTTGCAAACCCAGTCTTTTCGATTGGTTCATCGCCTCTTTTAAGGCACGGAGCATACTGGTGATAAACGGATGCTGAGAATCACGGTAAAAGCTGTTGAAACGATAGTTAAACCCGCATAATCCAATCGTATCAAGCGTCAGACGGGTCATGTCATCCGCTACATCAATTTCTTCATTGGGATTAAGGCGGCTCCATTTTTGAATCAGTTGGGTTGCGATATCCAGCATCATAGAATGATAGCCTTTCATCGCTTTTTGACTGAAACTCGGCAGCAAAATGCGGTGGGCTTTTTGCCAGTTCGGCTCATGCGTCCAGCTTGTAAATAAACCGTCTCCGCCAAACTCTCGCACCTTTAGCAAGCCTTTGCCAAGGTTTTTGTCAAAGCGGCTTTCATCACACACTTCAGCCACAAGACTGTGACCGGATACAAAAACACTGGAAACACCAGGAAATTCAAATCGGAAAATCGGCCCTAATTCATCAGCTAATCGCCATAAAGATTGAGATAACTGCTCTTTTTCCAGATGCGGAAGATTTTTCAAAGGTCCGTATGTTTTGGGCTGAGGTATTGCGCTTGCCTGTTTCATCAACATCTTCCTTTCTTTTTTTATGAAGTACATGAATGAAGCTTAATGGCGTCCCAGCAGCATTGTTCCAACTCAGTCATTAAATCAGTGTCCATCTTTATATCACCCGTTTGGACAAGCTGATATATCTTGAGAAACGCCCCTAACACAATCGCAATTAACACGTTTGAGGGCAGGCTGCGAATGACACCTTCCGCTTTTCCCTTATTAAAATAGTCATCAAGCATTTGAGTCAGATGTTCTATCATGGTTCTGCTTGTCGCATTTAAGTAGTGAGCATCTTTCTTCGTATCAAGAAAAAACAGCGCATAATCACTCTCTTTCGTAAATTGAACGAGACAGCAAAATACGTGGTGAAAGCCTTCTCTGACAGGCAATTCCGAAAAATCTTGCTTCAGCTTTTCCATAAAGCGCTGGATGCTTTCTTGAAACAATACGTTGACGAGCGTTTCTTTACTGTCAAAATAGCGGTAGATCGTTCCTGTCCCCACATGAGCCCGTTCAGCTATCATAGGGATAGTAGTAGCGTTAAATCCTCTTTCCGTAAATAATGAAACCGATGCTTTCATAATCATGTCGTACTTACTGCTGGATGCGGATAACATGTAATCTTACAACCCCCATTTTAGCGGAATGAATATTCATTCCGCTTGTTCATCATAATGTCCGATCTGGCTGATATCACCTCTTTACTCTTTCTTATGTTATCAGTTTATAAGAAAAAAACTTTTTTTAATATAAAGTATATGCAAAAAATAAAAAATTAAGAAAATATACCCAAATCCCAAAATGAAGGATCTGGATATATTTCCCGAGAAATGATTTTATTTAACAGCCACAATGCAAAGGCAGGAATCACGCCTAATGACAGAAAGATCCCTGAAATGCTGGTCTTTCAGCAATTGAATATACTTTTTCTCTTTTTCACCGGTATTTGTATCAATATTGATGAAAAATCGGCCGTCAATCTGAAGCACACGGTAAATTTCCCTTAATGCAAGCCTCATATCAGTGCAGCTCTGAACCGTATGTAACGAAAACACTTTATTAAAGGTACGGTCATCAAAGGGAATGTTCTCAGGATGGCCATGAATAATCTCCCCTGTCCCCATGTTCTTTCGATTCGCCCGTGATATGTTCCTTACCTTTCGCTTAGAAGGGTCAATGCTTTTTAGGCTTCCCTTTTCTAGTTTCTCGGTTATGTTCTTAAAGAGAGTGCCATTTCCGGTTCCAATTTCTAAAATTCTGTCATTTCCTTGTATGTCTATAAAGTCAATCATCATATGCTCAATTGTTTTGGCCTGCTTATATTTCCGAGAAAATAATGTGAAAAGATTCGTTCGTTTATAGAGTCTATTTTCTAGCATTTTAAACACCTGCTTTTGGTTTCCTATGTTTATTTATTATATTTTAAAAATAAACATCCCCTTCATTTCCAAATAGGAATGAAGGTATCAACTAGACGGCAATGTGTTTAAAAATGTTTCAACTGAACTGAACTTTTTCATTTTTTCCCGCAAAAAAAGCAGAAAACAACATGTTTTCTGCCCTCTTTCTAGCCCCAATAATAAGGGAATACATACAACCTTTGCTGCTGCATGGCCATCAGCCTCTGCTGGCGGAATGGATTTCCATAACCATGTTTGAAGGAATGCGGCATGGACGCATAACCATGGCCTATCGACGGCAGCCTTTTTTGATAATCGCCCATCATGCCATCACCTGCCTTACCGTAACGTTGATTTATCATATGCAGGCCGGCATTTTCTTGACAGCTGTTTCGCTAAACTTGGTCCTTCTCCATTGTATAATGCATCAATAATTCCATTCTAAGCATTTGTCATCTCCCCCTTCAGTTTTTCATTGCTTTTAGCGCCAGTTTGTTAAATAAAGATGCTTTAACTGAGACTCTTTCATTTCACCGTAGATCTGCTCAATCTGCTGTTCTCGTTCGAATTCTTCCGGGCTTTTAAACCGTTTGTTAATCGTTAACGTTAAAAAGAATAGGTTAATCGTCATATCGCTCACCCCCTTTCAAATCCGCTTCAAGCGAAATAACCCCCGGCATCATTCCTTCTGCCGCGGGCAAATAAAAACCGCAGACAAAAGAAGACACCAATGCCTCTACTGCCTGCGGGGAGTTGCGTATGTCCGTCTATTCCGAATTTAATGCGTGCGATAAGCATCGGTTAAGGAAGGACACGAACTCTTCCACAGGCTGAATGAACCATGAACTTTTCCTTGTGTATCACGTACAGGTTGACGTCGCTGTCTCATTGTCATTTTGTTCAGCCTCCTTTGCTTTTTTCTTCCTTTGTAAGTATATCCACCAAATTCCATTTTGTAAACATCTTTTTCTAAAAATGGACGGAAATTGTGCGATTCATCAAGTGGATTTGCCCCTTTTTTATGAGACCTGCTTCATTTCTTTTCTGGAGCGGTCTTTCTTGTGATATCCAATAAAATAAATGAGACCGACAAACACGGCTCCGCCGATGACATTGCCGATAAAAGCCGGAATGATGTTTCCGATAAACTGCCCCCACGTGAACGAGCCTGCAAAAATGGCTGCTGGAATCACAAACATATTGGCGACAACGTGCTGAAATCCGATTGCCACAAAAGCCATAATAGGGAACCAAATGCCAAGGATTTTTCCTGCTCCATCTTGTGCCCCGAAAGAAAGCCACACTGCGAGACATACAAGCCAGTTACATCCGATGCCGGATATGAGAACCTTGCCGAAGCTCATATCGAGCTTTCCTTGCGCAATAGCGATTGTTTTTTCTAAATAAGGGCCTGTTTCAGTCAGCCCAACCAAATGCCCGAAAAAGTAAGCAACAAACAAGGCGCCGATTAAGTTCATAATCGTGATGATTCCCCAGTTAACCGCCAATTCTTTTAGTGATATTTTTCTCGAAAATAAAGCCATCGCAACGGACATCATATTCCCTGTTATCAATTCAGCGCCAGCGAGCACCACAAGGATCAGGCCGACAGGAAATACCGCAGCTCCGATAAGGCTGGACAGGCTTCCCCATTCTTTCGGCAAATCACCGATTACCCTGATATCAAGCAAGTACCCGAGCGCGATAAATGCGCCGCCTAAAAACCCCAATACAAGCAGAGACGGCAGCGGGAGCTTTACTTTTTTCGCCCCTGCTTCAATTGCTGCATCCGCTATTTCATCCGGTTTCCGAAAACCCATACTAAAACCCTCCATTATTTCTTCTTTTCTCAGTTATGGCAGAAAGGCAATAAAAAAAGGCAGCACTCAAATAACCTGTCAACCAGGCGTTCGAATGCTGCCTAACTTGTATGCATACCCATACAACAATATCAAGCAGAATTGAGATATTGAAAGAGAATATATACAGTTCGTGCATACATTCCATTGTTTTTGCCTTCTATAACTGTAGCCACATCATATCAAATGTGACAAAAATGTGTCAACGACAAATGTGCTAGCTTTGCACCGCTTCTTTTTGATCATCTATTTTTTGATCAAAGACAAACACAGATACAGCGATATTTTCCTCAATTTTTATATCAGAAAACAAATGGACTAGCTTAGCCCCGATCAGCTCCTCCATTCCTTCCGGCGTTTGTTTGGAATACAGATCTTGAATCAGGCTTGTCCGGGCCGCATGCACCATTTCTCTGCCTTCAGGTGTGCGGGCGATAAACTGCTCGCTTGCACTCAGATTTCCGTACAGTGTTGAGACCGCCATGTTTTCCACAAATACAGTATGTATCCGTTCAGGCCCTTTGCCGAACAATTCTTTGCGAAGTTTTCGAATAATATCATTGAACTCATGAATTTTTTTAGACACGCTGATTACCCCTTCCGATATTGCCTCGTAAGGCTTTTCCCGGTTCCCCTCAGGACATTTCACTTGGTTAAAATTTTCCTGCTATATTGTATTATAATAAATATCACTTTATAATAAAAGCAGTGTTGATGGATTTGTAATAGGATCTTGTTATGAGTCTATCGGTTTATAAAAATCAAGGATTGGTCTGTTAGTAAGACTTGCTAGTGAACTATTCCGCCATGTGTGTTTACACCTTCTTAGCATTAAGGGCAGGTGTATCTATACATGGCTTTTTTTGACTTCTTGAAAGAAAGATGGAGGGGAATATGAATATGATGGACGTTAAGTCGATCAGTGTCCGTGTAGACGGAACAGAAATTCAAGCACGAGCAGGGGCCACAATTTTAGATATTTTAAATGAACACAAGATTGAGTACCCGCAGATTTGCCACGTTCCAGAGGTTGACCCGATTCAAACTTGTGATACTTGCATTGTAGAGGCCAACGGCAAGCTGGTTCGTTCATGCTCTACTATCGCAGAAAACGGAATGTCAATTGATCTTTCGGGAAATCGGGTGAAAGAAGCGCAAACTGAAGCGATGGATCGCCTTCTTGAAAATCATTTGCTGTATTGTACAGTTTGTGATAACAACAATGGGAACTGTACACTGCACAACACAGCGGAAATGATGGGGATCGAGCATCAAAAATACCCATACACGCCAAAAGAAGATCCGTCTTGCGCTGTTGATATGTCTCATCCGTTTTACCGCTATGATCCAAACCAATGTATCGCCTGCGGCCAGTGTGTTGAAGTATGTCAAAACCTTCAGGTAAATGAAACACTCTCAATCGACTGGGAACGTGAACGTCCTCGTGTCATATGGGATGAGGGAGTTTCAATCAATGAATCTTCTTGTGTCAGCTGCGGCCAGTGTGTCACCGTATGCCCATGTAATGCGCTGATGGAAAAATCAATGCTCGGGCAGGCTGGCTTTATGACAGGCATCAAAGAGGATGTCATGGAACCGATGATTGATCTCGTAAAAAACGTTGAACCCGATTACGGCAGCATTTTTGCCATTTCTGAAGTCGAAGCGGCTATGCGTGAAACGAGAACGAAAAAAACAAAAACGGTATGTACGTTCTGCGGTGTCGGATGTTCTTTTGAAGTATGGACAAAAGGACGGGATATTTTAAAGATCCAGCCTGTTTCTGACGCTCCGGTTAACGCGATTTCTACATGTGTCAAAGGAAAATTCGGCTGGGACTTCGTCAATTCTGAAGAGCGGATCACAAAGCCTTTAATCCGTAAAAATGGGGCTTTTGTTGAATCTTCTTGGGAAGAAGCCCTCGATCTTGTCGCAAGCAGATTAGGATCAATTAAGGAGCAGTACGGCAAAGGTTCTGTCGGATTTATTTCTTCTTCTAAGATTACGAATGAAGAAAACTATGCCATTCAAAAGTTAGCGCGTCAGGTATTTGAAACAAACGACGTCGATAACTGCTCACGCTACTGCCAGTCTCCTGCTACAGACGGATTGTTCCGCACTGTCGGGATGGGCGGCGACGCCGGCACGATTAAAGATATTGCCAAAGCGGGGCTCGTCATCATTGTCGGCGCCAATCCGGCGGAAGGACACCCTGTGCTTGCAACACGTGTCAAACGGGCGCACAAGCTCCATGGCCAAAAACTGATTGTTGCCGACCTGCGTAAAAATGAAATGGCTGAGCGGTCTGACCTGTTCATCAGCCCTAAACAAGGTACAGACCAAGTTTGGCTGATGGCTGTTACAAAATATATGATCGACCAAGGCTGGCACGATCAGGCATTTATTGATGAGAACGTAAATTACTTTGAAGATTATAAAGAAGCGCTTAACACCTATACACTTGATTATGCAGAACGCATCACAGGCCTTTCAAAAGAAAACATCATTCGAATTGCCGAAATGATTCGTGACGCTGACGGCACTTGTGTCCTTTGGGGAATGGGTGTCACACAAAATACAGGCGGTTCTGATACGTCAGCAGCAATATCAAACCTGCTACTCGCTACGGGCAACTATCGCCGTCCGGGTGCCGGCGCTTATCCTCTGCGCGGACATAATAACGTTCAAGGCGCTTGCGATATGGGAACACTTCCTGGCTGGCTGCCTGGATATCAGCATATTACAGATGACAATGCCCGTGCTAAATTTGAAGAGGCTTATGGTATCGAAATTGACGGCAAGCCGGGTTTAGATAATATCCAAATGCTTCATTCCATTGAAGAAGGAAAAATGAAGGCGATGTATCTTGTCGGCGAGGATATGGCGCTTGTCGATTCAAACGCGAACCACGTGCATGAAATTTTATCAAGCCTTGATTTCTTCGTGGTTCAGGACATCTTCCTGTCAAGAACAGCTCAATATGCCGATGTCGTCTTGCCGGCTACTCCTTCACTTGAGAAAGACGGCACATTTACAAATACAGAACGCCGCGTGCAGCGATTATATCAGGCGCTTCCGACGCTAGGTGATGCGAAACCGGATTGGTGGATTATTCAAGAGGTGGCAAACCGCTTAGGAGCGAACTGGAATTACAGCCATCCTAGTGACATTTTCTCAGAAATGGCGAGTCTTTCCCCTCTGTTTAGCAAAGCAAGCTATGAGGTGCTTGAAGGCTGGAACAGCTTCCTATGGGGCAGCTTCTCAGGTGAAAGCACTCCGCTTCTGTATGAAGACGGATTTCATTTCCCTGACAAAAAAGCCCGCTTTGCCCTTTCTGATTGGACTGAGCCAGCGGCATTTCCGGAGGAATATGATCTTCATATCAATAACGGACGGATGCTGGAGCATTTTCACGAAGGAAACATGACAAATAAATCGAAAGGCATTCAGGCAAAAGTGCCGAATGTATTTGTTGAAATCTCGCCTGAGCTCGCACAAGAGCGAGGTGTGTGTGACGGTTCGCTTGTACGGCTCGTTTCTCCGTTCGGTGCAGTCAAATTAAACGCGCTGATCACAGACCGTGTACGGAAAAATGAACTTTATCTGCCAATGAACTCAACAGACAAGGAGTCAGCGATTAACTTCCTGACAGGGCCTGCAGCTGATAAACGGACGAACACGCCTGCTTATAAACAGACGAAGGTCCGCATGGAGGTGCTAGGGGGCTGCGAAACAGCGCCGCTTCCGAAAACAAATCCGCGCAACAAAAAACGGCACCCGCAAAATGGGGTCGAAGCAGAAAGAAAATGGAACCGTCCGGGTTATGTCCATCTGACAGATTAAACGAGAGGAGGAAAACGAATGGCCGCTCCAATTACGACGATCAAAAAAGAAACAAAAACCGCAGAGCAAATCAAGCTTGAAAAAATAGAAGAGCTAAAAGAGCTGCTGGCGGAAAACGAGGACGCCGTCTCTAAAACGATGACGTTAATGAATGAACTTAATGAACTTGGCATTTTTGACGCAGCAACAAGCATGTTAAGAGCGAAAGAAGACATCGCCAAGATTGCGCTTGGCCAAGTTTCGCGTGAGCCTGTTACCAACCTCATCAACACAATGATGGCCGCTGGAGGCGCATTAACAAAAGCAGATCCTGAGTTTACAGGAAAGCTTTTAGAAAGCGTAATGGCTGGAACCGAACAAGCGCAAAGCTTTTTAAAAGAAGACAAGAAGGTCGGGATTCTCGACCTTCTCAAAGCAATGAACGATCCTGATATCAACAGAGCCGTCGGCTTTGGCCTTCAGTTTTTAAAAGGTATGGGAAAAGAACTGCAGGAAAAATAAAATAGCCATCGTTGGTTTCTTAGATGTTTTTTGCTTTTCATTTTCCCGATGAAAAAATCCTTCAAACGTTTCATACTGACCGTTTGAAGGATTTTTTATGGCTATTCTATCCGAAGCAATGATGTCAATTCACGTCTATGTATCAAAATTTTACTGAAAGACTCTTTACATTTTGGTATTTTCAATCTTTAAAATGAAACCTAACACTTATTTGTCCTTTTTGAAGCTTCTCTCCATCAACTGTGCCATTTGCTGAGAATCCATATCCTTTTCTTCATAGAGTTTACTCACGATGTTTTGATAGTCCTCATCTTTACGATTTTGACTTAATTTATCGGCAGCTTGAACTTCCTGCACTTTCATCTTAAATCCAACAATCCCTTTAAGTTCTTTTTCTAATAATTGAGGTGAAAGCGTATCCCATAAAACTGGATTCTCACGATGTTTTTCGTATTTTTGCAACAACATTGTCAGGTCTTGCTTTAACTCTTCTTCGTTTAAAATACTGGCTTTGCCATAAACATGTACAGCTTGATAGTTCCATGTCGGCACGTTTTCCTGCTTATACCATGAAGAGGAGATATAAGCGTGCGGCCCTTGGAACATCACCAGTACAGCTTCACACGTTTCTAATGTCCTCCATTGAGGGTTTCCATAAGCGATATGCCCCGTTATATAGTAAGTGTCTCCTTCCTTCGTTAATTGCAATGGCAAATGAGTGGCTATGGGTTTCCCCTGTTTTGTTGTGACGATCGTGCCAAAAGCATGTTCTCGAACAAATTCCCATATCTCATCAACATTAGTGACCTTAAAATATCGCGGAATATACATATCTGCCTCTCCTCTCCATAGTAGTTATACTAGGGTTTTGACCATTATAAAGTCTACTTGTTCCTCATCACCCATATAAAAAGCGTGGGCCCCTGTTTGAACAAATCCCATTTTCTTATAAAACGCAAGAGCATGTTCGTTTTTCTCCCATACACCCAGCCAGATTTTCTTTTTATGATGTTCCATGGCCATATCTATTGCATGATGTAACAGATATGTGCCAAGCCCAAGTTTTTGAAACTTGTTTTTTATATAAATCCTTTCGATCTCTAGAGATTCATCCCCCATCTCCTCAGACTGCGCATCGTCGGTATTGACCTTCAAATAGCCTGCAACTTCGTTATCAACATAAACCAAAAAGAAGTGTGAAGACGTATTAGCTAATTCTTTTTCAATTTGTTCTAGGTGAAAAGCCTTTTCCAAATAAGCTTCCATATTTTCAGGTGAATTCTGATGCTTAAATGTCTCATTAAATGTTTCATAACCAATTTGTTGAAGTTCACATAAATGTTCAAGTGTGCACTTTTTTACTTTTATCGCCATGTTACTCAGTCACCCCTTTAGATTCATAATGTTTCTTGTTTCTCTTTTTTCTTCACTTTCAGAAAATCCTGTTCATGCGATTTCATTTGATGATTCATCATGTTCTCTTTTATAGATGGACATCCAGTTTGTTAGCTTTGTCTTCTTTTTAACATAATTGCACGAGTTGCTGTTGTTCGAACTACTTGTATCATTTCAGCCAACTTTTCTTGAATTCCTGGGTTTTCGCCTATTCCTACCAGATCCTTTAAATTGCTTGTAGAATCCTAATGCCCTAGCAATCATTACGATTTCAAAGAATAGTCTCCCCAATACATATTTTATTGCAAATGCAACAAAAATGCCATTGCATTAAATATATCGTATCTTTGTTGCATTTTCAACAAAAAAACACAATAAGGAGCCGAGTTATGCCATTTTAAAATTACCTAACTCAACTGCTGTATAACCTAATGAAGATGAAACCATTTGATCTAAATCAATCGAACACACCGCAATTCTTTTATAGAAAAAAAAGAGGAGCAACCCCATGGTTACTCCCTAACTCGTTTCTATACCTTTTATTCTCTTAGCTTGGTGTTTTCTTTCATACACCGAGGCGATACGTTCGCCCTTTATTGGATACCGTCCATTTCTTAATGAAGGCTGCTTTTTTTATTCGTCGGCTTCTTCCAAACGCTTCTTATAAATCAATGAACGGTCCACACAAAAGAAGGCACCGGCTAAAAATACGCAATCCGCTAAAAACATCATCGATTTTTGGCCTAACGTTAAACCCTGATCGGGGAGGACTGCGCCTATATATATAAAAGTGCTGACTGCAAGCAATGTAAAAGCAAAATGCTTGTAATCTTCTGTTAAAGATTTCATTCTATTTTTATTCAAAAGAATCACCTGCCAGATTCATAGTATACGACTATTATAATATAATCTGGCGGCTTACAGAGAAAGTAATTGTATCCATTTGTTATAAATTTTTAAGTGCTTGCTCGATATCTTCCAGCAAATCTTCTGCATCTTCAATCCCTACAGAAATTCTGATCAAGCCATCTGTAATGCCGAGTTCAAGCCGGCGTTCTCTCGGAATAGAAGCATGAGTCATTCTTGCCGGAACAGAAATTAAGCTTTCCACCGCGCCCAGGCTTTCAGCAATGGTAAACAGTGTCAGATTCCCCAAAAATGCATCAACACGCTCTTCACTGCCGATATCAAAGGAGATCATGCCGCCGAATCCAGACCCTTGAGCTTTTGCAAGCTCGTGTCCGGGATGGTTTGAAGAGCCGGGATAATATAACGTTTGGACACCCGGATGATTCTCAAGAAAACGTGCGATCTTCCGCGCATTTTGATCGATCGCTTCCATTCTGAGACCCAATGTTTTGATTCCCCTCATTAACAGCCAGGAATCTTGAGGACCAAGAACGCCGCCTGTGGAGTTTTGCACAAAATGCAGCTCTTCTCCAAGCTCTTTAGAAGATGTCACAACTAACCCGCCAACGACATCACTGTGTCCGCCAAGATATTTTGTCGCACTGTGAAGCACGATATCAGCGCCTATAGTAAGCGGCTGCTGAAAATAAGGAGTGTTAAAGGTATTGTCTACGATAAGCAACACACCGGATTTTTTTGCCAGATCAGCCATGAGCGCCAAGTCGGTGATTTTGAGTAGCGGGTTTGTCGGTGTCTCAATATAAATGGCTTTTGTGTTAGGACGAATGGCTTTTTCAACTTCTTCTCTGCTGCTTGTATCGACAAATGTTGATTCAATGCCAAGGCGATTGAGCACCTTTGTCATCACCCGATATGTTCCGCCGTACACATCATCAGTCAGAATAACATGATCTCCGCTGTTAAACAGCATCATAACCGCCGTAATGGCAGCCATTCCCGAACTGAACGCATAGCCTGCTTCCCCGCCTTCCAACTCTGTCACTAGGGCTTCGAGAGCGGCTCTTGTCGGATTGGCCGTTCTTGAATATTCGTAGCCGGTATGCTGCCCTGCTTTCGGCTGCTTGTACGTACTCACTTGATAAATAGGTACGGACACCGCGCCTGTTTTTTCATCACCTGTGATTCCGCCGTGAATCATCAATGTTTTTTTCTTCATATCAGATGCCTCCTTCGTATATTTGTTTGCTGATATACCGGTCGCTGCTGTCAGGAAATACGGTGACGATGTTTGTTCCTGCGGACGCTTTTTTCGCCTCCTCCAATGCCGCATATAGCGCTGCACCTGAAGAGCTTCCGATCAGCAGGCCTTCTTTTTCGGCCGCTTCTTTCACAAGTCTAAACGCATCCCCATCTGTGACGGTGTAGATCTCATCAAAATGGCTTTCATTCATATAGCCGGGGATAAACTCCATGCCGATGCCTTCTGTTTTATGAGCATGGGGCTCTCCTCCGTTTAAAATGGAGCCCTCCGGTTCGACAATCACTGTTTTCACTGCCGGATTTCTTTCCTTTAAGAAGGAAGCAGTTCCTGCGAATGTGCCCCCTGATCCTGCCCCCGCGACAAACGTATGAATCTTGCCGTCAAGCGCTTCCCATATTTCAGGCCCAAGCGTCTTATAGTAAGTCGATGGATTTACTTGGTTTTTAAATTGCAAAACACAATAAGAATTTTTAATTTCTGTCTCCAGCTGAACGGCTTTTTGAATGGCTCCCTGCATTCCGTCTTGACGCGGAGTATGAATGATCGATGCGCCAAGCGCTTGCATAATTTGCTGTTTCTCTGTGCTGAAATGTTCAGGAACACAGAAAATCACTTGTACTCCATATTTTCTGGCACTCAGTGCAAGGCCGATCCCTGTATTGCCTGCCGTAGCTTCTATAATGACTCCGCCGGGTTTCACCCTGCCTGACTCCAGCGCGTCACGGATCAGCATATCTCCCAGTCTGTCTTTGATGCTTCCGCCGGGATTCATCATTTCAAGCTTGGCATACACTGTGACTCCTTCAGGAACATCAAAGTTCTTCAGGCGGAGAAGCGGTGTGTTTCCAATCAGCTCGGTGATGTCCGTTATAACAGCCATATATGTCCTCCTCCTTGATAGAGGTTGTTTTTAGAAAAAACAGAGGAGAACGCTCCCCTGTTTTTAATGAATTCGCTTAATCACCTTTAACACAAGCTCTGTTGAATTGACAGCCGCCTGCTCTAAAAATTGGTCAAATGATACATGTGATTCTTTTCCTGCGATATCTGATAACGCTCTGATCACAACAAACGGCGTTTTAAATTGATGGCATACTTGAGCCACTGCCGCAGCCTCCATTTCAACCGCGTACAGATCAGAAAATCTCTTACGCACTTCTTCAACCCGCTTCGGATCGTTCATGAAAGAATCGCCTGTTGCGATCGTTCCTTTTGCAACTTGAACGCCGTCGAGTTCAGAAATCGCTTCTTCCGTGATGCTGATCAGCTTTTCATCTGCCGCATAAGCAGCCGGAAGACCCGGCACCTGGCCGTATTCATAGTCAAAGGCTGTTACATCTACATCATGGTGGCGAACGTCAGTAGAAATGACGACATCTCCTACATTCAGTGTATGATGAAATCCGCCCGCTGAGCCTGTGTTAATCACATAATCAGGCTTGTAACGGTCAAGCAAAAGCGTTGTGCTGATGGCAGCATTTACTTTTCCAATTCCTGATTTTAAAAGAATCACTTCAGTTCCTTCATATTCGCCTGTTGTAAATTCACAGTGTGCGATTGTTTCTGTTTTTGTATGTTCAAGTTTGCTTCTTAGGATGGTAACTTCCTCTTCCATTGCTCCGATGACTGCTAGTTTCATCTATCCACATTCCCTTCACTTTACCGTTTGATGGCCTCCATTATCCACACGAAGTCGTTTTGCTGAGTGAATTGGACTGCAAAACCTTCAGCTGTAAACATCTCTTTCAACGCACCCAATGTGGGATAATGCTCCGTCTCTAAATCATTTGCCAGCTGATAGAAGCCTTGAGAACGGGCTTTATCAATAGCCTGTTCATATGCTTGCACATCTTCAAAGACGGTATCGGCAAACACTATTCTATCATGCAAGTGAAGGTATTTGCCATATTGCTTTATGGCAGCCCGCTTTTCTTCGTCAGTCAAATGATGAAACGCATATGAACTGACGATTGTGTCAGCCTGAAATGGCGGCTCGGGAAATGCCAGGAAGTCTCCGTCAACAATTTCCGCCCTGCCTGAAAGCTTGTCAGAAGCCAATTTGCGCATTGCGGCAGAGGGTTCAATTCCAAATACAGATTTACCCGCATCCAGCAGCTTGGATGTCAAATTCCCCGTCCCCGGGCCAAATTCTAACACATGCGTTCCAGATTTGCTGACGATGGCATGAAGGATATCATCGTAGCCTCTGAACGCTTCTTTATACTGTATATCAAAACCTTGTACTGTTTGATCATAAGTTGCTGCCCAATCTTCAAAGAGAGGAATAAATTCACGTCCCATATTTGTCACACTCCATATTTAATTATTCCTATAAGTATACTATGAATTAATGATGGAACAGTTCCTATCATACCACATCTTCTGGAAAGCAGGTACTAAAACACTTTGTGTATTTTATGCCATCTATATTGCGCGTTACCCGCAAAAAAGCTTATACTTCATATGACTTGTGAAAGCTGGAGGGTCGAGAGATGAATTTTCAATTAGATTTGATAAAAGACAAAGTGGAATTTTTCGAAGCGGCTTCATTGCAGGAGCTTGAAAAGAAAATCAATACGCAAATTGAAAACAATAAAGCCATCATGCTACGGGTAAAATCTGTTTCACACCAAACCGCTGTGGCAGACGAAAGGATTTTGTACAGCGCGGTAGTTCATTTCGCAGCTGAAGCCTAAAACAAAAGCAGCCGGCTCTATACCGGCTGCTTTGTTATTTTAGTTTTTCTACTTTTGTTGGCTTCCAGCCTTTGTCATCAACCCATGTAATCGTGACTTGATATTTATCACCAGTCATCTTGTCTAAAATCTTGCCTTTGGCATCCTGAGGGCTGCCGTTATTTCCGAGCCAGAGCACCGTCATGTTATCTGTTGAGACACCAGTCGCATATGATATGGCTTTCAGCATCTCAGCCCAGTCTTGTGAGCTTGAATCATAAGTCGCGGCATGCTCGCCCGTTTGCTCAGTTCCAACTGCTTTCCAGTCAGGATTTTCATACGTTTTTTCCACATCGCTTGATGAGCCGCCTTCTGTTACTTTTGCGTCTTTAAGCGGATCATCTGAATCTGAATCTGAGTCTGAATCTGAGTCATCATCTTTAGAAGAATCATCTTTTTTGGCATCCGAATCTGAATCTGAGGACTTCTCAGCATCCTTTTCGCTGTCAGATGTATCTTTCTTGCTGTCTTTTATATCTTCATCCGATTTCTTTTCCGTCTTTCCTGAAGCCGGAGATTCCTGTTTTTGCGCCGTTTCAGAATCCTTGCTGACATCTTTGCTAGAAGGACTGTTAATGAAGAGATTAGCTGCTACCACGACGATTAGTATGGATACAATTGCGATTAAAATGTTAAGCACTAAATTCGTTTTCCTGCGCTTATCACGGTTTTCATAACGAGATTGATTATTGCTCAATACTTCTGCACTCCTTTATCCCTCTTGGCTCAGCATACATTTTACCATGTGCTGAGAAGTTGTTCTATTTCTGATTGATTTCAATTTCGTGTACTTTTTTAACAATATCATAAAACAAGGAATTTGTCAGAGCCTTATCCTCGGGCGTATCCATGTGTAAAACGACAAGAGCGTATTTCGGCTTATCCGCGGGAAAATATCCGGCAAACCATTTTTCATAGAGCGTTTTTTTCTCTTTTGACAGCTTGCCTGTCTGGGCTGTGCCTGACTTCCCTGCTACAGTATACGGAAGATCCTGAAACCTTCTGCCCGTTCCTGAAGGAGATTCCACCACCCGCCGCAGCATTTTTTGAAGCTGCTGTGCCGTATATTTGTCTATCGTTTCTCCTTTTAGATTCTGGTCCTTGAATTTGACGAGTGTTGTGCCATTTTTATATTCAATTTGTTCTGCGATTTTCACCTGCCGCTTTTCGCCTCCGCGGGCGATTGTCGCCATCATATTCGCTACCTGAAGCGGCGTTACCTTTACATTTTTCTGCCCGATCGCTGTTTGCGCAATGGCTTTTTTGACTGATTTGTCTTTTTCATCCCCCCAAATCACGCCGTTTTTTTCGTTATACAACTGGCGGAAATGTGTTTCGTGATACAGTTTTCCTTCCCAGCCTGCCCGATCTGTGAGAGTCAGCTTTTCTGCCATATCTTCAATAACTGAATTGTCTTTTCTCATTAATTGTTCTGCAAGGCTCGTAAATGTGTAATTGCAGCTCTGGGCAAAACTTTCATCAAAAGACAAGGTTCCTTTGTCTTCGCCCGGTTCCCCGTACAGGTTTACATTGCAATTAAAGGATTGGCTCGGCTTCACCGTATCATTTTCAATCGCAGCCGCGGCAATGACTGTTTTAAAAACAGACCCGGGATAGATTGGCGTCAGCATATAATTTTGAAGCGTGTTTTGCCGGGAGACATCGGCGTCCGGTTTGCTTACAATTCCCAGAACACTGCTATTTTCGATGTCCAAAAGCACAGCTCCTCCTTTTTTCAGCCCCTGTTCATTCAATATTTCCTCCATCGCTTTTTGAATGCTTTGATCGATCGTTGTTTTGATCTGGAGCGGATAAAACGTATTGGCTTCAGCAGTATATTTGACGTCCATGCCGAACAAAGGGTTTCCTCTTCCGTCCACATGATATAAAAGTTTTGTATCTTGTTCTGGAAGCAAAAACTCATCAAATGTCCGTTCTAACCCGGTTGTTCCGATTTTCGTTGTAATCGGAAGGTTATCCTGCTCGGGATATTTCCTCCGCAGAAGCGCCGGGTCTTGATTTGTGCTTCCTATCGTATGTGAAGCAAGGCTGGGCTTGTCTTCATTCTCCATATATACGCCGTAAATGCCGGGATATTTCAAAGAATTGATTTTTGTAATGGATTGTTCCGAAAGTGTTTTGATTTTCCTTTGACGCAAAATGACCGGTTTTTTTGCCTTTGTGAGCGTCTGGCGCAATTCATCTTCAGACATGCCGAGGATATCCGCAACTTTTTTGACCGGCCAATCCTGTGTCAACAGAAAAGGGAACAAAACAACCGCAGGCTCACTTTTGCCGGTCAGTGCCTGTCCGTTTCGATCTAAAAAGGAACCTCTTCCGTCAGAAATGAGCACTTCCTCTGTTCGCTGTTTCACACTTTCTTTGATCAAATTGATTTTCCTGTTAGAAAAGGATTCAGTGAAGAACAGCTGGATTTCCGCCAGCCGCAGCAGCAGCAGAAAAAACACGATCAAAAAAGCGATGACTGCCAGCTTCATTCGTTTCGATATCTTCATAAAAAAACACCTCACCCACATTGTGGACGAGGTGTTTCTCTGCTAAACGGATATTATGAAATTTTCACAATTTTCACGAGCATTTCTCCGCCCGGTGTTTGCACTGTGACTTCATCATCTACTTTTTTGCCCAGCAGGCTTTTTGCGATCGGTGA
This sequence comes from Bacillus vallismortis, assembly GCF_004116955.1. Taxonomy (NCBI): domain Bacteria; kingdom Bacillati; phylum Bacillota; class Bacilli; order Caryophanales; family Bacillaceae; genus Bacillus; species Bacillus vallismortis. Next base: position 858,295 of record NZ_CP026362.1, on the reverse strand, counting down.
ATCGTTTGAGATTTTCCCTTCAAACGGATCAGCCTCAGCGCTTCCAACGATGGTATATGATTCTTCTTCACCATCAGGCAATTCGACGAAAGTGACGGTTTTCCCCAAACCGACAACGTTAGAGCCGCCGTCATCTTCAATGATTTTCGCGTTGCGGATCATATTTTCAAGAGTCGTTACACGGCCCTCTACGAATGCCTGCTCTTCTTTCGCTGAATCGTATTCAGAGTTCTCGGAAAGGTCTCCGAAACTTCTCGCAATTTTGATGCGCTCTACTACTTCTTTTCGTTTAACCGTTTTCAAATATTCCAATTCTTGTTCAAGTTTTTGTTTTCCTTCTTCAGTCATAGGAAAAACTTTCTCTTGTGCCATGTCCCTTCACTCCTTCTGGTTGTCCCTCAACATCTTCGATTATGTATGAGAGCATAAACTAAAAAATACAAGAATGAGAACACAGGGCAGTCCTCGTTCTTCTCTCCCATATAGGTACTGTTTATCTTAAACTGAATCTTGTCGATCTGCAAATATTTCGCGTTTATAAACAGGGAAAGAAGGGAATTCGCACATCCCCTTCCTGCCTATACATAATATGGTCAGAGTTATTTATGTCTATGCTATGGTATTACAAAATCGCGTTTTGTTCAAGGATGGTCTGTATTTTCGTGACCATCAGATCAATTGTTCATCTAGAGTAGTGAGTACAACCCATTTATAAAGAAATCCTACTATGTCAGGCTTTATGTAAGGTTTCAGTATATGTCAATTTGCTCTGGTTTACACTGTTTTATAAAAAAGTATGGGCAAACTGTGGGCAATGTGGGCATTTCTCTTCTAGTATAATTGATGTGTGTACTTGATAAGGGAGTGACTCATTTGATTCTTAACAACGCCCATGGATTTTCACTTACTTTAGCACGCATCTTAGGCAATGTGCAAGCAACAAGTAAAGGATCGCTCAGAAAAAGCATTACCCGGCATTCTGCAGGTAAAGCCACTAACAAATTAATGAGAAAATCATCAAGTAGGTTTTTACCATGACCGACTTTGAACGAAAGTTATATCGGATCATTGTGAACATGCATTTATATAGAAAGAACCCGACTTTACAAGAACTCAAAAGGAAGACTGGGAAAGGCGAACAGGAAATTCGTGATGCCACAAAAAGCCTTATTCGAAAAGGAGCGATTTCTTGGGATAAAGAAAAGAAAATATGGATTATATAAAGCCCTTCTCATATGAGTTGGGCTCCTCTATCTCCTTTAATTAACGAAACAAAAGAGTAGCTAATATCCCCAGATTTACTATTCCTAATAGGAAAGAGACATATGCAATTCCTTTGTTTCTCTGCATAAAATAAAGTCCGTTTACAATCAAAATACAACTGATTAATGCATCAAATAATCGGAGAGCCATAACGCTAAAATCAAATTCAGGCTCAAAAAGACTAAACAACAACACTACTATTAAAAATACAATAGATACTGTGATATAAATTAACCAATCCCTAGATGCATTACTCTTTTCAGTTTCTTTGTGAATACTGTTCATGAGTTATTCGCAACCACCTTATAACAATATTTCCTAAATATTATAATATGCAGCTAGATATTTTCAATGCATCATTATAATTATAAAAAAGAGGGGTATTTTCTCCCCTCTCTCCTTAATTATCCGCAAATTAATTTTATTGCTTTGCTTTTTGAATTGTTCTTGATTATAACACAAACTGCTCCGCATCCAATACCAATTGCCAGATTGATGGCTGCAACCCGTAAGCACGAAAGAGCACAAGAGCCACCATTCGCAATATCATATAACCATGATACTGCTGATTTGCAACTCATCATTGTTGATGCTTTGGTTTCTTCAGAATCTGAACCCTTCAAGTAATCTTCTACACTAACTTCAGTTCCGTCATTTAGTTTGACTTTTCCACCTTCAGTTAGATTAACATCTTCCGTAATTTCACCAGATTGTTTTATCTGTAAATTTAGAAGTTTTGTTGATTCATCAAAAGTGATAAAGGTTTTAATTGTATCAAAAATTTGTTCCGTATTTAGATCAACAAAATATTGTGCTGAGGTTAGACCTGATTCCATATCCTCAACAGGAATTGTTACAACCGCCATCCCTTCTTTTACGTTTACAATCTCTTCATCTTGTTCATTAGATAGTCCGAAAAAACTTCTTTCATGTTTTTTTACTAACTTGTTTTGCTTGAACTCCTTTGAGGCATAAACAATTTCTTTTGCTTTCTGTTGGTCTTCTTTCGAGCCTGATGACTTAGGCACCCCTGATTGACATGACTCACAATTTGTTTTTGCGTAAACATTCGAATTTGCTTTAACACTAGTATTAAAAGAAAAAATTGTTACTAATGAAAGTGTTAAAGCCATTAACAGTGAAAAAAATCCTTTCTTCCCCATCAAATACCTCCCATTTTTTTCATATCTTAGGTCGACCTATGAAGAATGTAACTTATTTCCATCCGGAAATCAACAAAAAACAGGATAATTATATTAAATTTTCAAATAAATGTCTTATATAAAAATAAGAGGACTTTATTATAATCTTCAATAAACTGTTCAACTGCACTTTTTTTGTTCATAAATACAATCTACAGAATCTATACATCTGGTGAAATGGTTGAGGCATCGGCGCATTTGCCAATACAAAAGATTCAGATAGGTAAAATGACGCGGATCAAATTGATCATTTCGCACTTTTGAATCACATTGAAGTCTAATTCTTCATTTTTTAATGGTAAAATCTTGTTGAAGTTTTCAAATGAAAGGATATGAACATGAAAGTATTTGAAGCCAAATCACTGCTTTCCGAAGCAGATAAACGTGCAAAAGAATACAAAGAATTAAGAAGTCAGTTGGTCAATCTAAAGAAAGCCTTTAAAGCTGTCGCTGATCTCGATGACAGTGAGTTTTCCGGCAAAGGCGCCGACAATATTAAAGCATTTTATCAAGACCATGCAGGTGTGACTGACAATTGGATTGACTTACTTGATATGAAAATTGCTTTCTTGACAAGCATTTCAGGCACTTTAGAGGACGCCAGCTTATCTGATGCATATATAGAAGAATCCTTCTTAGAACACGAGCTGGCTAATGCCTACACAAAATCAAAATCTATTATGTCTGAACAAAAGAAAGCCATGAAAGATATCTTACATGATATCGACGATATCCTTCCGCTTGATCTGTTTTCAACTGAAGACTTTAAAGACGAACTCGCCGATGCGGAGGACAAACGCAAAAAAACAGGCGATAAACTAGGCAGCGTTGACGAAGCACTTGTTACTGAATATGCCCAGTCAGAGCCAAACGAGCAATTCATCAAAAAAGACTTCCAAAAGCTTGAGGAATCCACAGGCAAAGGCAAGGATGCTTCCCCTATCCACTACAATGCCAAAGCATATAGAGAAAGTGACATACATAAGAAAAAAGGCGATATCGAGAAACAGACAGAAGCTTATTTGACGATTAAGAAGGATGAAGCGAAAGAACGAGAAATCAAAGACCTGAAAAAGAAGCTAGCTGACGGAGTGACGGATCCGGATGAATACTTAGACATTGCCAAGAAGGTCGGCTATGAGAATCTTACACCAGAACAGCTCCAGTACGCAGTGCAGCTGGAACAAGCAAAACAGCTGAAGGACGTCGGTGAAAGTGTAATCAATGCCGGTAAGACAGTAATTGATTTCGTCGACGGGGTTAATGATGGAATTAACGATGCGATTGACGATACGATATATGGTGTCAAAGACTTGGTTGTCGGCGCATGGGACTATTCGCAGCTCCCTACCGAACTAAAACTCACAAAAACAATTACAACAGTTTTAAGCGTACCTTCTTATTCTAAAATCATCTGGACAAACCTTGCCGACTCATGGAATGATAAAATGATAAATGGCAATGCATACGAGAAAGGGCATTATATCAGTTATGTGGCAGGAAATATCGTTGGTACAAAAGGCGCGGGTTCCGCAGTACAAACCACGACCAAACTTTCTAAAGTAGGTAAAGTGGTTGAAGGTGGAACAGCCGCTGCTCATGTCGATAAAGGGATAAACAAAGGCAAATCTTATCTCAATTCTTTTGTTAAAAATAAGAATGATCTTGCACTTGTGGGGATTGCACAAGACGTCGAGAATACGTATAACGCAAAAAATACTCCTCTATTAAAAAGTATGATTGAAGATAAAAAAGAGAGTGTTCTCACTAAATCAGTCAATTCAAACGGTTCCAGTGGCTCAAATGGTATTTCTAAAAAAACTATAAAACACGTATATCACGGTGAAATTAACAGAAAGAAAAGAGCAGTTGGTTATCATCATGAGAGTATGATGAGTGGTAGCAGAATATTACCAGGAACAGAAGAAGCACCTGATATAAACGGGGTATATAGAGCTAAAGTAGAAGTAAATGGCGTAAAAAAAGTAGCAAGGTCCACTTTCTTTCCAAAGGAATGGGATAGAGTAAAAGTATACAATACAATATCTGAAGCCTACAAAAACAAAAAACTAATACGAGATAATAAGTATATCGGCAAAACTTCATCAGGGATTGATGTTGAAATGTATATTAATAAGGATGGCTCAATATCAACTGCCTATCCTTTATATAAAAAACCAAAGGAATGATTGATTTATCATGGAATTTTCATTTGAATTTAAAAGAGACCTTTTAGGATATTTAAGAGTAGTTCTTCCTACAGAACTAGAATACTTTTCTGATTTCATTGAAGACATTGTTTCGTTAGGTGAAGCTGATGAATACTTAAAAATTATTCAAGAAGTATTGGATGGCTCTTCTGAAGAATATGAGATTCAATTAAACACCACCATTGCATATATAAAAAAAGATAAAACAGTCGTAGAACACCTTTATACAGAAAGCGAAAACGACAAAAGTTCCATGGAAACAGAAAAATTTAAAAACCTTATGCTTGTTTGGAGAGACAAGATCCCAGAAAGGTATAAGAGCGTTGATTCAAACTTTTAGGTCCCTTGAATTTCAAGGGACCTTTTATTACTTCAATTTTTCTTCAATTTTCGCTTTAGTAGCTGGTCCATAAATGCCGTCAGCAGTCAGGCCACTTACTGACTGGAACCGTTTGACCGCGTTTGCTGTTTTCGGACCATACACGCCATCAATTCCGTTATTCTTCGCCCCTTTATCCGGATAGAAATAAAGAGCTGCAAGCGCTCTTTGAATCTTAGTAACGTCGTCTCCTTTTCTCATCGGCTTTGTAACTTTAAAGATGCCAGAAGGCAGCGTATAGGACGTTTTTTTGCTGCTTGGTTTAGGGCTCGAAGTGCTTGAGCCTGTGAGCTTTAATACTTGGCCGACCTTTATCAAGTTCGGATTCTTGATACCGTTCAACCTTTGCAGGGTTGCCATACTTACGCCTGTTTTCTGTGCAATGACAGAAAGAGCATCACCTTTCTTCACGGTGTACGTCGCCCCGTTAGCCTTTGTTTTCGTTTTCGTAGGAGAAGGTGCTTTTTTACCACCAAGGCGTTCTAATTCTGCAGCAATGGCCGCCTTCACTTGTGCCCATCTTCCCTCAGATAAAATACGGTGCGGGCAATACTTGCCGTTCCAGTCTTGATGCTTTCGCACACGATCAATACCCCAGCCGCGTTCTTTAAGCAGCTGCGCCACAAACTTAATAGCCAGCTTTTCTGCCGCCTTATATTTAGCGCCTCCTGACTTGCTGTAACAGATTTCAACTCCAATAGACTTACGGTTCCCGGTGCCGTTTTTGCCGTCTCCTGTGTGCCATGCATTTCGATTTGTGGGGATGCCCTGCCGCACCTCTTTGTCATCGACTGCAAAGTGAAAGCTTGTCGAGCTTGTATTCCCGATCATATAACTGATCTCATTGGCAGCTGACGCGTCATTCGCTGTATTGTGGATGGTGATATACTTCGCCGTCATTACGTTCGGGCATTTCAAACCGTATTTAGATTTTGATACAAGATTCTTTTTCACTGTGATTGTCATAAGTGTTCTCTCCTTTAATTTTGGTATAGAAAAAGCTGCCGGGTTATCCAGCAGCCTGTTCATCATTTTCATTTGTTTGTTCGTTGTCATTTTCGATTGCGTGAAGCCGGTCGGTAATGGCCGCCGGAATCTTAACGCCAATCTGTGCAAGGTTCTCCGTAATGGAAAGCCCCTCATTGGCGATATAAAAAAGAACGGTTCCAAATGTCAGGACGCCGTTCAGATTGAGGATTGTATCAATGATATTCGCCACAATGACAACTAGAAAGGTAAGTATTTTTCGGACGTAACCAAACCATGCGCTACGGCTCCGCAGCTTTTTAAATTTCCATGCCTTAATTACGCCTGTTAGGATGTCTATAATGCTGATAATCAGCAATAAATCGAGGTATTTCACACCCCCAAACAAGTAAATTCTCGCTAAATCCAACGTTTCAAAGTTAATAAACACGTTCGTTTCCTCCATTTCTTTTGATCACCTCCTTAGAGGCAAAATAAAAACACCTCCATGGGTGTTGGTTAACTTCCTAAATCTATGACAATCGGCTCTGTGGCTGGATAGGTCAGTCCGGTGATTTCTTTATATTGTTCTTCTGTTATCCTATTGAGCTCAACAAAACGGGCGACATCAGCGTTTGTGTAATACTGTCTGCCCCACCCATAAATGGTTTTGATATTTCTAAACCAATAATCCATTATGCTTTCCCTCCCTCGGCCATCATCAGGAACAAGTCCGAAATCATTTTTGCCTGAGACTCTATCAAGTTTTGAGATTCAGCCAGCTGCACTGTCGTTAATGCGTGTTGTGCTTTCAATTCATCTAAAGCAGATGGAGGGTCTGCTGGCCCCTTCAAACTGTCTTTATATTCCTGATCAGCTGTTTCGATCCACTCTTGTTTTTCGCTGTCAAACCAAGGACGCCACATGCCTGAACCGTTTTTTTCAGGCGGTTTATCGGTAGCATTAGGCGGTATATTATACTTACCTGTTTCAGCGTCAGGAAATAGTTCTACAGGTTGTCCAGCATAAAAGCCATCTTCTCTATACGGATAAATTAAGATCATGTTTCCCCTCCTTTAGTTTAATGGGATTACTTTATCTATATAGTAGCCGGTCACTTTGCTGCTATCGTTCACCATCAAACCGGTCAATTTAAGGTCTCCTGACGGAAACACAATTAATTTGCTCATTCCTGTTATTCCACTTACAGCAACTAATTCCATCACGCCTTTTGACGGGGCATAGGAGGAAGGAATGGACGCAAAAACGACTTCTCGATCTGTCACAATATGGCCAGTAAGATGAAGAGCACCTGCTACTTTTTTAAATTGAAGCTGTCGATCTCCTGTTTTTGCTCCATTTTTATATGTTGCATTTAACCACGGCACACTTTCAGTATCATTTTCAGTGAGAAGTCGCTTCCAACCTGACCAGCCTAAATTGCCGTCAACATAGTTTGAATACATATTATTCTTATAATCCATGGCCACGACATAGCCGAAAGTGCCGTTACCATTACTATCAATGGATGTGAAGTGGAAAAAACCTCTTGTCGATAAAGTGGAAGGTGCATTTGTCGGCTTTCCTGTTGAATAAAATGTCCCGAACGTCTTTCCTGCCTTCACAATTCTGTCCAGAAAATCGTCTGTATCAGCGATTGAAACCAAGACCCCTCCAACATCATTTGTGATTTTGAAAAGCTGAGCACCGTTCCATTTTGTGCGTTCTGCTGCAGATATATGAGCAGTCACATCTTTTACATGCGTATCAAATTCAGTTTTTGTTGCCTGTTTGTCATTGGTAACATTCCCAAGCCCGACTTGACCTTTTGTCACCCCATGGGGATTGCTTTTATTATCAATGTGTTGATCAGTATACGTTTTTGCGTTTTTTTCGGCAGTATCCGCCTTGTTTTGTGCTCCCGTTGTCGTTTCTTTGGCATTCCAGTTTGAACGCTCTGTGGACGTGATATGACGCGTAGAATCCGTATTGTGTGTATTGAATTCTGCTTTTGTTGCTTGCTGCACGTTGTCTACGTTCCCCAACCCTACCTGAATTTTTGTAACACCATGAGGGTTGGACTTTTCATTTTTATGGGTATCTAAATTAGCCTGAACAGCATCAGCCTTTTTCTGTGCCCCATCTTTTGTTTCAATGTTCTCTAAGTCCTCAAATTTTTTCCGCAGCTCTTCAACAGTCTGAATAGTCTCGTTATAAAGCTCGTTGATCTTATGTTTTAAAGACTCAAAATCATCTATATAGTATTCCGCACTTGGCAAGATATCAGTGTCAATCAAGGCTTTCTTAATCTCAAAAGAAAACTCATGAATCGACATCGCCTGCTGATTGGTGTACGAAACATCCAGCTCAGCCTGAACGGTCCCAACATGTCTGATTTCTTCATCAGATAGAACATACATCAGTCGGCCGTTCAACTTATCAATGATTTCAATGTCTCGGACAAACCGGCTGCCGTCTGACATGAAAAGAACGAGCTTCACCACTGCCGCGGATAATGGCAAGGGAACCCCGTCCTTCATAAGCTGGAATGATAGCTTTGCTGTGCCTTTGTCTTGAGTTGTATATTGGATATTCGTTTGTACCGGGCTTTTGCGCCGGCCATTGATCGTAAATGTAAGTGATTCGTCTTTGTACGGCATTGTATCCCTCCTTTACTCCTCTACAGAAGGCGATTCTTTTTCAGCTTGTCGCAGCCTTTTGATCTCATTCATTTCCTCTTCTGTTATCTTGCCTTGCTCCACGGCCATAGAAAGAAGTTCCTCCTTGCCGTCCCAATGCCCTGATAGATAACACGTCTTAATGGCATTATAAAAAGGGCTGCTCATCCTGCGTCACCCCTTACCATTGTTTCCAGTATATCGGCGACAGCTTTCAGCGCCTTTTCCCCATCGCTTTCTTCAACTAAATCAGCAGTCTCAAGAGATTCAATGTATTCAGCAGATGCGCTTTCTACCCATTCTGTTCCCGTCCACTTGGCCTGCACCAAGTCACCCGGACTGATCTCAGTTGCATTTTCCGGTACAATCCGTTGCGTGTTTCCGTCATCATCTTCAATGTATTGAATTTCAACCGGGCAATCATAAATATCATTTTCATCAAATTGATATGCCCATATTTGTTCACTTTCCATATAAGAACACCCCTTTTTAATCCAGCTTGATGATTTCATCAATATAGGTGTATGTTGCATTCGACTCATTTTTGGCAAACAGCCCGTGTGCAGAGATATTTCCATTGGACCGAAAAACGATCTTTCGTTCTCCTGTTGTTCCAGCTATAGGACAACTTTTAAATGCATTCTTTTTAGGCCGGGCACTGGCAGGCAACGTGGCGAAATCGACGCCATCTTTTTTCGGTATCGTAACTCGGCCCCTTACAAAAAGAAAACCTCCCTGCACTGCGAATTGGAGGCGAAAGTTGCTGTCAGGATTCTTTGCGCCATTCTTTAAAGGCAGGTTTGCCCAAGGCAGCTTTCCACTGGCTGAAATCTCGGACCAATCTCCAACATTCCCTTCATTTGTAACAACTCTTGTCAAAATCTTAATTGGCCGCCCTGTTGCGTTTCTGGTTAACGTTTGAATAACTGAGCCGGCACGATCTGCCGGTGCAATGTTCAACCACCAGCCAGCGTTACCGCTGTCCGGATGATCCGAAAGCGTCTTAGTTTCTGTCGTCAGCATATAGTAAAAACCGGGTTGCCTAAATTCTTTTAAAGATTTCAGACCATCCGGCAGCCGCTTTGAATAACCATTATTTTGAGTAAGTTTATACCCTTGATACCCCTGAGCTAAATCAATGCCGAATTTGGCTGCATTCTCTTTTGAATGGTAGGCGTATACCTTGGCAAGTCGTTTTCCGACGGCTCCCGTCACCACGCCTGCAAATAGTGATCTTTTCCCTGTCTTCGGGTCCTTGTATAAAAAGATGGACTCAGGCTCACGGAAACCATCTTCATATTTTCCATCTGGCCCATAACCAAAATCACAAGAGATACGTTTTTTTAAGCTTCCATCCTTAAAACTAAATAACGCCAGCTCACATGGATAGGTTCTGTTGTTTGTATCGCCGGTGTACCAGTACAAGTCGTATCCGTCTATTGTGAAGCCTTGGAGATAAAACAAGTCATTCGGAATGATCACCTTTCCCAGCACTTTATTTACCCCGTTTTTCACGTCACTTAATTTCCGAAGCTCTACCAAACTAGTATCATCTTTTAATCTCATTCGGAACGCAATAAAGCCATTTTCTCTATCAATAACAGGGATCGTATAGTAATCGTTGAATTTGTTATATCGCTTGATCCCTCCGCTGCCGCCGTTCAGTGTCGCGCCTGCCGTATAAGGAAAACGCACAAGATCGTTTCCGACAGTGTTTCCGTTTGAATCGACAACATTATAGTTAGACCAGATATACATTTTCCCGTTTTCCCGTTCCAGTCCAATTGTGGTGCCGTGACCGCCGTGAACGAGCTTCATGCTGTCCAGCATCACCCCGTTTTGATTCATACGTGTAATCGTGAAACTCTCGCTTTTATCTTTGTTTCCACTGGCAACCTGTGTGGCGTAGATATCACCTGTTGGTTCATCAATGACAAAACACTGCAGCACTGTTTTATCTGCTAGATTCAAGTTGGTGTGGTAAACCGGCGGAACGGTTGTAAAGTCAAAGCCCATTTCTTTTTGAACAATGGAATCTAAGTTTTCAACTTCTGTCTCTTTTGCAATTAGATGATCCCGTAATGTTGGATAAACCTTTCCTCGCTTATCTACGCGAGCATCCAGCATTTCTTTTATATTGGTTCCGTCTGCTTGTAAAACAAGGTTTCGGATACGCGCTTTTGCTATTTCAATTTCTTCATAGACAGTTAGTCCGCCGCCATGAGCGACCTGTGAAGATGTATGAGCATTATCTACCCTTTTATGATTCGTAACGTCTCGCTCAATACTATTCACAGCAGTTTCAATGCTTCCTAAATCATTTGCAAGCTGTTCCTCGTATAATGAGTTTCTGATGGTGCCAAAATACTTCCTTAGCGTTAACAACAGCAGCACTCCTTTCTTGAACAAAATAAAAAACGCTTATCGGAGCGTTCGCATTAACTGGTCAATATAGCGTTTTTGATCTCTTATTTTCTTGGCCTGATTAACTGCAATGTCTTGAATGTCCTTTCTAAAATTCGCAAACGTTAGCTTAGGACTGCTGTAAGGGTTCAATGGATTGTATTGAATGGTCAATAAACGAACATCATCTTCAAACGTAATGCCGTCGGCCGTATCAGCCAAAACATGAATGGTGTCACCTTTCCAAAAAGGCTTTTCTATGGATAAAAGCTTAGGTTCATAGATATATTGATAGTCCACGCTTACAGTTGTTTCTGGGTAAGGATTGACATGTTTCTTCAAGGCTGAGACCATGCTGCCCGGCTTTTTGATAGTTTCATCTTTTATCGGATCGGCCCATCTAGGTTTACCTTCCCGCGAAAATTTTTTCTCTTCGGGATGAACATAAAGAATAGGCTCAAAAACATACTTGGGTTTTTTATCTGTAGAATTGCTATCCTTTGCCAGGGCACCGTATCCCCATGCCCGAGTCGTGCAGTTTTGCGAGTTTGTTTTGATGTTAATTCCCGGCATGTTATAACGGGAATCAAGCGTGAAGTCTACTTCCTGCCCCATTTTCTTGTAAACATGTAACTTATAATTATCAACATCAACTTCTAAGTCATAATCTTCTATGATCTGATCCATTAATTCTGTACTGTTTTTCTCTCCGAAATTCTCTTCTTCTGCCGATGGGAAATCACTTTCGGGAGCTTCTAATACATAAGTGAAGTCCGTGCCTTTTAAAGCAATATCAAGCGCCTCTTTTAACTTTAACTTTTTAGAAACATTTTCCTCAACACGGTTTTCGACTAGTAGGACAGAATAGATATGATTCGCGGTAATCGTTTTTATGATTACATTTTTTGATTGTTTCAGGTCAACATCCGTGATGTAGTATTTCTGATGATTGAACTTTCTCTCGTCGATATAAAGGATATTGTCGTTTATTAAAAGATCAAATTCAGCTGCATTCTGCTGCGTTTTTGTAATCGTGAAAGTAAAGCTTTTCTTTCCCGTTGTGTCATCTGTCAAATCAACTATAACTCCTGTTATTTCAACGACATCCTTTCCGTCAGTCGTAGAAACAAACAATTGAGGGAAATCAACATCTGAAGGCAAGTTTTTATTTAAAGAAACGTCTTTCCCCGCATATTCCTTACTTGGAAATACAGGGTCCTCAACCGGTGTATCAGGAACATCTGGTTCGTCAGGATTCGTCGTAATGTTGTCATATTGCGTTAAATTATATTTATCTATGATACTGATTAACTTACTCGGGTATTTTACATCTGTAGCATATCCGCCGTCTTTTACGGCTTGGCATGCTTTTTTATAGTTGCTCTCACCCACGACCGCTTTATACCGATCAAGACGGTTATACAAGCTTCCTAAATCAGCCAAGCTTTCTGCATAAGTGGGATACTTTCTAAACTTCGCTTGAATCCGAGTAACGTTTCCGTATTTGTCTTGCTCGCTTGTCCACATCAAGACATACTGACCGTTATATGTCCCTTTTATGCCAAAAAGGTTATGAGCCTTTTGTGCAAGTCCACTTGTGCCGTACCCACTTTCAAGACAGCCCTGAGCAATGACAAGGCTGGCGAGAACATTATATTTTTTGTATACATTTTGTGCGCCGGGTACAAGGCTTTTAATAAAGTCTGCTGCAGCCATATCATCACTCCTTACTTATAATAAAAATGGGCATCGAATTTAATTTCAAAAACATTCGAGTTTTGTATTTCAAACTCGTTCCATCCAATATCTAAGGACGGAAGCCGACCAGAGGTTTTAATTCTTTTATCATTAATCACTGTATATTGTTTGATGAACGACACCTTCTGTGATCGTTTAAGCTCTTGTTCAATCTTTAGCTTTTCACCGTTCGTGTGATTCACTATTGTGACATTCTTGCCCTTTACCCAAAGGGTAACGTTGTAGTTATGCTGCAAAGTATTGACTATGGCATCACCCGGATTATAAATACTGAATCTCTTTTTGTTTTTGAAGTGATATTCAAGATCATCTCTCATTAAGATTCCCATGCCAGAACTCCAATGCTCTCTAGAAAAGTTTTGAGCTGTAGACGATGTGAATTTAGATTCAGCCAGTCCAAGAATGTCTGTAAACTCTACTGTGAATGTTGCATGGTTTTTCTGTTTATCTTTCTGGATAGAGAAGTTCCCATCACAAGTAACCAGAAAACGACGGTTTGGGAGCAAGTCTGTTGAAATGTAATAGGGAAACGGTTGCACTAACAAGGCATAAAGCTCATGCCGGTTCTGATAGAATGTCTCTGCGATAATTGAATCAAGAAGAAATTCAACTTTGACACTGCGCTCTTTATACACAACGTCCCGAGGATGCTGCGGCAAGACTAAGCCGTTTATCCTCGGGATCGTTGTTGTTTCTCGCTCAATATTGGGAGAGTCGGGTGTAAAACTCCTCACACTAAAACGAGGGAGCAAGCTTGTCAGCTCTCGTTCCCCCTTTCCATCGTTAAAATCTATATATAGATCAAGCATTAACCTCTCACCCCACCTTTATAGGCACTTTGGTTGTAACGGTCCGCGCTCTTTTGATCAAGAATTTTCCCATCTCCTTTTTCAAACAGGATATTTGCAACATGCTGACCATCTATTTGAACAGGTGCAGGATAAATGACAACTGGAGCTTGTGCCATTCCTGCGCTTCCTCCTCCATCACCTGTAAGTCCCTTGGATAAAAGCGTGATCAAAGCATCAAGCTTTTGGTTTAACGATGGGGTATCCACTTCATTTCTGACCACAAGTTCCGATTTCATGGAAGTCAGCTGATCGGCCGCGCCCTTTATGTCAAAAGCCATCTGGCTAAGTTCCTGTTTAAATGAATTCATGGTACTTTGAGCCATGGAAACAGCACTTTTCTTCGCTAATTCTGTTTTATTCTGAATCCCAATGGCAAAACCATCAGAGAAGTTATGACCTTCTGATTTTGTCAGTTTTGACGGAGAATGAGAGTCAATGGATTTCTTCAATGCGCTTAATGCAGTTTTACCGAGATTCCAAGCAGTGCTGAAAAGGGAGCCATTTTTTGAACCCATGCCGTTTATAAATCCCGTTACAAAGTCTTGGCCTACACTGTTTGTTTTCGCGCTTTTCAAACCTGTTTTCGCGCTATTTGAGACGTTTTTACCAGCAGCATTCGCACTTCCTTTTTGGCTGTTTACTCCACTTGCTAACTCTTTCCCTGCCTTTTTCCCTCCGCCTCCATCTGTGGTTTTGGCTAAAGAGACTGTGACCGTTGAACTAAGCGAGTCGGCCGCGGAAGTATTGGCACCTTTAGTGGAATTTAAACCAGCTTTATGTTTATTCCCCTTATTCTGCCCTGCTGAATTGGCCTGCCCGCCGCCTTTGTTGAGCTCACTCAGCACAGCCTGACGCAAGACCGATCCACTTTGAACATTAGAGTTTTTCGTGGAATTTAAACCTGATTTGAATGCGTTCCCTTTAGACTTACCGGCTTGGTTAGGTGTAGCAGTATCAGACTTCAATGAATTATTCAAAGCCTGTTGTAAAACGGTTCCTTCTCCAATGACAGCCGGCTTTGCTTGTTTTAAGCCACTGGCAAAGTCACGGACCACCTTTTGACCGGCAGCTTGCGTGTTACCCGGCTTATTCATTTCATCTTCAACAGCAGAGACGACTTTGCTTGCTTCTGCCCGCGCTTCGCCTTCTGTCATCCCCACGCCTTGATAAAACTCTTGAAGTGCCTGCTGTGTCGTGGCAATGGCTTCTTCTTTGCTTTTACCTAGACTTTGGAGAAACTCAATCTGTTTATTGGCCCAACGTTCTTGATAGGCGGATTCAGATTCCTCAGTTTTGACCATAATCCCCATTGAGTTAGAAATATATTCATCTTGTCGCTTTAATGCTTTTCCAGTCTCTAAATCTAATAGTTGTCCGTCTCTCGACATTTTTGAGAAGAGAGCACTTGAATTCTTTTCATAAGCAGCTGTGTTTTTTGCTAAAGCCTTGTCATAATCAGCTGTGCTCTTACTGAGCAAAGTATTGCGTTTTTCTGCGTCAATATAGCCCTGTGCATAAAGTTTTTCAATGACATCATTCCGATAATCCAAATCCTTTTTGGCTGCTTTTTGTCCATCTTCATAAATCTTCTTGATATCATCGTTGTACTGTTTCGCCTGTTTGAATGATAGTTTCCCTTGTTGCTCAGAAAAAGCTTTTTGCATGGCGATAGCTTCTTTTTGATTGGCCGCGAACTTACTTGTAGATTGCTCAAAGTATGAAAGAATCTCGTTGAATTTAGCCTTTTGCGATTCATTCATTTTTGAGGATACAAGACCCGTGTCCTTCTGTAGCTGTTCTAATTGTTTTACCTTTTCCCGAGCTTCCTGCATGTCCTTATCAATAGCGCCGACCATCTTATCTGTGATCTTTTCGCCTTGTTTCTTGGTATTCTCGTCTGTATCTTCAAATAACCCTTTGAGAACAACCAATGCATCTTTCTTTAATCCCTCAAGCTCCTTGATTAGACTGTCACGCATTTGAGAATAAGTGCTTACAAGTTTAGAAGCCATTTTGTCAGCTTCTTCACCAGAAACCCGGCTCAATTCAAATAATTGAAGTTCAGCTTTTTCTCTCAAATCAACATAAGCCGCCGCTGATTTTTGAGTTGCTTTAGAAACCCCTTCACCGTAAAGCAATGCGGCTTCCCGTGCCTCTTCCTGCTTCTTCTTTTGATTCTTTAATTCTTCATTGTAAGCATAAGTGGCAACAGTGATTCCTCCGAGAAGGGCAGTTCCACCGACAATAGCAAGGCCAACAGGACCGGTAAATGCTAGAAGAGCTCCTATTCCAGCTGTTAACGTCGCAACGGCTGTTGTTACGCCTAGAACTCCAGTGGCAAGAAGAGCAGTTTTGGCAATGGTTTGAACTGTGCTGGAATCCATATTATTAAAAACAGATATAATCTCTGTTCCTTTTTCGGCCAGATCACCAAGCGCCGGCAGAAGATTTACAGTTAGTTTGATCTTTGCACCTTCAAGCGCAGACTGAAAAGCAACAATGCTGCCTTGTGCATTATCAAGCATAGTATCAGCCATTTTCTTGGCTGCACCATCTGACTTTTCAAGGGCTTTTGTATTATCTCCGAGGGCTTTCGATCCTTTTTCAAGAAGTATTGTCCAATGTTTATACGCCTCGGCTCCTACGATTGTTTTCAGCGTAGCAGTCTGTTGCTCTTTCGTCATGCCCTTCATACCTTTTTCCATCTCAGCAATTACTTCAGGCATGCTCTTCATATTCCCAGCAGCATCAAAGAAATTAAGACCTAGCCTTTCTATTTCTTTAGCTGCCTTTTTGGAAGGCGCTGCAAGGCGAGTCAAAGATGTACCAAATGCTTGTCCTGCTAATGTCCCTTGAAGACCAGCATCACCAAAGGCCATAACTGCGGCAGCTGATTCCTCCATGCCCCATCCAAGTGAATGAGCATTAGGCGCCAAGAATTTCATGGCTTCCCCCATCTGCTCTACATTTGTGTTTGCATTAGAAGCCGCATACGCAATGACATCCGATGCATGACCTGATTCTTTAGCTTTTAGAGCAAATGCAGTCATGATATTTGATGTAATATCTGCCGCAGCACCGAGCTCTAACTGACCAGCAGCCGCAAGACTGAGCATGCCCGGCATCGCATCGTAAATTTCATTTACTTTGAATCCAGCCATCGCTAAAAAGCCCTGTGCATCCGCCGCCTGACTCGCTGTAAAGGCAGTGGTTGCACCGAGCTCTTTCGCTTGCTCTTTCAATTTGGCTACCTCTGACGCTGTTCCGCCGGAGATCGCTTTTACCTTGCTCATTTGCTTTTCAAATTCCATACCGGTTTGTATGGCGTCTCTGAATGTCAAAACTAAACCACCGAAGGCCACGCCCGACGTCATTGCAACCGATGATCCCACAGAGCGCATCGTACCGCCAACAGAATTCATGCGCTGCCCCATCTGTCTGATTCGCGCCGCAGCTCTTTTTGATGCACTCTCCATCTCTTTTATCTTCTGAGTCGTTTCCTTCAAGGCATGTTGCGTTCTATTCATCTGTGCAGTCGCATTGTTCAGTCGGCGTGCAAGAGCTTGTGTCTCTTTTGCATCCTTCCCTTTTTTGATTGCTGCATCTGCATAAGCTCTTTCAAGGGCTTTTACTTTTTGTTTATGCTGCTCAAGCTGTTGGCTAAGAGTCCGAGCTGTTACTTGGGCAGTCTTTAACTGATTCCCCCATACGCCAACTGCTGTACGGTTCTTTTCAAACTCAGATTTGTTATTTTTCATCTGAACAGCTATACCACGCATTTCAGTATTAAACTGTGATGAATTGGAATACAGTTTGACTTTAATATCCTTGCTCAATCGGGCACCTCCTTATCCTAAAATCTGATCTATGAACACTTGATCATTCTCATTAGGTTTTGGATTTTCAGTCGTTTCTTTTCTCCTAGCTAACCGTTTGAGATGATAAACAATGTCCATTTCGTCAATTTGATTTTGAGAGAACCCGACTTCTTCCAAGGCGTTGTACATATCCATGACAGCCTCGGACAAACTTACTCCCCCGGTTCTTCACCATCTGCATTCTGATCCGGATTTAATAATGCACTGGCTTCAGTTATGTTTCCTAAGACATAAGTTGCAGTAGCATAAATTGTTCTTCCAGCTAGTCGGGAATCGATTCCCTCTTCAAATTGATCAAGCGTGAATTTATTTCCGAATACATTACAGACAAATTCATTTTGTTTTTCAGTAAACAGCCTGTCAGTATCGTTAGATTCAAAGTCTTCCGCAATAGCCGCAGCACTACGAAACAACTTTCCGGAAATGAAGTCTGGTGTCACGAACTTTTTGTCTTTCCCGTCAATTTTTAGAGTGATTGTTAAAGCTTCCATTTGAATTCCTCCTTTTAATTCAATAAAAAAGAGCGCTTTAAGCGCTCAGGTTACTTATTTACCAACGTCAACAACTTCATCATTTCCGCCAGAAGTAAAACTATCTTCGTTATAGACAACTTGTCTGAACCAAGTATCGGCATTAATGCCGTTTCCTTCTTCGGCTTTGGCTTCCCATCTTCTCTTTCCTTTTTTCACATTTGTCAGTGGACTAAATTTAATTTTCACTTGAGTAGATTGTGGTGACGGTTTTCCTTCTTCCGTTTTATGTTCAACTGGTACCAGTTCAGGCTTCCCTTTTAAGGCCCAATAGTAACGGTACCCACCAGTTGAAATTTTAGCGCGGAAACCCAGTGCAATCTCTAGCGGCCTGTCATCTGCACTAGAGAAATGAATGCCATTTTCAACCGTTTTCCCGAAAATCCTCGCCTGCATATCAAGGGGTAAATCTGCGACTTCCATTTCCCCGTCAATGTCTCCTAAGCTGCTTAACTGTGCATACGCACCGTTATCCGCGTAGAAAGTTTCTGTTTCAGACTTTGGATCAAGTTTCATACTAACTGCGCCTGGTAATTCCTCTGGATCTGAAAATTCAAGTTCACTTTTTGTATCTTTCAATACTTCTGCGATATGGAACATGTCCAATCCAGTTAAGACTCTTCCTGACATCTATTATTCCTCCTTAAAATAGCCTTTCACGTATCTCATTGCTTTGTGATAGACTTTTGTGTCTTCTTCGTACAATGGTTGCGAATCATAACGGCCATAACCGATTGAACGCATTAACTTATCTATTTCATTAGCAATCGGCTTTTCAAATTTCCGCGTACTTGACTGAGTGAATATACTAATCTGAAACCGCACTTCAAAGCAGTATGCTTTGTTATCTGCATAACCGGCATCGGCATCTTTAAGCTCATAAAATACGACTCTCGGAAAAGCATTCACATCATTTGCGGTGAGATTATGAATGCCGCCCGTTACTAATTCACTCAATTGAGAACTGGACGTAAGAGTTTTGACCAATTCACTAACCGGGTCCATTGTCATTTGATCGGCGCTGTAAGGATTCTCTGCATAACATCAACAGCGCTTGCCTCCCCTTCTTCTCCGCCTTTTTCAATAAAGGGATGCGGCGGCATTTTTGAAGTGCCCCATTCTAAAAATCTGGCACGATAAGCGACTTTTTTATTCGGACCAACAGAAACAAATTTCTCTCCGTCCTTGGATTCTCTTACATTAGAGACTGTAATATTGTCCTGCATATGAGGCTGTTGTTTATCACTTCGGTTAACATGGTCGCGCTGCCGTTCAGCAATAGTTTCACCGCCGGCCTTCAATGCTACAGGTTCAACCTTTTCAACATTTTCACCGATTTTTTCAAAATACCGTGTTAAATCATCAAGGCCGTCAATGTCCATATTAGCCATTCAAACCAACCTCCTGACACATGATCTCAAGCTCTTCCTTGTTATCCTCGGGATCATTAAAATCTAATACATCAAACGTGCGGAACACCGGTTCATCCTTTTTATCTCGGCCGACACACTTCACAATTCTCATATCTTGTTGAACGTCGTCTCGATAACGTATGGTGATTTTTTTTAGTGATTTGACTCCCCTTGCTCCCGCGATAACAGATTCATTGTTTCCGAGAGAACTAAATCCTTCTATCGCTCCCCATACAGTGAAAAGATCAATATATTCCTCATTCCAATTCAGCTCTTCATCCTGTATCGACTCCTTCTTTTGAAAGGTCAGTCTGTGCCGGAGTTCGCTGATTTTCTTCTTCATGATCTTGCTCTCCTTCGGATGTATAACGTAATTGAGTCAATAAATGCTCAACAGTAAAAGGGATGGATGAGCCGGTTGTCCCTGACTCATACATCCCTCTATTTTCATACCAGTGTGCAACCAACATTTGAAGCACGACTTCAAACTGTGCGTGCCCTTCCGTGTATCTACCGATTGCATTCACGATATAACTTTTGGCTGCGGTAATGTATTGTGTAAGCAAATGATCATCTGCATCATGCTCCACTTTTAAATAGTGTTTGACGGCGCTTAATAACTCCATGCTATATCACTGCCTCACTCTTGTGGCGCTTCATCTGTTCCTTTGAGAGTTTCCACTTCATTTTTTAGTTCATCAATTTGGTTTTGCAGCTTGTCAAATACTGCCTTCACCTCTGCATTCAAGTGATCCATCATGACACTTCCCGTGCCAATATTTTTGCTACGAACCGACTTTTCCAGCAGCATTTCGTGAGTAATAGAGCCATCTGCAATTACAGCTGGATCGCCCTTTTCTCCCTTTGGCCCCTGTGGTCCTGCTTCCCCTTGAGGCCCTTGTTCTCCTGTGTCTCCCTTATCGCCTTTCGGACCTTGAGGACCAGTTTCTCCTTTTTCACCTTGAGGGCCCTGTGGTCCGGTTTCCCCTTGTGGTCCTTGAGGGCCCGGGTCACCTTTTAATCCTTTCACATAGACAGGGTTATCCTCACTGTTTTCTTTTAGATAAACAGGTGTGATTGCTTTACCGTCAGCCCCCTTTTCTGATGATGTTTTTACTCCGCCACTCTCATAAAGATAATCTTCTGCCATTTTCGCTCATCCTTTTCTATTATATTTTTCATTCAGTTGCAGCTGGTTCTGTTTTCGCTGTCTCTAATGCTTTCAATCTATTTTCTAAACTTGAAAGTCTTTCTGTGATAGCTGAATTCAAGTGCTCTTCCATTACGCTTCCGGTGCCTATATTGTTGCTGCGGACTGACTTATCCTGCAGCATTTCATGAGTTACACTGCCTGCACCCATTTCGGCTTGATTTCCGCCGCCTAATGAAATTTCCTGACCATCTTTCATTACAGTTCCGCCATCAATGGCTAAAACACCGCCAATGACGGTACGATCCCCGCCATCAGTGGTGTAATTTTTAGTTACTCGCATAATAACCCTCCTTTATTACTCAGTAGGCAACGTCAATTGACCATACACGACCGCCTCAGAATCCCACAGTTTGACGTCTTCACGCTCAATTGCGCGCACTTTAGTTGTATTTGTCTCAAATGCACCGGCACCGACATCGGTAGAGGCAATGGATTGTTGCTGACGGTCAAATAATACAATTGCTTCTTTAAGGTCACCGACAATAACAGGTGCTTTTCCTGATTTCGTTTTTAATACCTTGTTTGGAATGACTACTACCCGACGGCCAAATAACATTTTGTTTGTCGGTTCAGAAGGAATATCTTTAAGCAGATATTTACCGTCTGCATCCTTTAACTGATCAAGATAGTTAAATCCGTCTTGGTTAGTCATGATAATTGCGTTTGGTGATATTGCTGGATCAAGCGTTACGTTTAAAGTCTTTTTGATAGCATCCAGACCTTTAAATTCGGTCTTTTTCAAATTATCAAGAATCGCTAAAATCAAAGCATTACGAGTTGTGATTGATTTCTTCACAAACCACTTAGCAACATAGGCCATGATTGCTTGATCTGTGTCTTGAAGCAATGTATTTGAAAGTGGCAATATACCGGCATAATCCACAATGTTATAGGAGAGTTTCGAGAATTTCGGTTGATCCGTTTCTTGAATCTCGTCCATTTCTTCAAGAACTGCAAACGGAGTCAAATCACTATTTTTTTCAAGCATCCGACTTCCAGAACGAGTTGCAACTGGCTCAACAGTCACGTATTGCTCCAGCTGATGCACTTGCTCCCGTTTTAACTCTTTGATTAGTCTAGAAATATCTTCCGGGATCAGGATGCCGCCGTCTTCTTCATTTTTTCCGGACATTGCCCGAAACTCTTCGCTTTCAAAAAGATCACGTTCCTCATCACTCAAACGCTTACCGCGAAGAGACTTCATGAATGCTTGAGCGAACATCTTTTGACGCTCCTCTTTCGCTCCTGTATCACCTGTCCTACCTTCTGGATTCCGTTCCTGCTCCGGCACAAAATTCACACCGCCCAGCAAGTCAGGCACATCAAGAGAACGCCCTTCGGTCATCAAGTCGATTTGATTCTTGAGCTGCTTCACTTCATCAAGCAAGGCACGCGCTTGATCGGTTTTTCCCTCCTGCAGCGCCTTGTCTGCTTGCTGCTTCTTTTCAGTAAATTGTTGCCTTAATTCAATTTCTTTTTTGCTCATTTGCATTGGCATATAGGTTTCCTCCTTATTTAGACACAAAAAAAGACCTTACTCCGGGAGTACAAGGTCAAGTAGTTCCAATTCCATTTTTAATGTTTCATCTGATGCGTCGCGGCTCTCCTTCAACTGCTCCACTTTTTCTAAACTGCGGGCGCCCACGACAGCCTCTGTATCACTGTAGGCCGGCGTTGTGACAAGAGAAATATCAAAAATACGATTGATTCTATTGATTCTTCTCTCATAGATGTCCTCGTCTTCATTCAGCCGCCATTCGTCCGCGTCTGCGTCACCATAATCGAGTGAAAAAGCAAAAGAGCATTGATTAATAACACCACTGCGGACATTTTCCATTAAATCACGCGCGTATGACGTGTCTGAGGGCTTAAATCTGAATTTGAGACCTATTCCATCTATTTCAAGGTCTAGACGCCCAGAATCGCCTGAGACAGTATTTCTCGCCAAAGGAAAGTCTTGCTGATGATTAAAAAGGGCAATAACGTTTGAAAAATCGGCTGAATCGAGTGCATTCCTGCTAATAATCTCCTTGAACCACCCCAGACGCTCTGACCATTTTTCAAATTTCAAAGCGTATCCTTCGATAAATTCGCTTTGCCCTTCACCTTCTGAACGTATTTCAATGGGTGTTGTTAACTGCCGGACCTCTTTATCCTTCATTCTTGATGTCACCCCCTTTCACGGCACCGCCAGCTTTAAGGCGCTGATATTCTTCTATGAAATCAAGGAATACATAATTTAAGCTTGATATATACTTATCACCGTTTTCAATAGGGTTGCGCTCAAGCAATTCTCTGATTTCGTCTTTATTCAGCACCCCTGTTTCATGCAGTGTTTTCAAATACTCCGCCTGCGTCTTACTGTCGCCGCGCAGCTCGCTGTCTATATTGAATTTCACGTAATGGCCGCTTTTCTGATCATGATCTAAAAACAATTTCACATTAAGCTCTTGTTCAAAATTCACGATCCATGGCTGCAGTGTGTTCCTAACATATTCAATAGACTGATGTTCAATATTTGAAAATGTTGCTTTATCCAATTCGTTTAGCTTATGCAACGGCACTTTATAAATCATGGAAATCTGGGCTTTGTTAAACTTCATGGACTCAACGAATTGAGCTTCTTGTAGAGGCATGGAAATAGATTGATATTCCAAGCCGTTATCTATGATGGCGATATTTTCACCTTCGTTTACCCGTTTCCACTCTTTGCGCACGTTCTCTTTTGGTTTTTCATCCAAGAATGCCGGGACTTTCAAAATCCCCCGAGGTGTTGCCTCGTTTTTGTACAGTTTAGCGTTATATTTTGTGGCAGCCGCTTGCGCCCCGATATGTTCCCTCACTACCCCTATGGGCGATTTTCCGTGTATGCCATCTGTAGACAGTCCTTTAAAATGCAGCACTTCATGATCATACAGCTCCATGGTCTTTCCATTGACCACCGTTTGATACCACAACATGCCTGTTGTTGGATGAACATAAGCATTTGTAAAATCAGGTCGTAATGGGATTAACGCTTCTGGGAAACCATGTGACCCGAATTGTATATAGGAAAATGCATTTCCCCAAGTCAGAACATGAGTCATCATGAGTTTTTTCCATGTGAAGGCTGTCATGTAAGGATTAGGCCGAGCATAAACAGCATGCGCTGACTTATGATCAGGTTTTCGCTCTATGCCTACGTCCGTTTTTCTATAAGTGTGAATTGGCAGTTTTGCAATATCATCAGACAATACATTCACACATGCAAATATGTCCGGATGCACAAGTGAATTACTTTCACTCACTCTTTCACCGCTTGCTGTTTTCCGACCGCCGAACATGTTTAATAAAATATTATTAAAACCATCTTCACTATCTGACGAATCCGAACGCTTCTCAAATATCCGATCTATTAACAACTATTTCACCTCGCTTTCTTGGTTAGAAGATAGGCGTAAAACATAAAAAAGACACCCGTCAAAATCAGACCGATGTTTGTATTCCATCTATAAGCAGCTGTCAGGATAAAGGCGACACCCGCCACAAACAGTAAATCGTTTAGTATTAACATGAAAAAAGAGAACACTTTCTTCATTCCGATCACATCCTAAAAACTGAAATTTCCCGATCCAAAGTGCTCATTCAAATCAACTCTTCCACTATTACCGAAGTACATCGCACGGGCATACGCATTTATAACCGCTGCAATAGGGTCAATCCTTTGCGGGGATTTCGCTTTATCCAGCATGATATTTTCCTGTGGATCAATTTTCATGATCGCGTTATTGATAGCCCATGCTAAAACTGGATCATCACCGTGTATGACTTTCCCCTCATAAACATTTTCACGAAAGCTCTTAGTTGGTAATGAAAGATGATTTATTCTTTGCGGCATCTCAACAGTCGTAAGCCCTTTTGATTCAAGCCGTTGAGCTAAATGAAGAGCGTTCCATTTGTCATATACGATCTCTTGTGGCCGAAAACGATGTTTATGAATGAATTCCATGATCCATTGTTCGACTCGTTGATAATCAACCGCTTCCCCTGCCGTGTACGTGATGTAACCCATCTCCTTCCACAAGTCATATGGCACCTTATCGGTGGCCAT
This sequence comes from Bacillus vallismortis, assembly GCF_004116955.1. Taxonomy (NCBI): domain Bacteria; kingdom Bacillati; phylum Bacillota; class Bacilli; order Caryophanales; family Bacillaceae; genus Bacillus; species Bacillus vallismortis. Next base: position 833,462 of record NZ_CP026362.1, on the reverse strand, counting down.
TTTTTCTTTTGCTCGCGCCTCCGGCATAAAGGAATGTTGACCAACGTAGAACAAGCCCTCCTGCACGGCCACATATCCAACGGATGTTAAGTCTGTAGTCATGGACAGATCAAGCCCCAGATAAACTGACATGCCCTGCAGATCAGGAATGTCGCCGCTGCATGCCCGCCATTTTGTCATGTTCATATATCCATTATCCTTTTGATCAACCCACCGATTCATATTTTTAGTCAAGAAGCTTCTCATTTTCTCCGGAACTTCCAGCGCTACTTTAAGCGCAGCACGCAAAGACTCCATGCCCTCTGGATACGTTGCAACAATTGGATTGGCTTTAATCCAGTTTGATTCGTCTTTTATATCGTCCTCTGGATCAAGCTCACAGATCATCACAAAATAATCATCATTCTCCGTGTCAATGTCTGGATCAAGGATTTTACTTGTATATTGATATTCCCTGAAACACGGCCTTTTTATATGAAAGCCGGCTGTCGTAATAACAGCCATTAACGGGCTGCGACGCGCGACCATACCACTGTCAAGAACATCATATATTTCACTTGTTTCATGAGCATGATATTCGTCTACTATCCCAATAGATGGGTTTTTCCCGTCTCCTAATTTACGGGCTTCCCGAGATAAAGGCTGAATGATGGAGTTTGTCTTGTATTTTTTTACTCGCCCATTGGCTGAAGAGTATTTCCCTTTCAGTATGGGCGCATGATGCAGCTGTTCGAGTATGGCTTGATAAACCTCATCGGATTGTTCTCTGGACCAGCCGGCGATAAATACCCGGTGTTTTTCTTGTGTCGGAAAAATCTCGTATGACGCCATTAAAGCAAGAAACTGCGATTTCGCATTTTTACGGGCCAACTGGATATAAACTTTTCTGAAACGCCGAGCACCGTTTTCTTTTTTATAGAAACCGTAGATATTAGCCGCTATAAAAAGCTGAAAGTCTGTAAGCTCAATCGGCTGTCCGGAAAGAATCCCTTCGACGTGTCTGAATTGCCGCGCCCATTCATAAAAATCAACAACAGCCTCGGCATCAAAATAATAAGGACAGTCATCATCTGCAAGGCGTTCAACATCTCGAAAAAAGCGCTCAACCGCCCATCTGTGCTTTTTGCTTGCCTTGATTTCACCAGAACGGATTTTCTCAGCGTATGACCATACCCGTTCAATGAGAATTTCGGCATTAATCTCTTGCATTACATGCGGCCCCCGAACCGTTCTTCCTCTTTTGACTTCGGTTTCCCATCATCTTTTTTCGGGATGACAAGTCTACAGCGAGAGGAAATGGTCAGCCCTAAATCACTGGAAGCTTGCCGGCATTGTTTAAACAGCTTGTCTTGGTTTATCAATAGTTCAGAATAGTCATCATTGGGAACAAGTTTTTCTTCTTCTCCTATTACATTGCCTTCATCGTCAAATTTTCTAACGATCACTGTTTTCATCGGCCCCCGTTCAAGCAATTGCTCTGTTACTTGCAAATATAATTTCCGGGCAAACAAAAAACGGGCAAGCGCATCAATATCTAAATTGGTCATAATCCCGATGTTTTTTAGCTCGTCCGCTATCTTTTTAAACTCTCTTTTTAAGTCTTTTGGCAAATAAGAAGGAGCTTTCACTTTGTCGTTTGGTGCCTTTATTTCCTGTTCTCGACGTTCTTCAATCTCTTGCTGTGTCAGGTGTTTCTTCCCTTTCACCAGTAGCAAATCAACAGGTTGCCGCGGTCTAGCCATTCCCTCACCTCCTTCCGAATTTTCATTTAGGGAATTTTTCAAAATGGGGAGGGGAGCGCGGTCTCCGCCGTTCACCCCTCAGAGATTTTAGGGTGGGGGGTGCTCATTTCCTCTTTCAACTGCAGCATTGCGGCTTCTAATTTCTTTTGTGCTTCTTTTAATTTCTTTGTATACAGATCGAATGCTGTTTCCTTTTTCATCGTTACACGAAGAGCAAACAGTTTCTTTACCTTCTGTTGCATGCGTCTTATGTCAGCATTGGTATAATAGGATGTATACTCAGTCCGACATCGAGGACACTTGATATAATGCTCACGGATGCCGTCGTCATGCTTCCTGACCTTTGAGCATCCTTTGACCAAGAGCATTGTTCCACATTCATCACACATGCATGTTTGATGTTCTGTTCCCAAATCCTCCATCCTCCTTCGCTGTCTTTCTACTGTGGCACGGTGCACATAAGGGCTGCCAGTTGCCTGAGTTCCAAAAGAGTTTCATGTCGCCTTTATGCGGTTTGATATGATCGACTACTGTTGCCGGCACCTGTCTACCTTCCATCATGCAGGATACACAGAAAGGATGCTTTGACAGGTAGCCAAGACGTGCCTGCCTCCACTTGCTGTTATATCCACGCTTTGCAGCGGACTCCCGGTGCTGATCATAGCCCAGCTTGGTTCGCTTGTGCTGTTCACAGTAGCTCTCTCTTGTTAGGTTAGGACAACCGGGTTCATTGCAAGGCTTTAATGATTTTTGCATAAAATACCTCCATATAAAAAAGCGCCCTTCATGAAGTGCACCCCAAATTTTAGACACAGTCTAAAATTTGGAGGTGCTTTTTCTTTTGGCTAAATTTAAAAACGAAGAAAAAATCAACGCGGTCTTACGCTATATAAACGGCAACGAGAGTTTGCTTGGGATCGCAAATCATATTGGAGTGCATAAAAGGGTACTCCAATATTGGGTGAGAAAATATCAATATCACAGTGAAAAAGCGTTCTTAAAGTCATATACAAATTATCCAGTCCAATATAAACTAGACGTACTTGACTATATGAATGAACATGGGACGTCTATCTTAGAAACAGCTGCGATATTTAATTTGCCTTCTGACTCAACGCTTTGGAACTGGCAGCACGTAGTACAAACACAAGGAGCAGACGCCCTCAAAACAAAGAAAAAGGGGCGTCCGTCCATGAAAAAGAAAACAGGAAAGCAAGCACCAGCTATAGGATCAATAGAAGCATTACAGGCGGAAAACGAACGGTTGCGTATGGAGAATGAGTATTTAAAAAAGTTGAATGCCTTAGTTCAAAACAAGGAACAATCACCAAACAAGACAAAGCGCAAGTAGTCTATGATTTAAGGCATAAGTATCCGGTGAAAGCACTTCTCAGGCTCGCAGGTATCCCACGCAGCACCTACTATTACTGCGTAAAGCATTTTGATCGCCCTGATCGAGATGCCGACATAAAAAAGATGGTTCAGCTTATTTTTAAAGAACATCAAGGCCGGTATGGATACCGCCGTATTCGTGATGAACTAAAGAATCGGGGACGAAAGGTCAATCACAAGAAGGTGCAGCGCATCATGAAAGCCCTCGGACTAAAATGTATGATTCGAAAGAAGAAATATCGTTCATATAAAGGAACAACCGGCAAAGTGGCGCCTAACATTCTAGCGCGCAACTTTAAAGCTGAAAAGCCAAATGAAAAATGGGTCAAGGACATGACGGAGTTCAAATTATTTGGGCAGAAGCTGTACGTATCGCCCGTATTAGATCTGTTTAATGGTGAGATCATTACCTATACGATTGGTTTAAGGCCTGTTTATTCTCTTGTTTCGGTGATGCTTGATCAGGCATTCAAGCATTTGAAAGATGGGGACAAGCCCATTATGCATTCCGACCAAGGCTGGCATTACCAAATGAAGCATTATAGGCAAGCCTTAAAAGAACGCGGGATTACACAAAGCATGTCCCGAAAAGGCAACTGTTACGATAACGCAGTGATCGAGAATTTCTTCGGCATCCTAAAGTCTGAATTTCTGTACCTAAAAGAATTTGAAAGTATCGAACACTTAAAGCAAGAACTTGAACGATATATTGACTACTACAATCAAAAACGAATAAAGGCAAAACTAAAAGGCATGAGTCCGGTACAATACCGAACTCATGCCTCAAAAACTGCCTAATGAAAACCCGTGTCTAACTTTAGGGGGTCACTTCATTCAAAGGTACGCTTTTTTTGCACCACAAACTTTCATAAAGAGTTTTTTGCTTTATTGTTTAATAATCTATCAAGCTGTTGTATATCAAGTGAATCATTGCTTAAACCAAGTTCTTTTCTCATTAGTAACATAACATCATAAAATAATCGCAACTTTTTAGTATCACTTAGATCCAATTCACCAATGTTTAGAAACAAATCAATAATTTCTTTGTTACAAATTAAAGTTACTTTCATTTTTATTGCAAGTAAATCACTGGCCAGGGCCATCTTATCAGAAGCTTGCGCTCTTACAGATGAAGATATTATCTGAACGAACTCCAAATACAAATCATATTTTTTGTCAAAAATTCTTCTTTTCGTCTCAGCCTTAGTTGTTAGGATATGACTTAAGGCTGCAGTTAATATGACCACAATTATTGGAATAATAATAAACCTCAAAAAATCCCAATTCACTATTACGACACCCTTTCTATTCCGACAAAGCCTTTATATATTTTACTTTTATTATCTATTACCATATTACATCATGGAAAACAAAATGTTGTGCCGTTATCCTGCCACATTTATGCCATTTACATTTTGTTCTTGTTGAGTGTACTTATATGCTGCATTTTTTTAAAGTTAGGTGTTTGATATTGATCCCACCAAAACAAAAGACGTTCATCTTCAGGTAATTTTTCATCTATTGCCACAACAAAATCAACACAATCCTGACAAATACTACATACTTTGTCTTGTGTTAAATTCAGTAACGGTTGCAACTGGGACATTTGATTTGATTCATCTATAAACGCAGATGCATGAACGAATCTATTCCTTAAATTATTGTGTTTTGTGTATCTATTGAAAAGTGTTTTGACTTCTTCATCCTGAGCTATTTCATTATGCAACTTGAATATTAATTTTTTGATTATATCAGTATCGTCTACCTTACTTTTTTTTAAAAAGCCAGCAACCTTCTCATTTCCATTCTTAGATTCATCTGCCTTTATATTATAAAAATAATAATAAAGGTAGGATTCCACAAAAGTTATAGCTAAAATAATTAAAAATCTTGAATTTGAATTTATGCTGTATTCAAGTTCTTTTATTTCTCCCCTTTTTTCTTCTTTTTCCATTGAAAAATGAATTTCCCTAAACTTAGAACTTTTATTGACAAAGTCATTCCATGAATTTATCAAATCGATATAATTATAGTATTCAGGAAGTGTAGGGGTAGCAAAATGATATATATTTATGTCAATCCAATGATGACTCTTTAATTGATATTGCCCTGAATAAAGAAGTTTAAAGTCATATAAATTTTCAACTTCTGAATATAAATAAAGTCTTTTTTTCTTAGCGATAGATTCATTTATAAACCTTCTTAAAAATCCAGTAACTTCATTTACATAATTACTATCTCTCAAATCAAAAAAGTAAAAAGAGCTATCTATTTTTTCTAACAACTCTTCATACATCTCTACTGTTGCAACTCGGTTGCAGTAGTCGTACTTTTCATTCATATCATAAGCTAACTTATAACAATCTGTTCTATAGAATGCCCCATTATGAATAATCTCACCAAATACCCCACACAATAGCAGTTTATAAATCTTTCTAGAATCTCTATTAAATTTTTTTATAGTTGATCTAGATACCAAATCTTTTAGAATTTCAAGCAATGCTTCATCCATTTTTTCATGTATATTTTCCATACTACACCCCCTTTTAATTTTAATATATTTCCAATTCATAATCTATACCAATTACCCATATGTTTTATACTGTGCAACCCGTCGAACTGAGCCAACCCCTTGTCCTCTCTGTTTTTAACCAATACCCCTAAAATGAATTACACGCCTGTTATTTTTGAGGAATTGACGAAAAATGCAAAGAAAAAGGCCCATCCTTGTTGTTTTGGATGAGCCTGGTTATATTTTGAATTTCTTCATAGCGTTGTTCATGGCGTCTTGATTGATTCCAATATACCGCAGGGTTGTCCGTTGGTCTGAGTGATTAAATATCTCCTGCAGCATGGCAACGTCCTTTGTTTGTTTGTAAAAGTGATAACCAAATGTTTTCCTCAATGTATGGGTTCCAATATCGTCTAAACCTACATACTCAGCAGCCACCCTGAGAATCTTGTATGCCATCGACCGGGATATTGGCTTGTTAATCCCTTCACGGCTTTTAAAGAGAAACTCATGATCCTCTTTCCCTTCGATATAGGCTTTAAATTCTCTTTGAAGAGCTGGTGTCATGTCGATTCTCTTTTTCTTTTTCGTTTTCTTTTCTATGAGATTGAAGTATGGCCGTTTAGCGTCTCTTACTCTCAGCTGCAGAATATCCGATATGCGGAGCCCTGAATTGATACCGGTCACAAATAGCATGTAATTCCTCATGTTTTGCTCTTTTAAAAACCTCTTGATGTAGAAGATACATTCCGGATCACGTATAGGCTGAACAAAATTCATTAAGAAGCTGCCCCTTTCTTGTAGACTTCTTCTCTTAGAGCAAATGCCAGCCGGTAGAGAGCTTTTACTTTCACACGATAATAGCTTCGCTGGCTCAGACCCATTTCTGCATACACTTCATAATCGTACATTTCTTCCTGCTTCATATAGAGCATGACAATGATCTGCCGTTCTCTTTGAGAAAGCCGGTTAACAGCCCTTTGAATCCTTTTTAAGAATTTGTCACGCTGAATCTCCCAATCAAGACGCTTTAATGCTGCCTCTTCTGTTGAGGAATGAAACTCATTCGTGATACTTGGCGGAACAATGCTGTAAGTAGGTGTAACTTTTGGCAAAAAATCATCTGGTACCTGTAAGAGATATAACCGGTATTGATCCAGCAGCTTCTCTGCTTTTAATTTAGTCGCTTCTTCGTCAATCTGAGGAATGTTTAATGTTAATTGATTCATATTTTTACCCTCCCGTTTATTTGCGTCTTAAAGCCCCGCCTTTGCCTCTTTCCAATGTTTTCCTATATTAGGCCCATCATTTGCCGCCAAAACCGTTCAGAACGCTCCTGCTCGTTTTTATTGGGCTTTTTCTTCCTCTTCTTCATGATGTCCCTCCGCTCAAATAAAAAACGGACACCAACCAAGTACAGATTTCTCTGTACAGTGATTAGTGTCCGCAGGCGTCTCCATCTTGGACTTAATTGCTTTTATTGTTTTGTTCTAAATCATATTTGTAAGTTGTTAACTTCCATAAATCTTTATTATAATTTCTAAGATGTAATGGAGGATTTGGTGGATCGTTCAATATTTTTAATTCCGTCGGTTTTATTTTCTCGGTATCTTTTAACTTTTTTAGCTTCTCCGTGTTAATCTCAAAGCATTTCAACACATCAACATTATCCTTATTAATTTCTTTCAGAATCTCAAAAACTTCTTTTTTCTCTTTTTTATATTCTCCCCTTGCTCCCCATCCAATTATGATTAAATCAGCTTCAATGCACAGCTTTTTAATATAGAATCGATTTTTCTTAATATATATTTCCGAGTTTTTGACCAGCTTTTTTGGTCTTAAACTTTTATATGGAAACAGGTTTAAAAAGGTTATCGAACCATATCCTTCTTCAACGGCGTAATTTGTAGCATTCATTACTGTTCTATCTGTAATTAAAGCACCCGCTATATTTGGGTTTAGCAGAATGAAAGTTATGTTTTTATCAAGGTTATATTTCTTCGCTTCTAGCGGTTCATAATTTAAAGTTTTTTTTAAATAAAATCTATAATTCTTGCATTTAGAATAACAGGCTATTGTTTCAATTTTCGCATCTTCATAAACTTCAGCAGTCATTTAATTCCTACCCCTTTTCAATTTCTTATCGTCACACTATACATATTTATATCAAACAATGCCAACAAAGGGGCGTACAACGTTGATAAAGGCCAAATTTGAATTTCTGTAATAACTGCCTTGTTAAAGTTGTAAAGAAGCCCTTGTTTATGCATTACTTCCTCCGTAGCACACTAATGCACCTGTTTAGGGCAGCATATATTCAAACAAAATACTTTTTAATCAATATTTAACATAATTTAACCTTTATTTTTTGTTATAATTTTATTGTTTAAGGAGGTGACACAATGATAGGGAAACTAAAGGGTGCTTTTCTCGAGTTGGGTATATTAGTTCTCTTACTTTCAGCATTGGGTATTAGTCTAGTTAAATAACGATTGTTGACAATAACTCTGTCCCGCCGCCACAGAGTTAAACCAAAATACTTTTTCTCCGATAATGTAAAATTCTCGGGAATCCTACCCTCTTCTCCCTATTCCCAGCCGACTGCGATTGCAAAGAATAAAACCAAAACCATCGCCCCGATTAGCCAGCCATTTGTCTTATCACGCTTTGCAATGATTGTTTCATCACCGATCATTTTCAGATCGTCTGACTTTGCCACGAGCACCGGTATGTAATCTGGATGCACTTTCAAATATTCAGCAGCCTGCTCAACTGTCATTGCTTCGTCTTTCGTGGCTTTGACTGCCCGCTGAAGCTCGACTTGTAAAGGAATCATTCTGCTTCCTCCTCGCAAAAGCATTCACTTTCTTTTTCGCGGCAATCTCCACAAATTTTTTCGACCTGCCAACCCTCAAAGCTATACTGTGGCATAGAATAATAATCTTTACCGCAGTTCGAACACGTTACAGTTCCATCGCTGTCCGCATCCCAGTTGGCATAACACTCTTCTTCTATGCAACCGCAGTACGGGGGGCAAATTTGTTTATATGAATTCATTTCACATCACCCTCCAATACATTTTGAGCAACTTGTATCGCAAAATTGAGATTGGTAATGATCTTTTCCAATGCCTGTTTGTATCGTTTCCTATCCCCGCTAAGATGCTGAATCTCCTCCCGAGCCTGTCGGAACTGATAAACCGTTACTTCCTGCTGGCGCTTGTTTTCCTCAATAATCTCCTGCTGCTTCACAGACAGTTCAGTCCGATCAATCAGAAAGTCAATATGCTCTTTAATCATCCAATATTGATCTGTTGGCTTAGCATTTTCATAGCCTTTTAGTTTTGAAATACTCGCTTTAATTTCCTGCAATTTATCCATGCCCGTTCCTCCCATATCGCAGAGAGGACTGGCCCCTCTGCGTCACATTTTATATCCGATCTCAAAATCAATTCTTGAAAGATTGCCTTTTGATGTTTGCACGATAGTTTTCCCGTGCTCCGGCATTTCCGTTAATTTGAATGATCTATTGTTTCCGTCAATCACAATGACGTAATTTTTATCATCTTCAATTTGATTAATTAACTGTTCTAGATTTTCTATATGTTTTGGACAGTTCACTGTAAACGCCCCCGTATGGTATAATAAAAGTGTCTAGTTTTTATTGTTTACCATACGGGAACGGCTGATCAGTTGGCCGTCACATCCAATCGTTCAACGGGAAAACTTGCAGCTTCGTCTGTGGTTCTTCTGTTGGGATGATTGGATGTTTTTTTATATACTCCAAACGCTCCTCTTCCGTCATAACCCATGTAATGACTTCCCCATGCTGACGTAAGTCTTTATTTTCTGTCATGCCCTCGCCTCCTTATTCTTCGTTTAATTGTTTGATGCGCAGATTGTAAAGCGTCTCAATTTCATCGTCTGACTGGCGTTCCAGAAATGCTTTTCCGTATCCACCCAGAATAGTGAGCCATTCAATCAAGTGCTGGCCTTCTGTCCATTCCAACGGTCTCCGCTCCCTTCTTGATCAATAATTGCATCGCAGCATTTTTATAGTCAGCCGGGCATTCTTCATACCGCACAATGATCATAAGCTGGTGAATGGTTGCTTTCTCAAAAGGGAAGGCGCTGCCTGATAAGATCATGCTCTGTCGCATCCTTTCCGAGAAGTCCGTTTTTCCGCGGATCAATGAAACCTTTGCCCGCTTGATCAATGATCAGGAATATCACTTCATCAATGTCTCTATTAAGCCGCTTTGAAATCCAGATGATAGAATCATTGGCTTCCCACATTTCACGGAATCGCTTGATCTCCCAATCATTCCAGACGAAGTTTTTTTCGATGAATGGAATATACACCGGACTATCCTGCACGAACCGCCGCAAATTATCTTTTTTATCTCTCAGATGCTTTCTCCTGATGGAGATTCGCTTATTCGCATTTAACCCGTAGGGACGTGGCGGAAGCACGCGGCCTCTTGCAAAGTCTACGATCAGCAAAATGATTTCATCCGGCTTTCTGTTCAGCAGCTCAGCAATGTCATAAATGGATTTGCCGTCGTACCAGTAATCAACAACCTGACGCATTTGCACCAATGACCATTCAAAATTAAGGTCAGTCAAAGCGATTTCTAACCGATCAGCAAGAACCGCAACGCTCATGCCAAACACTTCCTTACCGTCCCGGTATACCGATGAACAATGATCAATCTCTGCTCATGCTGCAGGTTTTTAGAAACCAGCCAGTTATTTGGATTCAAACCGTTTTGCTTGATAATGTCCTTTTGCGAGCGTGTTGGGCGTTTACCGTGTTTCACACTACATTCCTCCTAGAGTTTTGATAGTCTGCTATTTTCTGATCAATGTGAGCAATAAGATTATTAATCTCTTTTTTGCGTTCAGCGTCAGTAAGCTTCCGTTCTGGCTTGAGCTCCCAAACGCCGGGCATCACTGCTTGTACCACTTGTTTCCCCCCCTTTAATTCAGCAGAGCTGGTTTCTTACGCCCTTTGTCCTTTTGTTTCTCGACAAAATCAATCTGTTCAAGATGGGCTGTAAGGCGGTTGACGGTCTTTCTGTCATAAAGCTTTGCTAAAGCAACGCCGGTAAGATTTGTTGTCACTATCGTCACCTTGCCTTGTCTGCCAGTAGAGACGCCATACCAAACTCTTGAGATGAAATCAGGCGCCGCCCTGTTCTCATTATCTGTGTCGCCTACTTCGCTCCCTAAGTCATCAATGACAAGGTAATCGACTCGTGTAAGCAGCTCGATTGCCTTGGACTCCGTAAGCTTTTCAGAATCATCTTTGAAAGAACTTTTAATACGCCGCATAAGTGCGTCACTATTAACGAAAAGTGCTGATTTTGCATACTCTTCTGAACTCTTTTTGTTCAGTTCTTTCAGAGCTGCTATTGCCAGATGACTCTTTCCGGCATTGGATTCGCCAGTTAGAAATATGTTCATGACCACGCCCGCTCTGATCTGATCAACCAGTTCAAACATCCGGCGTTTGTTCTGTGCATCCTCATTGTTATAACAGTGAAAGGTTTCAAATGTTGCCTGTACAAGAGTTGGATCAGCAATAAGTGAATGTGTAGAAAGAACCTTTCTCTCTACCTGCCGGCGCCATGCCTCGGCTTCTTGTTCGATCTCCTTATTGCGCTGTTCCCTTTCGCACATTGGGCATTTTACTGAGCCGTCATGCAGCTTCATCAGTTGAACAGGATAAGGCTTTTCTTCGCTGCTGATAATTCTTGTATGTTTATTGCAGTAGACAGGATTTCCAGCTTCATCAGTATGGAATGTCATCCTCCGAGATATTTCGCCCTTGACTGCGGCTGCCCGCTTCCTTGTGATTTCCTCCATGTGATAAGCCTCCTTTTTGGTATAATGTTCCTATCGTTTAGATAGGAGGTGAAATTATGAAACTAAATCATGATTGCGTTCGATCATTATTGCTAGAATTCGAAAAAAAACTCGGATTAAATGACACTATTTATTTAGAACAAATCAAGTCCTTTGAGACTTTTCAAAATTATGGAGAAGATCAAACTCTTTATTGTATTCTTAAACTCCTTGAAGCTGAGTTATTAATAGGATCAAAACAATATGCAGATGATAAGATAATATTCATCGGTATATCTTCCATTTCTTTTTCTGGTCACGAATTTCTAGACAATATTAGAGATGATGGTATTTGGAAAAGCACAAAAGAAAAGGTTTCAAAACTTGCTAGCGTGTCATTACCAACTTTGTCTCAAGTTGCTGCTGCGTTTATTAAGTCAAAAATCGGACTATAATTTTATTGGTTTTGCTCATCAATAAATTTATTTAAGTCTTTTAGAAACCTATTGAACTTTTCAACATTTGAATTGTGACTAATGAATAAGAATTCAACCTTTAAGGAACTTGTTAGATTATCAGTTTGATTTGCACTGATCCTTTGCTGTTTAATTTCATAACCAGCAATACCGACTGAGTGGAAAAGCTTTTGACCAACCTCTGTTGCCGCAGGGGTTGAGTTATTTTGTTTGTCCATTTGTTTCTCCTCTCAAGTGATATCAGTTTTATACAGAATGCGATGACCTAGACAGGATTGCTGTCCTCATCAGTAAGGAATGTCATCCTCCGAGATACTTCGCCCTTGACTGCGGCTGCCCGATCCCTTGTGATTTCCTCCATGTGATAAGCCTCCTTTTTGGTTTAGATAAGACTCGAACTTTGTACCGAACAATGTTTCAGGACGTAAAAATCTATTCATAGCAGGATCATTGAGCCATTCCTCTGTTTTTACTAGAATGACATGTTTAAAATCTTCAAAGCGAAAACCTTCGTTCCAGCGTGCCTTGATGTCTTTTTTTGTTTTAGGTGTAGTATGCCGGTATCGTGTACCCGCTACTTTATTCAATAGATCAATGATCAGTTTGTATGGAATCTCTTCTTTTTCTTTTTTTGAAGAAGATGCGCCGTCGGGTTTACCCGACAATATATCTTTATCTAATTCTTTATCTATATCTAATTCTTTATCTATATCTGTTGCGTGACTCGGCGTGACTTTTTCCGTGACGTCACGTGACATACTTTTATCCACAGATAAAAGCTTTTGCTTATCCCTTTGTCTCTGCTTTCTTATCCTGTTTTGCTCCCTGATTTCTTCCAATCTGTCAAGATTTTGATACTTTTCCCAATTTGAAATTGAAATGTAATTGTCATCAGTAATGTCAATCATTCCAAATTGTCTAAACGTTTGCAGAGCAAGCCTTACTGTACCCAAAGGACGTCCAAAAATAGCTGCAAGCATTTCTTCTGTATAAGGTATGTTTTCGCTTAAATAAATGTATCCAGAAGCATTGGTTTTCCCAGCTTGAGAAAGTAATTTGACCCAAATAATTAAAATCGTATCTGATTCAGGCATTTGCTCTATTAACTTAATTTTTTCATCCTCAAACATCTGAGTGCTTAACTTGATCCACTTAACCTCAGACATTTTGTTCAATCCTTTCCGACTTAGTTAAAGGCCAGGGCGATCTCTTTCCGTTAACGATGACTGTTCCCAATAGATTGTCAGCTCTTTCACTTCGGATAACCTTTCCGTCTTGAGAAAGAATTTTATCCAAAGCTTTTTGATGAGTTGACTCAGATTCACTGATCACTAAATGAAATTTGTTATTTTGCCAAACATGACTTACTAAGAACATTTCATCCAATCCTTTCCGCTCTAGTGCAATTTTTTTGAGCAATCCACGCCTCGACTGCACGCCGCGAAAACCTCTGTTGTGTTTTTCCTGAACCGGGCCGCCCTGGCAGCTCAAATACCGGAAAATCTGGCTGACTAAAATATAATTCTTCTGCTGTTCTGGCTGTGCATTTCAAGATCCCCTCATACACTTCTTTTTTAGTCAGAAGTTGATCTTGAGAGGACAAAACCGAAATCATTTCTTGAATTTTAGGAATCAAAGCCGCACTCACATTTGCAATTACATCATTTGTAATTCTTTCGATATCTGATTGTTCGAGTTCAATTTTCATATTGTTCCTCCAAGTATTTTTTATTTCCTCACAGGAAACTAAATGTTAAAAAAAATGACTCATTGGAATATTTAATTTGCGGGCTATTTTTTCTATACTTGTAATACTTGGGTTTACTTTCCCGTTTTCAATCTTCGAAATATATGATGCTGAAAATCCAAGTGACCCTGCAAACTCTCTGAGTGTCTGCCCTTTTTGCGTTCGAATTGCTTTGACTCTGTTTCTGAATTTCGAGATATTCATTTATTCACCTCTCTCATCAGTTTCCTGTGTGGAAACTAAGAAAACTATAACACCTTATCTTGGAATTGACAACCCCTCTCTTACGATAATTTGTATACTATTTGTCAACACAGGTGTTATAATGTCTATAATACAGGTGATAAAACTAATTAGATATTTTACACATAAAAAACTTTTAAATGGCGAAATAAGGTGATTATTTGAATAAGAATATAGGTGCCAATATAAAAAAATTACGTGAAGAAAAAGGTTATGGTTTAGTTCAAGCAGCTGAAGGCATAGGAATATCACGAGGTTATTTATCTAAGTTAGAAAAAGGTACGCAATATCCATCTGTTAAAACAATAGATAAGATTGCCGAATTTTTTTCTGTTGATCGTTCTTACTTTTTTACTGATCTTGACAACTTGGATCAATTCTCGGAAGCTGAAAGAGAAATTACTTTCGAGCGTGACTTGTCTATAGAAAACCTTAGAAAGAAATATAACCTAACTATGGAAGGCAAAGAGGTTTCTGATGATGAAATTAATGTGATGTTAGAAGTCTTAAAAGCGTATAGAAAATCAAAGGGTAGTTCAGATATCGATTGATTCATCTTCAGCCAGCTGTTTAATTTTCTCCAGTAGTTCATCAAGTGAAACATCTTTTTTCATTTTTCACTAACCCCTTATACGAACGTTCGTTCTAATTATAATCGAATACACTTATAAAATAAATATGTTGAGAAGGATTTCCTATTTTCTCATTTTGTCAAAATAGGAAATCCTCTTTAAAAACACGAAAGACGTTGCCTATGTATATGGCAGCGTCTTTTTAATAAAATATAGCTTTTTCTTCTTTTGGTTGTGGTGTTGGTATTTGTGTCGGTGTTTCTCTTTTTAATTTAAAGCTCATGCCAACTGGAGGATCAGCCAGTTGTTTAGTTTCTGTTGATGGAACGACTATATTGCTCTTTGAACCCGGAGCATCCGTACTATTTGCACTAAAAACAAATGCTAGTGCTATTGCTAAAGTAATCAAAACTCCTATAATTGTCTTTTTCACCAATTTTCACCTCCCTTTTTAATATATTATAATCAACTCCTAATTTTAGCAACTCCATTTTTGGTAGATTTGCTCTAAAGTAATCTTTCTTTTCGCCAAAAACATGTAACGATAACAGCAGTTTCTCCTGATTCTTTTCTCTTCTCCCGTCAAAATAAAAAGCTAAGGCTGAATAATACTTGTCATCATAAAAATATTTCAAATTAGCTTTATTGACAACAGATTTAATAAAATCAGTCACTATATATTCTTCCGGTACGGGTCTGTTCCAGAATAGGTTTGTTATCGCTAATTGTTCACGTAAGTCATTTGCTACAAAATATCTTTCTTTCGTGTTATTTAACTGAATTCCTTTATTGAGAAAGTTTGATGTTTGCTCGTATGATTCAAATAAATAAGATAAACCCAATATAAAATATCCATTAGTCACAGAATTAACACTAAAATTTCTTTCGATAAGCTTTTCAGCAATCCTTCTGGATTTATCTATTTCATTTTCAAACTTAAGATACATATTGGCGAGTGCTTCATCTGTGCGGCTTAAAAATGCTTTTTTAATAAACGGATCTTTCATTTCAGGAAGCATATTGTGAATTTTTCTTATGTAGTGCAGAGACAAGTCATACTTCTCACTATAATAAAAACAAAGCATCTCAAGAATTTGCAAAAGTGTTTTTAAGTCATCAGAATTAGGTTGCAGCTCTTTCAACATTTCAAGATAATCAACTTCACTATAAACACGATTGTGTTTTGACCATAGTTGCCACTGATAGACTATTGCCCATTCCTTTAACTCTCTGTTATTTCCGTCCAATGTTTTGTTAAGCAACATACAAGTGACTGAGTCCAAACTTTTTGAATGAGCATATTCAAAAGCAGTTTTTATATTCTTCTTAGTCGCCTCAAGACAGCATTGGCGCATGATATCGACCTCGTTATCCTTATCAAGATAACGCACTATCTCCAACACCATCCAAAGTGAAATTTCTTGCCCATTCAAAAACTTGCTTAAGTGGGCAGCACTAATCCCAATTTTATCGGCAATCTCTTTCTGTTTTTCATCCGAAGACTCAATTATACGCTTTAAATGATTTCTAACATCAACTATACCTTCACTCATCATAATCACCATTTCAAAATTAATTTAACATACTGAACCAAAAAAGATTGTCGATTAATGACGAAAGAGTCAAAGAAAGAACAAAAAATTTAAATATAAATAATTTTCCTATTATTCTTTATTATACCATAATTCTGATTAAAAAGATATATTTTATATGTTATTTTAATTCAAAATTAATAGAATCAATTATTATTGATTTACTGCCTTAGTATCAACTTCGTGTATTTTTTCCTACAAAAACAATATGTAACATTGCATAATAGTATTAGAGTTATATTTTAGAAAAAGTTTGGAGGGAATACCCATGGCGAGTTATAGGAAGCGTGGGGATAACTGGGAATATAGAATCACTTACAATGACCCTATAACCAGAAAACGTCGAGAAAAAACAAAAAAAGGCTTCCGAACAAAGAAAGAAGCTATGATTGCAGCTGCAGAGGCTGAATTAAATATTGACCAACAATTCTATGAGAAGAACGATTCCATTACAATTTCAGAGTATTTAGACTTGTGGTTTGACACGTACAAACACACTGTAAAAGAAAGCTCGTGGAAGGCCCGGAAAGATAGCATGGTCATCATAAAAAAACATATCGGAAGCATCAAGGTGAAAAACATCAATGCGTCTATGTATCAAAAATTTCTGAATGACATAGCCCCTGATTATGCAAAGAACACGCTAACAGGCGTACACCAAGTTTTTAAGATGATGACTAAAAATGCTATGAGAGATCAATACTTCAAACTTGATCCGCTTGTGGGGATTCGTTTGCCTCGTGCAAAAGACGCTGAACGAGTCACAGATGATCAGGATCTCAAAGACATTAAATTCTGGGAGAAGGAAGAGATATCTAAATTCCTACAATGTGTAAAAAGGAGAGGACGGCCGCAAGATTTAGCAATGTTTGTCCTGCTCGTTTATTCAGGGCTTAGAATTGGTGAAGCTGTAGCTTTAAAATGGGACAAGATAGACTTCGAGGAATCAATCATACGAGTCCGCTATACGTTGTATCAGCAAGGCGGTCTGAGAGACAATTATAAATTGCTCAGTCCCAAAACTTCATCATCAATACGAAATGTTCCTGTGCCGCCCCAAGTCATCAACCAATTAAGAATACTAAAACATATACAGAATCACATCAAAATGGAAAACCGAGACCAGTATAAGGATGAAGGCTTTGTGTTCACAGACAAAACCGGCCGCCCTATCCCTGCCCGGAATTTCAATTATAAATTAGACACCTATATAAAAAAATCCGATGTCACCCGGATCACGCCCCATAACCTAAGACACACGTATGCATCACTGCTGATTGACGCAGAAGTTAAATTGAAGGAAGCTCAAAAACGTTTAGGACATGCTTCCTCCAAAACAACATTAGATATTTATTCGCACATCATGAAAGATACCAAAACTGAAGCAATCGTTCAATTCAATGCTGTTGCAAATGAAATCTTTTAAAGACTTTTCCTAACCTTGTTCTTGAGTTGGTTTTAAGTTAAGTGTGATCAATAGTATAATAATAAAAAGGAAGGTGCTGTAAATGATGAAGTTGAGGATGAACTATGTAGTATTGTTCATTATTTTATCCGAAGGGTTTCTTATAGCAGGTTTTGCATTAGAAAATGTCCTTGACTATTCATTGGTGATCGGAATCATCTTACAGATCATATGTGTTATTTGTGCCTCAATTTTCGCAGTCAAGAACAATAAGAATTCAAACAGGACACAGTAAGGAATTGCTGTGTCTTTTTCATGTTATTATCGAGGTTCTAAAGAGCAATAGAATGAAAAGAAAATACATTGTCTTAAAAACTGTGGGCAAAAAATGGGCAAGATCATATTTTTGACCTTGCCCACCCACTTCAAAAGCTTATTACATCAGGTTATTCTCTAGTATCGTCTGAATCTTCGTGACCATCAGATCAATTGCGACGTGATTCTGTCCGCCTTCCGGGATAATAATATCAGCGTATCGTTTCGTCGGTTCAACGAATTGGTTATGCATCGGGCGGACAACTGACACATACTGTTCAATGACAGAATCAATAGAGCGGCCGCGCTCATTAATATCTCTCATAATCCGTCTGATGATACGCAAGTCGGCGTCTGTATCCACGTAAAGCTTGATATCCATCAGGTCACGGAGCCTTTTGTCTTCAAGAACAAGAATGCCTTCAAGGATAATAACATCCTTTGGCTCTACGTGAACCGTTTCTTCTGAACGTGTGTGAAGCTTGTAGTCGTAAATCGGCTTTTCAATCGCGCGGTAATTCAATAGATCCTGAATATGCTCGATTAAATAGTCATTATCAAACGCAAGCGGATGATCATAGTTTGTGTTCAGCCTTTCTTCAAATGGAAGATGGCTTTGGTCTTTATAATAAAGGTCTTGCTGGATCATTAAAATCGAGTGTCCTTTAAATTGTTCATAAATAGACCGTGTGACACTCGTTTTTCCTGAACCGGAACCTCCTGCGATTCCAATGACTACTGGATTCTTACCCATGGGTTGTTACTTCCCCTTTCTCATCATGTTGCTCGGATAAATCTTTTTGTCTAGTTTGAATTTGACAATTTGCAGGGGATGGCGGGCAGCATCTAGCTCATTACCGTCTTCGTCCCAAATGGTTTCAATCGTATGTGTAAAGTTGTCGATTTCCGGACCGAAAAATTCCACTTCGTCGCCTTTTTTGAAGAAATTGCGCTGTTGGAGCGTAACCATTTGTGTGTCTTCATCATAATTCAGCACTAAGCCGACAAAATCAAACGTCGTTTTTTTGCCGTGCTCGCCGAACATTTGCTCTTCATAGCCTGGCGTTCCTTCAAAGAAAGCTGTCGCAGTGTCCCGGTTGGCGCACTTATCAAGCTCTTCAAGCCATTCTTTTTGAATCACAAAGTGATCCGGATCAGCGCAATAAGCGTCGATGACTTTTCGGTATACGCTGACAACTGTTGCTACATAGTGAATGGATTTCATGCGTCCTTCAATCTTTAAGCTGTCGATGCCCATTTCGATCATTTTCGGAATGGATTCAATCAGCTTCAAATCTTTCGGGCTCATCGCAAATGGCGCATCTTCTTCACCATACAAAGCAACGGCATTGGCACCGTCAGTTTGATACAAATCATAATCCCAGCGGCATGACTGGCAGCAGCCTCCGCGGTTGGAATCCCGCGCCGTCATGTGATTGCTCAACACGCAGCGGCCGGAATATGCGATACACATCGCGCCGTGAATAAAGGATTCGATTTCGATATCTACCTTTTCTTTCATTTCTCTGATTTCAAGAGCGCTTGTTTCACGTGCCAGCACGACGCGGTCCAGACCTTCTTCCTTCCAGAACTGGACAGCCTTCCAGTTTGAAAGAGACTGCTGCGTGCTCAAGTGCACCTCAACATTCGGGGCCACTCTGCGGCATGTTTCGATGATCAGCGGATCTGCCACAATAATGCCGGCAACGTTGGCATCTCCAAGTGCTTTCAAGTATTCTTCAAGCCCGTCCATGTTTTCATTATGGGCAAAAATGTTTGTCGTTACGTAGATCTTCGCGCCATATTGTTTTGCGAATTCAACGCCTTCTGCAATTTCTTCGATTGTAAAGTTATCGGCATTTGAGCGCAGACCGTATTCCTGTCCTCCAATAAAGACCGCGTCCGCTCCGTAATGAACAGCGATTTTCAGTTTTTCAAGATTACCGGCGGGTGCGAGAAGCTCCGGCTTTTTTGTAATTACACGCTTACCATTGACGATTTTGGATATTTTATCATTTACGGCAGTCATAGCTTAACCTCCTTTTCATTAATAAACCGTTTCTTTAAAGAAGAATCCGGTATCGATTTTTCTGTTAACTGGCTGGATGCTTTCAATGCGTTCGATCCAGTCTTCTTTTTTCGCTTCATATTCGTCACGGTTTTCCACACACAGATCAATGGCTTCTCTGTACATGTTGGTGACTTCAATTAAGTATTCCGGCGATTTCAGGACACCGTCGATTTTGAAAGAATCAATGCCGGCATCTATCAATTCCTCAAGTTCATCAATAATGCACACATCGTTCGGGCTCATGATGTGCGTGCCGTTTTCATCTTCGAAAATCGGGTATTTATTATCACGTTCTTTATCGTGCAAGAACAAGCCTGATTCTTTTTTCTTTCCTTCAATGTCCATGACTTTGCCTTGGTATTCAAAATAGTTGCCAATTAAAGAACGCTTTGATTGGAACATGCACGTCATTCCATGCACGTGGATTTCAATTTCAACTTCAGCGTTTTCTTTGATCTCCACAATGCTGTCCATGTTTAACTCTCTGGCAAGCACAGAACGCGCCGCGCCTTTTCGTCCCCAGTAGTTGCATGTATAGTAGTTGGTGCCTGTCGTTTCTGTGCTCCAATGAAGCTTTAGGCCGGGCGCAGATTCACGGGCAGCCATCAGCACGGCAGGATCGCCGAATACCGCTGCATCGACACCGGTTTCCGCTAAGAAAGCCAGATATTCGCCAAGCTCTCCCACTTTATCGTTATGAAAAATGGCATTTACGGCAACGTATACTTTTGCTCCTTCTTTGTGTGCAATTTCAACCGTTTTTGTTACATCATCACGAGAAAATTCCCCCGCTAATCTCAAGCCGTATTTCTGTTCCCCAACTAAAAACGCAGTTGCCCCCGCCTGTATCAGCGGCAAAATGTCCGCCGCACTCGTCGGCGTCACTAAGAGCTCTGGTTTTTTCATGACATTCACCTCTTCTTTTTACTAATCGCAAGTCCGTCCCCGACAGGAATAATCGCAGTTTGATAATCGGGATGATTCATCAGCCAATGGTTATATTCATCAATTTTTGTTATCAGCCTGCGCCTTCTTTTCGGTTCTATTTTGCTGTAATCCTCTGCCACCAGACCTTTAAACAGCACGTTGTCTGTTAACAGCACCCCGTCCGGTGAAAGCATCGGTTCATATAAATGAAAAAAGTTTTGATACTGGCCTTTTGCAGCGTCAATAAAAATGACATCATAAGGCGCGGTAACATGAACGGCGTCGGCTAATTCAAGCGCGTCTCCGTAAAAAACATGAATTCGGTCATCAAGCTGAAACTCCTTGATATTGTTTACCGCTTCTTCATGCCGTTTGTCATTGCGTTCAATTGTATATATTTCAGCAGACGGCAGCTCCAGCGCCATTCGAATGGCGGAATAACCAATGGCCGTTCCGATTTCTAGTATTTTTTTCGGCTGTTTCACAGACAAAATTTGAAGCAGCACCGCCATGCTCCCTTTTTCCATAATCGGGACATGATGTTCTTCTGCATATGCTTCAAGCTTCTTCACGTTTTCCGGCCGAGGCTTCAATAATGCTTCTATATAGTCATTTATTCGTTCATACCGGTCAGTCACTACAAACAGCCTCCCGTTCTAAAAAGGAGTGCCCCAGTCTTTTTACACAGGACACTCTCTGAATACATCATGATACATCGGTAAACAACCCGATATATTTTATCATAAAACCTTGCGGAAAGCGAACAAAAGGAGAGCTTTTTGCTCCCCTTTTATTGCTCATTTTTTGAGAAAATGTATTTTTCTTTTGCTTTATTGTGCTCTTTTAGCGTTTTTGTAAATACGACCTCACCACTTGATTTCGCCAAGAAGTACAGATAGTCCGTTTGCTCTGGATGCAACGCCGCTTCCCATGACGACATGCCAGCGTTAGCAATCGGTCCTGGCGTCAATCCCGGGTTTTTATACGTATTGTACGGTGAATCGATTTCCAGATCCTTATAAAGAACGCGATCTTTATGCTTGCCTGCGGCGTACAGTACGGTCGGATCTGTTTGGAGCGGCATTTTCTTCTTCAGGCGGTTATAAAAGACGCTCGCAATTTTATGGCGATCGACTTTTTCAGTCGCTTCTTCTTCAATCAATGAAGCCATCGTCAGCAGCTTATGCACGGAAAGTTTATTTTTCTTCATTTCTGCTTTATATGTTTCTACATAAGAATTTGTCTGTTTAACCATTGCCGTAATCATGTCTTCAAGTGACGTGTCCGGATCATGAAAAGGGTATGTAGCCGGGAATAGGTACCCTTCCAGCGGATGCTTTATATTTTTATTGAAAACATCGTTTGTCACAGTGTCCGGAAACTCTTTCTTCAGCTGATGAATAAATGTTTCATCGTCCAGCTTCGCCATGACTTGTTTTTTTGAGTATTTCGTTTCATCGGCAATAGCGGCCGCGATTTGTGTCAGCTGTGCTCCCTCAGTTACTGTAATCTGAAAGGCATAGCTTGTAGCCCCGCTTGTCAGCTTATGAATAATGGCATCTACATCCATTCCTTTATTCAAATGGTAAAATCCCGCCTGAAATCCGGAAGCGCCTTTAAATTTTACATAATACTGAAATGCCTTCTCGCTTTTTATGACGTCGTTTTTCTTTAATATCGATGCGATGGCCGAAACAGACGAGCCGCTCGGAATGTTGATGTCCACTGTCGCTTTGCTGTCTTTTTCAACAGGTTCCAGCATTGTTTTCTCATATAAAAATGCCCCGCCAATGATGAGAAGCAGCACAATAATGGAAGACAGTATGATTGTTTTTTTATTGAAAAATGATTTTTTTTGCCGATTGATATACATTAGGTCCCCTCCCATCAGGTCTTATACTACATGATTCATTGGATTTCGGCAATTTATTACAAAACAAGGGTGAACAAGCCCTTCATACAGCAGAGAAAAAGCCGGAGCATTATGCTCCGGCTTTCAGCGTGTCGACAAACCCTCGCATTCGTTGTCAGGCCTGCGCGTCGGTGCTCACGAATCCCTACATTCGCTGTGCTCCGATGCTCGCCCTTCCTAGACTTCAAGGGTTTTCAATCACGCTGAAAAGATGACAAAGTCATAAAACGAAAACCGTTTTATGACTTTGTCAACAATCTGAAGCCGGAGCATTATGGCTCCGGCTTTGGACGCGGTGTTTTATTCTTCGTCTTCGTCCGCTAAGAATGTGTTAAGGGTTTCTTCAATCATATCCCATTCTTCGTCAGTTTCGATCGGATATAGCTCACCGTTTTCACCGTCTTCGTTTGGCGTGAAACTGGAAGCAAGAATTTCTACTTCTTCATCATCTTTTGCTTCCATTGGGTAGTACAGCACATAAGACTTGCCAAACTCTTCGTTTTCAAATGTAAACAGCACTTCACAAAGCTGTTCATTTCCTTGATCGTCAACAATTGTAATATTATTTTCGCCGTGTTCCATTTTCTTCACCTCTGGCTTTAATTTAAGCTGTCAAGATATCCTTGCAAAATCATAACAGCCGCCATTTTATCAATGACTTTTTTTCGTTTTTGCCTGCTGACATCAGCGGCAATCAGCATTTTTTCAGCCGCCATTGTGGTAAGACGCTCGTCCCACAGCACAACAGGAACATTGTACGTTGTTTCAAGGATTTTCGCAAATGTTTGGCTGGCTTCGCCTCTCGGGCCGACTGTTCCATTCATATTTTTAGGAAAGCCGAGCACGATTTTATCTATAGTATACTCCTGAATCAGATCAGATAAACGTGATAAACCATAATCGCCTTCAGCTTCATTAATCTTTATGGTCTCAATGCCTTGAGCAGTCCAGCCCATTTCGTCGCTCAGAGCAACACCGAGTGTTTTGGTTCCTAAATCGAGTCCTAATATTCTCATTCTTTATTTACGCCTCTTTATGTTGTTCTAAATAAGACTTTACCAATTCCTCGATTAATTCGTCTCTTTCAAGTTTGCGAATTAAATTACGAGCGTCACGATGCCTAGGAATGTAAGCGGGATCACCTGACAGCAAGTATCCGACAATCTGATTGATTGGATTGTAGCCCTTTTCCTGAAGCGCGTCATACACTGTAATCAGCACCTCATTTACGTTAGTCTCAGCAGAATCATCGGAGAAATTAAATTTCATCGTTTTATCAAACGAGCTCACCGTTTTGCACCTCTTTCCCAAATTCGCAGGCAAAGTTCAGCCTGGGGTCCTAATCTTACCATCATTCTACACTACATGGGCAAATTATAAAACGGATTTCACCCAATCTTCTACGGAAGCCAAAGCTTCTTCTAATTTTTCAGGTTGTTTGCCGCCTGCCTGCGCCATGTCCGGACGGCCTCCGCCGCCTCCGCCGCAAACCTCCGCAGCTTGTTTAACCAGCTTGCCGGCATGCAGGCCTTTCTCAATGAGATCCTTTGTTACGCCGGCGGAAATATTGACTTTCTCGTTTTGTACCGCACCAAGCACGATCACAGCAGAGCCGATCTTCGCTTTCAGTTCATCCACCATTGTGCGGAGATGGTTCATGTCTTTCGCATTAACTTTTTCCGCAAGCACACTCACGCCGTCAACTTCTTTCACTTTTGACAGAATCGCTCCTGCTTCCACGTTTCCTAGTTTCGCCAGAAGAGATTCATTTTCTCTTTGGGCTTCTTTCAGTTCAGCCTGCAGAGCCGCAACCCGTTTCGGCACTTCTTTAATATTTGTTTTCAGCTCGTCAGCAGCCTGCTTCAAAACGGAAATCTGGCTGTTCATTTCGACGTAAGCGCCTTGTCCTGTTACAGCTTCAATCCGTCTTGTGCCTGCTCCGATTCCAGACTCTGAAGCAATTTTAAACAAGCCGATTTCCGCTGTGTTTCTGACATGACAGCCGCCGCACAGCTCTATACTGTAATCTCCGACTTGGACAACCCGGACAATATCACCGTATTTTTCGCCGAACAGAGCCATCGCGCCCATTTCTTTTGCTTCAGCGATTGGCTTCAAATCGATGCTGACCGGGATGCTCGCCCAGATCTTTTCGTTTACGATTGTTTCAATTTGTTCAAGCTCTTCTTTTGTCACTTGCCCAAAATGCGAGAAGTCAAAACGAAGACGGTTTTCAGTCACAAGAGATCCGGCCTGATTGACATGAGTTCCAAGAACGTCTTTAAGCGCCTGATGCAATAAATGCGTTGCCGTATGGTTTTTAATGACGCCGCTTCTCATATGGTCTTCAACTTCAGCCGTTACATGCAGGCCTTTTTGAACAGTGCCGCTCTCCACAACACCTTCATGCACATGCTGGCCGTTCGGCGCTTTTTGCACATCTTTAATTCTCACCACTGCCTGTTCGCTGCGGAGGTAACCTTTATCGCCGATTTGGCCGCCGCTTTCTGCATAGAACGGTGTTTCATCAAGAATGATTTGAACGCTGTCCCCTTCATGAGCCTCTTCAATGAATTGTCCATCCTGAAGAAGCACAATGACATTGGCGCCAGCTTTCGTTTGAGAGTAGCCGACAAATGTGCTTTCATCGGTCACGTCGCGCAATGCGCCGCCCTGCACCTGCATGCTGCCGACATCTTGGCGGGCGTTTCTTGCCCGTTCACGCTGCTGGTTCATTTCTTCTTCGAAGCCTTTATGGTCAACCGTCATGCCCTCGTCTTCTGCGTATTCTTCTGTCAGCTCAACTGGGAACCCATACGTATCGTACAATTTAAACACGTCGGCCCCTGAAATCACGCTGCTTCCCTTGCCTTTTTCTTTTTTGATCATTTCTGACAGGATCGCAAGCCCTTCATTAAGGGTTTCGTGGAAGCGCTCTTCTTCGGTTTTGATGACTTTTGCGATGAAATCCGCTTTCTCTTTTACTTCAGGGTAGAAATCAGCCATGATTTCAGCGACAACCGGCACTAAGTCGTACATGAACGGACGGTGGATGTTGATTGTTTTGGCATAACGCACAGCCCGGCGCAACAAGCGTCTTAATACATAGCCGCGGCCTTCATTTGACGGCAGCGCCCCATCACTGACAGCAAAGGCAACCGTTCTGATGTGGTCGGCAATCACTTTAAACGCAGTGTCTTTCACATTGTCTGTGCCGTACGCTTCACCAGAAATGGTTTCTGTTGCTTTGATGATCGGCACAAATAAATCGGTATCAAAGTTTGTCGGGACATTCTGGATGACAGATACCATTCTTTCAAGCCCCATGCCTGTATCAATGTTTTTCTTCGGAAGCGGCGTGTACGTGCCGTCTGGGTTATGGTTGAACTCAGAGAACACAAGATTCCATACTTCCAAATAACGGTCGTTTTCTCCGCCTGGATAGAGCTCCGGATCTTCTGGATCATTACCGTATGCTTCACCGCGGTCATAGAAAATCTCTGTGTTCGGTCCGCTCGGTCCTTCACCGATGTCCCAGAAGTTCCCCTCTAGGCGGATAATTCTTTCCTCAGGAATACCGATTTTTTTCGCCCAAAATTCATACGCTTCTTCATCTTCTGGGTGAACCGTAACAGAGAGAAGCTCTTTGTCGAAGCCGATCCACTTGTCACTCGTTAAAAACTCCCAAGCCCATGTAATGGCTTCTTCTTTGAAATAATCGCCGATAGAAAAGTTTCCAAGCATTTCAAAGAATGTATGATGGCGCGCAGTTTTACCTACATTTTCTATATCGTTTGTTCTGATCGCTTTTTGAGCGTTTACGATTCTTGGATTTTCCGGAACGACACGTCCGTCAAAATACTTTTTCAGTGTCGCAACACCGCTGTTGATCCACAGCAGTGAAGGGTCCTCATGCGGCACTAATGACGCGCTTGGCTCTACCGCATGTCCTTTTTCTTTAAAGAAATCCAAAAACATTTGACGAACTTCAGCAGAAGTTAAGTGTTTCATTGTATTTCCTTCCTCCTCTATAAAAATCGAAATTCTCTTTAGTGACAGCAAAAAAGCCCTCCCCCTATGCAAACCACACGTTTACACAGGGACGAGAGCTGTCTCGCGGTACCACCCTGATTACGGGCTTTAACATTCGCCCGTCACCTTTAACCCTGTAACGCAGGATGTGCGGCAGTGATTAACTGCACTCAGGATTAGCTTCCTCCGATCTTCTGATAAAGCTCCTTTCAGCTAGCGGAACTTCTCTCTTTAACAGGGCTTCGGCATACTCAGATCCGTCACTCGAGATTCGTATGTATTCTACGAGAAATTATAGACAAGCTGCACGACAATGTCAATGCTCCGTCCTCATCCGCAAAAAATGGATCATCATCACTTTTAAAACAGCCGTCGCCGGAACAGCCAGAATCATCCCGACGATTCCCGCCAGCTCTCCTCCGGCAAGGAGCGCAAGCATGATGACGACTGGATGCATTTTAAGGCTTCTGCCGACAATGAACGGACTGAGGATATTCCCTTCCATAAATTGCAGAGCAAACACTGTAAACACCACAACTAGAATCGCTTTCACTGAAATGGTCATCGCAATTAAAAGCGCAGGAACAGCTCCAATGAAAGGGCCAAAATACGGTATGACATTCGTGATCCCGGAAATCAGGCCTAAGATCAACGGATATGGAAGCCCAAATATCCAGAATGTAATGCCCGCCAGCACGCCGAGAATGAAGCAGACCAGAAGCTGGCCGCGGACATAATCGCCAAGAGAGTCGTCTACATCCCTCAAGAAGGCGCTGCCCCGCTTTCTCCACGACTTCGGCGTCAAATACCATACCGTCTTTTTCATCAACTCAATATCCTTTACCATATAAAACACGAGAAAAGGGATTGTTGCCGCAATGATGAAATAATCAAGCACGTTGCGAATTCCGCTGATTGCTCCCTCGATCGTTTCCGCGAAAAATGCCTCCGTCTGGCTGATCATTTTATCTATACGATGATGCATGCCGTCAGGCCAGTCATCAGTATGGTTATGCACATGAAGAAGGAGCCCGTTATACGTTTCGGCAAACATAGGGATATTCTCTGATAAATCCGTCAGCTGCACAATTAAGACAGGCACCCCTTTATACAGCGCCCAGCCAATTCCGCCAAAGAAAAGCACATAAATCACCAAGATACTCAAGGTCCTCGGCAATCCTTTGCCATGCAGCCACTCTGTGACCGGTAGCAATAAATAAGAAATAAAAATAGAAATAATTAGGGGAATCAAAATCGTTTTGATAACGAGCCAAAAGGGCGACCATAATATATCGAGCATAAAAAAGACATAGACTGTTAACAGGACCAGCAAACAAATGGCCACCCACAACAAAAGCTGCACCGGTTTTTGGAGCATTTGCTTTCACCTCTTCTATATCTTTTGAGGAACGGTGCGAATTATTCTCGCTCTATAACAAAAAGGATACTCTCCGAGGAGTATCCTTTTCCACATTAAAACATTTTCGTTATTCTTCTTCTCATCCGCTTCATGCTTCGATTATTCAGCATGTCGGATTGAGTCGCCATCCGGTATACGAGAGCCCCGGCTCCCAATGCCAAAAGAGAAGTCATCGTCCGATTCATCCTGAGCATCTCCCTTCATAATCAAAAATTGATGCTGCGTTCGTCCTCAGAAAACAAATCATCCAAGCTGCTTAACGTTCCGTCTTCTTCCACCTGATGAGTTGCTATCTTCCCTTTCGCCACTGTCAGTTCGATAAAACAGCCCCAGCAATAATATTGGTTCACGCCGATTTTCCCGATATCCTTACTTTTGCAGTTCGGGCATATAAGCATATCTCACACCTCTATCCGTTCAGAACGATCTCGTCTTTCCGCACCTCGACAAGCGAATCCGCTCTTTGGATCTGATGCTTGCTTCCCGCCAAGTCAGAAAAGAAACCGTCCGAGAGTTCATATGCTACGATTATGCCCCTGTCCAAACAAAAGTATACATCTTCCAGCATCCCCAATATATCTCCCTCTTGCGATTTCACAAGCTTCATTTTCATCTGCTCGTATGTGAAGCATGACTTCGGAAGAGGCAGAAGCTGGCCTGAACTGATTGAGGCCAATATGCGGTCATCAAGAATGGAAGTGATATCACACGCCCGTAATAGCGCATGATGATGATGCAAAAACCGTTTTTGTGCAAGTATAAATCCGAGACAATCTCCCTTCAGAGAAAAACAAATATCAGAAATGGTCCCGAGATAACAAGAAGTTCGTTCTGAGTATACTGGGAATCCTTCTACCTCATGGCATGTTCTCAAAGTGTGATCAACCACCTTTTGTTGAACAGGCTTAGGTTTTGCTTTGCGTCTTTGACTCATACGATGAAATCACTTCCACCGCAAATGCAAAAACTCCCGCTAACACGGGAGCCTTTACAGCTGTTCTTCTTTCATAAAATCGAATGGCGTAATGCCTTCCATACCAATATTGGCATCATGTACACTGAACGGGAGCTCTTTTTGCAAAGCCTCAAGCTCGGCATCCATTTCCTCAATCTGTAATGACAGCCTGTTTTTCAAGGATGTCTGCCTGACAGTTGCGTCATTATTTTTTACGCCCCACTCCAGCGCCTCCTCTTCCCCGCATAAAATGAGAAATTTCTTTGCTCGAGTAATCGCGGTATAAAGAAGGTTTCTTCTGAGCATTCTATAGTAACCTTTTACAACAGGCAACACCACAATCGGAAATTCACTTCCCTGCGATTTATGAATAGAGCAGCAATACGCATGGGTAAACTGGTTAAAATCTTTTTTCGTAAATGTCATTTCATTACCGTCAAAATTAACGACGGCCATGTCTTCTTTTTCTGTATTTTCCTTCGCATAAAATATCGACGTAATTTCGCCAATATCTCCGTTGAACACATTGTTTTCCGGCTGATTGACAAGCTGCAAAATTTTATCTCCGGTTCTGTAGACAACATCTCCGAACTTCAATTCTCTCCGTTTTTCTTTAGGAGGGTTTAAAATGTCCTGCAGCATGACATTTAGTTCATTGATCCCAGCTTTTCCTCTGTACATCGGGGCGAGAACCTGAATATCCTTTGCCGTATAGCCTTTTTTCAATGCATTGGCGACAACCTTCTCAACCACCTCTTTAATTTGCAAGCCTCCGCAGCGAATAAAGGAACGATCCTTCGTCGGGGCAGTCAAATTGTTTGGCAGCAAGCCTTTTTTCATTTGGTGGGCAAGCTCGACGATTGATGACCCCTCCGCCTGGCGGTAGATGTCTGTCAGTCTCACAGTCGGAATCACCCGGGATGCCAAAAGGTCTCTCAGTACTTGGCCCGGACCGACAGAAGGCAGCTGATCTTCGTCACCGACGATGATGATTTGAATATGATCAGGGATCGCCTTGAACAAGTGGTTCGCCAGCCATATATCCAGCATACTCGCTTCATCGATGATTAACAGCTTCCCTTCGATCGGCTGGTCCTCTGTATGAGTAAAGCCCTCTGCACCGTTCCAGCCAAGCAGCCTGTGTATCGTGACTGCCGGAAGGCCCGTCGATTCACTCATCCGTTTCGCCGCTCTCCCTGTCGGTGCGGCCAATACAATCGGAAAAGTTTCATCCTTTTTATAAGCTGAAGGGTCTAGTGACACACCGTGAAGCTCTCCGTACAGTTCGACAATCCCTCTGATGACCGTCGTTTTTCCTGTTCCCGGCCCTCCCGTTAGCAGCAGCATTGGTGAGGAAAGGGCTTTTTGAATCGCTTCCTTCTGGCTGGGGGCATACTGAACGTTCATCCGTTCCTCCAGTTCCCCCAAAGCGAGCAGAAATTCGGATTCAGGAAACTGGTCGTCATAATCGGTTTGGCTTGCGATATGTTTCACGCGCTTTGCAACGTTCTGTTCCGCGTAAAACAGCGAAGGAAAATAACAGCGGCCATCTTCTATCACAATGTCTTTATTTTCTCCAAGGGCTATCATCGCGTTAGCTGCATCCATTTCTGTGATCCGCTGCCCTTCTTTTACTGACTGATTTAACAGTGATTGGGTATCGATAATAAGCTGTTCCGTTTCTATGTACGTATGCCCATCTGACAGACAGGTCGTTTCAAGCGTGTACAAAATGGCGGCTTTTATCCGCTCAGGATGATTACCTGAAAGCCCCATTCTGCTGCCCAGCTCATCCGCTTTCCCAAACCCGATGCCTTCTACATCTTTGACAAGCTGATAAGGATTTTCCTGAATCTTGTCAAGCGTCTCTGATTCATAGGCTTGATAGATTTTCATAGACAGCTGCGGGCCGAATCCAAACTGATTCAGGGAGATCATGATTTGCTCCAGTCCCTGATGCCGCTGCAAGGCGCCTGCCAGCGTGTCGGCTTTCTTTTTTGACAGCCTCGGGACATCGTAAAGCACTGAAGCGTCAGCCAATATTTTATTAATCGCGCTGTCACCCAATTTTTTGACAATTTCTTCGGCTGTTTTTTTGCCGATTCCTTCGAACAAATCACTGGATAAATAATGAATGATGCCTTCCTTAGTTGTCGGAATCTCTTTTTTAAAATGCTCCGCCTGAAATTGAAGCCCGAATTTCGGGTGGGTGACGGCCTTTCCGTAAAACGTGTAGGTCTCTTCTTCTTGAAGCGCAGGGAAGTAGCCCGTCACGGATACGGCTTTATCTTCAATCGCTTCGGAGGTTTCTATAACTTTCACTTTCAGAACCGTATATAAATTGGCGTCATTATGATAGATGACTGTGTTGACTGTCCCTTTTAAATAGGGCTCTTCCTCCATGTTAAGCTGATCCGGATGCTGCTGCACGAGCTATCCCTCCTCCTGTGCCTGTTATGATGGGTCGATCAGTTTTTTAGCATGAAGTGCAAGCATATGATCCGGCTGGATATCGATCGCCTTGTCGAGCATTTCCAGGGCTCTTTCTCGATTTTCTTGATATGCATAAGCGACACCGGCATTATAAAACGCATCAGCGTGCTCCGGATTTAGCTCAGTTACAGCTATGAATTGGCTGAGCGCTTCGTCCAGCATGCCCTCGTTCGCTAAGCACATTCCAAATTGAAAACGAGCTTCCGCATCGTTTTCATTCAATTCGACCGCTCTTTGTAAATACGGCAGTGCAAGCTTAGGCTGTTCGAGCTTGACAAGTACCGTTCCGAGCATGTAAAACAGGTCGCCGTTTTCCATTCCAGCACGAAGCGCTTTTTCAAACATGTCTTTCGCTTCTTTGTACATTTCTTTTACAACATAGACATTTCCTGCTCCATAATAAGCAGTAGCAGCGCTGTTGTCTAATTCAAGCGCTTTATCATAAAACGCAAGTGCCCGTTCCAGCTCGTTTACGGATGAAAGCAGGTTAGCAAAGTTAATATAGGGAATCGCGTCATCTATATTTTCTTCAATAGCTTTTGTAAATGCCTCTGCCGCTTTCTCGTAATCGCCTTTTTGCATCGCCTCTATACCGAGTTGATTATAATCCACCGATCATCTTCCTTTCATTAAAAAACCCCAACTCTGTGTTGAGGTTTTTCATCTTTTATACGTACCACAATTTTGTTCCGTCTTTGTACACATCATCAATGGTTCCGCCGCCAAGGCATTCTTCGCCGTCATAAAAGACAACCGCTTGTCCCGGCGTTACAGCGCGGACTTGTTCATCAAAAATAACTTCCGCTTCGCCTTCACCCGTCATGCGCACCGTCACCTTATGATCCTCTTGACGGTAACGGAATTTAGCCGTACAGGCAATCTCTTCACCCTTCATCGTATCCGAATGAACCCAGCTGATATTCGTTGCTGTGATTTTGTCGGAATAAAGAAGAGGGTTATGGAACCCTTGATCCACGTAAAGGATGTTCTTTTCAAGGTCTTTACCAACCGCAAACCATGGCTCGCCGCTTCCGCCGATGCCAAGGCCGTGACGCTGTCCGATCGTGTAGTACATCAACCCGTCGTGGCGTCCTTTTACTTCACCGTCCATCGTCATCATATCGCCCGGCTGTGCAGGGAGATATTGGCTGAGAAACGTTTTGAAGTTGCGTTCGCCGATAAAACAAATGCCCGTACTGTCTTTTTTCGTTGCTGTTGCAAGATCTGCTTCTTTGGCAATTTCACGCACACGGCTTTTTTGAAGCTCGCCGATCGGGAACATGACTTTGCTTAGCGTATCCTCTGTCAGCTGATTCAAGAAGTACGTTTGATCCTTGTTTTCGTCAATGCCGCGCAGCATTCTGACTTTGCCGCCGCTTCTGTCTACCCTTGCATAGTGGCCAGTCGCTAAGTAGTCGGCGCCAAGTGACAGGGCGTGCTCCAAAAACGCCTTGAATTTAATTTCTTTGTTGCACAGCACATCCGGGTTGGGTGTTCTGCCTGCTTTATATTCATCAAGGAAGTATTGAAATACCTTCTCATAATATTGTTTTTCAAAATTAACAGCGTAGTACGGAATCCCGATTTGATTGCAGACGCGGATCACATCTTCATAATCCTCTGTCGCTGTGCAAAAACCGTTTTCATCCGTATCATCCCAGTTTTTCATAAAAATTCCGATCACATCATAGCCCTGATCTTTTAACAGCAAGGCCGCCACAGATGAGTCTACACCGCCGGACATGCCGACAACGACTCTTGTATCTTCCGGACGTTTTTCCATTTCATTCACTCCAATAACTAAGCCGCCTTATTGTGTCAGCCGTTTGACAACGTCGGCCACATGTTTGGCAGCAGTTTTCACTTGCTCAGCCGTATTGCCGAGGCCGAAGCTGATCCGAATTGAAGACGTCAGCCGGTCACTCTCTTCTCCGAACATGGCAGTCAGAACATGTGACGGCAAAATTGAACCGGCCGTGCACGCTGATCCGCTTGAGACAGCGACTCCCGCCATGTCCAGATTCACCAGCAGCGCTTCCACTGATACACCGGGAAAATAAAGGTTCAGAACATGCGGCAGGCAATGCTCTTTATCCCCGTTGATCCCGAATGCCACACCGGCATTTTCAAGCGTGTCGGTGATGATTGTCTTAAACGATTGATACTTTTCGTTTTTTTCATCCCGTTCTTCACTTGACAGTTTGATCGCTTCTTTCAGCCCGACAATTCCCGGAACATTTTCTGTTCCGGCACGGCGTTTTCTTTCTTGCTCTCCTCCAAATAAAAGCGGGGAAAGCTTCACATCTTTATTTGCATATAAAAAGCCTGTCCCTTTTGGCCCGTTGAGCTTGTGCCCGGAAACAGACAGAAGGTCAATATGGCTGTTTTTCACATCAATTGGCAGAAGCCCAAATGCCTGAACAGCATCGGTATGAAAATATGACTGGTGTTCCTTCAGCAGCTCACCGATTTCATCAATCGGCTGCACTGTTCCGACTTCATTATTTCCATACATCACTGTCACAAGGATTGTATCATCACGCAGTGCTTCTTTCACCTGTTTTGCACTGACTCTTCCATTTTGGTCAACATCGAGATACGTAATGTCAAATCCGTCTTCCTCAAGTTTTTCACACGTGTGAAGCACAGCGTGATGCTCAATTTTTGTCGTGATAATATGTCTGCCCACATCTTTTCTTGCAAGCGCGGTTCCTATAATGGCCAAGTTATCGGCTTCTGTCCCCCCGCTTGTAAAAACGATCTCCTGCTCCGCCGCTCCGATTTCGGCTGCAATCTGAGCTCTTGCTTCGTCCACCCATTTCCGAGATTCTCTTCCAAATGAATGGATGCTCGATGGATTGCCGAAATTGCCGGAGAAATAAGGGGTCATTTTTTCCAGCACGCGCTCATCCATCGGAGACGTTGCGGCATGATCTAAATAAATCCGTTCCATTATATTTGCACCTCTGATCTAAATATAGAACATATAAGCTTCTTGCTCTCCGTCTGTATAGCTGGCAAGATCCTCTAATGTTGTACTGTCTAAAACCTCTTTCACAGCATCACGTATGCGAATCCACAGCTCACGCTTGGCAGGCTCCTCGTCTTCCAGCACTTCAACAGGACTGATCGGCCCTTCGAGCACACGGATAATATCTCCAGCCGTGATCGCATCCGGCTCACTGCCTAATACATATCCGCCGTATGCGCCTCTGATGCTTTTCACTAAACCGGCATTTCTGAGCGGCGATACCAGCTGCTCCAAATAATGCTCAGACAGATTATTCGTCTGTGCGATGCTTTTTAATGAAGTCGGGCCTTCACCATGCTTTTTGGCAAGCTCGATCATAATGGTAAGCCCGTATCTTCCCTTAGTTGATATTTTCAACATGAACACCTCTGTTATTTCATGATTTTTCACATTTATAATGGTAATTTCTATATAATTCGTCCGTTTATGACTCAATAGACCAACTGTTATTATAACATACCTTGAGCGAATTTTCATTGAGGCAGGGGGGAAACGGCCCTTCTCCCTTTCCTAATGTCCGTTTTTCCGTTACCCTGTAAATAAGTAAGGAGAGATGATGATGAAGCCATTGGCATATCGGATGCGTCCGACAAAAATAGAAGATATTATCGGCCAGCAGCATCTGGTGGCTGAAGATAAAATGATCGGCAGAATGGTTCAGGCAAAACATTTGTCATCCATGATTTTGTACGGGCCGCCAGGAATTGGAAAAACTTCAATCGCAACAGCAATTGCCGGTTCAACAAGTATTGCTTTTCGAACGCTGAATGCTGTCATTCACAATAAAAAAGATATGGAAATCGTAGCTCAGGAAGCAAAAATGTCAGGCCAAGTGATTTTGATTCTGGATGAAGTTCACAGGCTGGATAAAGGCAAGCAAGATTTTCTGTTGCCCTATTTAGAAAACGGAATGATCATTTTGATCGGAGCAACCACGGCTAACCCATATCATGCCATTAATCCGGCGATCAGAAGCCGGACACAAATCTTTGAGCTTGAGCCGTTAACACCGGTACTGATTAAACAGGCTCTGGAACGTGCGCTCCATGATGAAGACCGGGGCCTTGGCACCTATTCTGTATCCATTGATGATCAGGCGATGGAGCATTTTGCGCACGGATGCGGAGGGGATGTCCGTTCCGCTTTAAATGCGCTTGAACTGGCCGTGTTGACAACCAAAGAGTCATCAGACGGCGTGATTCACATTACATTGGACACGGCGGAGGAATGTTTGCAGAAAAAGAGCTTTACTCACGATAAAGATGGTGACGCGCATTATGATGTATTGTCCGCTTTTCAAAAATCGATCCGCGGCTCTGATGCCAATGCCGCTCTTCACTATTTGGCAAGATTAATTGAAGCAGGCGATCTTGATAGCATCGCAAGAAGACTGCTTGTCATCGCTTATGAAGATATCGGTTTAGCAAGCCCGCAAGCCGGCCCAAGAGTGCTGCACGCGATTCAGACTGCTGAGCGGGTCGGATTTCCCGAAGCACGAATCCCGCTGGCCAACGCGGTCATTGAACTTTGCCTCTCGCCAAAATCAAACTCAGCCATTCTGGCAATCGATGAGGCGCTTGCAGATATCAGAGCCGGAAAAATCGGGGAAATCCCAAAGCATTTAAAAGATGCGCACTATAAAGGAGCTCAGGAATTAGGAAGAGGAATCGACTATAAATATCCGCACAGTTACGACAACGGATGGGTCGAACAGCAATATCTCCCTGATCCTTTAAAGAATAAGCAATATTACAAGCCGAAACAGACAGGAAAGTTCGAGTCCGCCTTAAAGCAGGTGTATGACAGATTAATGAAAAGAAAATAAAACAAAAACAGCCTTGCGTATTATCAAGGCTGTTTCTTATGCATTATTTATCCTTCACACGTTTGATTTCAACATCTTTTAAAAGATCCATGACAACATGTCCGCCCATAATCAAACCGGCCACTGACGGCACAAAAGCATTTGAGGATGGCGGCATTTTTGCTTTGCGGATGTTCGCTTCGTCATTTCCCACTTCTTTTCTGACATCTTCCCGAATAACAATCGGGCTTTCGTCAGAGAAAATCACTTGAACGCCCTTTTTGATGCCCTCTTTGCGTAATCTCGTACGGACGACCTTCGCAATGGGATCAGTGTGCGTTTTTGAAATATCAGCGATTTGGAAGCGTGTGGGATCCGTTTTATTAGCCGCACCCATGCTGGAGATGAGCGGAATATCCCGCTTCAGACATTCTTTCATTAAATGGATTTTATAATGGATCGTGTCTGACGCATCAATGACGTAGTCAAGCTCATAGTCAAAAAATTGTTCATACGTTTCTTCGGTATAGAACATCTTTAACGCGATCACTTCACACTCCGGGTTAATGTCCGCGATCCGCGCTTTCATTAAATCAACTTTCGGCTGTCCGACAGTTGAAAGCAGCGCGTGAAGCTGGCGGTTTACATTTGTAATGTCCACATCATCTTTGTCGACAAGCAGAATCCGGCCGACGCCTGACCGCGCGAGGGCTTCCGCTGCGAACGATCCGACTCCGCCAACCCCCAGCACAGCAACCGTGCTGTTTTTCAGCGTTTCAAGGCCTTCTTTTCCGATAGCTAATTCATTGCGTGAAAACTGGTGTAACAAGAACCTCACTCCACATTCGTATTCTGGTTTCATCTATAAAATGGCTGATCCAAGACCAGCCGTTTTTTCTGCGCACAAAAAATAAAGTCCCAATAGTGCCGTTGCAGCTTTCCTTTGTTTTGAACCCGCTCTCAGCAGGTGGGTGCCCTCTTTTAAATCTTGTAAGTCCTCTTTACCGAATGAAAAGAGGCATGTACGCCATTTAAAAATGCGGGCTCCCAAATCAAAAAAATGTTCGGTCAAAACTAGGTGTACAACTAACACATCAGGACTTTATTTAACTTGTCAAAATCATATCATAGACGATTTTGATTTTCAAGATTCGAACTGCCCAATCAGTTCTTCACTTTTTTCTTAATAGAAAGATGAAGCTCATCAAGCTGGGCGTCGCTTACTTCCCCTGGCGCTTCGGTCATCAGGCAGCTTGCGCTTGCCGTTTTCGGGAATGCAATCGTATCTCTTAGGTTCGTGCGTCCTGCGAGAAGCATAACGAGACGGTCTAAGCCGAGCGCGATTCCGCCGTGCGGAGGAGCGCCGTAATCAAATGCTTCCAATAAGAATCCGAACTGCTCAGCTGCCTCTTCTTGTGAGAAGCCAAGAAGCGCAAACATTTTCTCCTGAATTTCTTTTTCGAAAATACGGATTGAACCTCCGCCAAGCTCATAGCCGTTTAAGACGAGGTCATAGGCTTGTGCTTTCATGTCTTCAGGCGCTGTTTCAATCAGTTCAAGATCATCACGGACAGGCATTGTGAACGGATGATGTGCTGCGTAAAAACGGCCTTCCTCCGGATCATGCTCTAAGAGCGGCCAGTCGATCACCCATAAGAAATTGAACAGGTTTTCGTCAATCAGTCCGCGTTCTTTCCCAAGCTTTAAGCGCAAGGCACCGAGCGATGCGGCAACCACTTCAAATGAATCCGCTCCGAACAGCAGCAAATCACCTTCAGCGGCATCAAGCGCGTCAATCAGCTTAGACTGCTTGTCTTCATCAAAGAATTTTGCGATTGGGCCTTTTACTCCGTCCGCCTCAACTTTTACCCAGGCAAGTCCTTTTGCCCCATAGTTTGCAGCAAAAGCGCCAAGAGCGTCGATATCTTTTCTGGAGTAATCGCCCGCTCCGCCTTTTACGTTGATTGCCTTTACAACGCCGCCGTTTGCGACAGCTGATGAGAATACTTTAAACTCTGTATCCTTCACAATGTCAGACACATCTGTCAAAAGCATATCAAAACGCGTATCCGGCTTATCCGACCCATAACGGTTCATTGCCTCATCGTATGTCATACGAGGAAGAGGAAGCTTGAGTTCCACACCTTTTGTTTCACGCATAATCTTTGCCATCATATCCTCAGCCAATGACATGATATCTTCCTGGCTCATAAAGGACATTTCAATATCGATTTGCGTAAACTCAGGCTGGCGGTCTGCACGCAAGTCTTCATCGCGGAAACAGCGGGCAATTTGATAATAGCGTTCAATGCCTGACACCATCAGAAGCTGTTTAAATAGCTGCGGTGACTGAGGCAGCGCATAGAATTCACCTTCATGCACACGGCTCGGCACC
Source organism: Bacillus vallismortis (assembly GCF_004116955.1). Classification (NCBI taxonomy): domain Bacteria; kingdom Bacillati; phylum Bacillota; class Bacilli; order Caryophanales; family Bacillaceae; genus Bacillus; species Bacillus vallismortis. Next base: position 794,580 of record NZ_CP026362.1, on the reverse strand, counting down.
AAGTAGTCACGTGCGCCCTCAGGTGTGCTTTTTGTTAAAATCGGCGTTTCAATATCAAGAAACCCGTTTTCATCTAAAAAGCTCCGAACGGCTTTCGTCACGTTATGGCGCATCTGCATTGTTTGAAACATAGCCGGCCTGCGCAAATCCAAGTAACGGTGTTTTAAACGGACGTCCTCTGATACGTCTTCCGCTTGATCAGAAATCGCAAATGGCGGTGTCTTCGCAGCACTTAATACAGCCACTCCATCAGCGTGAATTTCGATCGCGCCTGTTTTCAAATTCTGATTGACTGTTCCTTCTTCACGCGCCACCACTTTCCCTTGAATATCAAGCACGTATTCGTTTCGGATGCCTTCCGCAATAGCAAGCGCTTCTTTTGACACATCAGGGTTAAACACGACTTGAACAATTCCCGTGCGGTCGCGCAAGTCGATAAAAATCAATCCGCCGAGATCCCGTCTTTTTTGGACCCAGCCTTTCAGCGTTACAGATTCACCAATTGCTTTTTCAGTTATTTCACCGCAATAATATGTTCTTCCAAACAATAGATTCCACTCCTTATCCCTTTTGGTTTGCCTTCATCACATGTATAAATTCATCAAGTGCCACTTCAATCTGTTCGCCCGTCTGTGCATCCTTAACATTGATTTTATTTTGAGCTAGCTCATCTTCACCCAAAATCGCAATAAATCTGGCATTCAGGCGGTCAGCTGTTTTGAACTGGCCTTTCATTTTCTTATTTTCATAATCGATTTCGCTGGAGATTCCTGCTTCTCTCAGTTTGTACACCAATGAAACAGAATAATCCTTTGCTTTTTCGCCGAGCGTGACGACATAGCAATCGATTCCCTGATCGACAGGCAGTTCTCTTTTTTCAGCATCAATGGCGGCAAGCAGGCGTTCAATGCTCATCGCAAAACCGATACCCGGCGCTTCAGGTCCGCCGATCTGTTCGACCAAACCGTCGTAACGTCCGCCGCCGGCAAGGGTTGTAATCGCCCCAAAACCCTCCGCATTGCTCATGATTTCAAATGCCGTGTGGTTGTAATAATCCAGCCCTCTCACAAGATTAGGATCAATTTCATACGCAATGCCAAGATCGTTTAAGTATTGTTTCACTTTGCCAAAATAAGCCGCTGATTCTTCATTTAAATATGTCAAAATTGAAGGCGCTGATTTCATCAGTTCATGATCGCGGTCTTTTTTGCAATCCAAGATTCTGAGCGGATTTGTGTGCAGCCGTGACTGACAGTCTGAACAAAACTCTTCGATGCGAGGCTCAAAATGCTTCACGAGCGCTTCTCTGTAGCTTTTGCGGCTTTCTTGGTCGCCGAGGCTGTTTATCACAAGCTTAACATTGTGCAAACCTGCTTTTTGATAAATACTCATCGCAAGCGCCATGACTTCGGCATCAATCGCAGGATCTTTTGAGCCTATCGCTTCAATTCCAAACTGATAGAACTGGCGGTAACGGCCCGTCTGCGGACGTTCATAACGGAACATCGGCCCGACATAATAAAGCTTTGTCGGCTGGACAGGGTTTGCGAATAGCTTGTTTTCATTAAACGCGCGAACCGCCGCTGCTGTTCCTTCCGGACGAAGCGTCAGGCTTCTGCCTTTGCGGTCCTGAAAAGTATACATTTCTTTTTGTACGATATCCGTAGACTCACCAACACCTCTGGCAAACAGTTCTGTATGCTCAAAAATCGGTGTGCGGATTTCTTTATATTGATAAGTGCGGCAAGTGTCTCTCATAATTTGTTCAACAAACTGCCAGCGATCTGATTCTCCAGGCAAAATATCCTGTGTTCCTCTTGGAATGCTATATCCCATGTGTAGACCTCCTTATGTATTCCTTATAAAAATATACAATGATCATTCATGATGAAAATAAAAAACTCCCGCCCCTACTATACATGTATAGTAGGGACGAGAGTTATACCCGTGGTGCCACCCTAGTTGGAATATGGTCATATTCCCACTCGATCCTTTAACGCAGGTTCACGTTCACTGCCTAATGACGGTAGTACCGCGTTCAGCAGGAAACCTCCGGAGTGTTGTTTCGCGAAAGACGCAATGGGATCCGCTTTCAGCCTGGGGCGGTTCCTCTCTAGCCATGCAATCTGACCTACTCTTCTCCATTATCGGTTCAAATCTTTCATCATTTTGCTATGTACTCAATTTCTATTATAATAATGGGATTGCAGTCCTCTGTCAAGCTTTATTCCGGTTGTTATTCCTTATCGCTGCTTCTTTGGACATAAGACCGAATTCAGATGCTGTTTCAGTAAGATAACCGGTCGTTTCGGGATCTGCGTGATCGCTGTAATGCAGGTTTGCTTCACCGTCGTGAAACGCGCGGCCCATTTTTGGATGATATTTCATGATTTGCACACCTTTATGATTGTATTTACGCCTAGTATAAACATATCATTTTATTTTTATTTAAAAATCTGAAAGGACTTTACGATATTAAGCAAGAAAGCTTTTTTACGATATCTGAAAGGAGGACGCAATGAGCAAGAAATACTTTGTTCTTATTGTATGTATTATTGTCGCCGGAACGCTTTTCCCGCCGTTTTCTTCCGTTACAGCCGCTCAGGGAGAAGCGGTCATCGCAACTGATGAAATGAACGTCAGAAGCGGCCCGGGACTTAGCTACGGTATTACTGCAGAAGCAAGAAAGGGAGAGCACTACCCGATTTTAAATGAAAAAGGAGACTGGGTGCAGATTCAGCTTGGTTCCGGAGAAAAAGGTTGGGTGGTGTCCTGGCTTATTACAAAAGAAGACCTGAGCGGCACGAGCTCTTCGGAAAGCAGTGGTACTGTTACATCAACAGATCCAGATCTGCGGATGAGAACAGGCCCGGGGACTTCATATGACGTCATCGGCAAATTTCCGCAAGGCAGCCAAGGGTCTGTTATTGATAAAGATTCCGGATGGATCAAAATATCCTATCAGAATGCCACCGGATGGGTGTCATCTGAATATGTCACGTCAGGCGGCAGTTCAGCAGTATCTGAGGGGAATCAACAAACTGAATCTTCCGGTGCAACAACGGGCACGGTCGGCGTTTCTTCACTGCATGTAAGAGCCTCCGCCTCACATGACGCGGCGATTATAACGAAACTTGATCGCGGTACGAAAGTGACAATTCTCAACGAGAAAAATGGCTGGGCTCACATTGAAGCAAATGGGCTGAAAGGCTGGGTTGCAAGCCATTACCTTTTATCTAGTTCTGATCCAGCTGAAAGTTCAGCAAATGCCCACAGCTCATCCTCCGCTAAAAAAGCCTATATTGTATATGGAGGAACGAATGTTAGAAGCGACGCATCAACATCAGCTTCGATCGTGGAACGCGCTGCCAAAGGTGATTCCTACCCGATTACCGGTTCAAAGGGCAGCTGGTATGAAATAAAGCTTGATAATGGGCAGACTGCTTATGTCGCCAATTGGGTGGTTCAAACGTCTAAAAGCGCGGAAGAAGCAGGTGAACCCCCTGTCGCTGATTCTCCGTCCGGAAACGGCTCTCTGAACAATAAAACGATAATTGTTGATCCGGGGCACGGAGGAAAAGACAGCGGAACGATCGGCTATTCGGGTAAATTCGAGAAAAACCTGACGATCAAAACGGCAAAACTGCTCGCCGGCAAACTTAGATCAGCTGGAGCAGATGTGTATGTGACACGCCAGGATGATACCTTCGTCAGCCTGCAATCACGGGTCTCTACATCTCACTATCGCAACGCTGACGCCTTTATCAGCATTCACTATGACAGCTATGCAGATGCTTCCACGAGAGGCAGCACCGCTTATTACTACAGCCCTGCCAAAGATCAAGAACTAGCGGCGGATGTACACTCTGAAGTGGTGAAGCGTTCTTCCATTCCAGACCGCGGCGTGTTGTTCGGAGATTATTATGTGCTCCGTGAAAACAAACAGCCCGCTATGCTGTATGAGCTGGGATATGTAAGCCATCCGCAGGAAGAGGCCATTGTACATAGCAGCTCTTACCAAGAAAAAGTAACAGACGGTATCGAGAGCGGATTGGAGAAATATTTCCAATAAAAAAAGCTGCCTTTTGGCAGCTTTTTTATTTTGAATCCATCATAAGCGTGACCGGTCCGGAGTTTGTAAGCTGAACATCCATCATCGCTCCAAACGTTCCGGTCTCCACTTTGATTCCTTTTTCACGAAGCAGGTCGTTCCATTTTTCATAGAGGCCTAAAGCTTTATCAGGTTTGGCGGCGTTCATGTAGTTTGGCCGGCGCCCTTTTTTCGTATCACCGTAAAGCGTGAACTGTGAGACGGAGAGAATTTCTCCTCCTATATCTAAAAGAGACAGATTCATTTTCCCTTCACTGTCATCGAATATACGAAGATGAACAATTTTATCTGCTAAATAAGCTGCATCCTCTTCAGTATCATCGTGAGTGATACCGACCAGCACCATGATGCCTTGTCCAATTTGACCGACAATCTCTTCATTCACTGTAACGCTAGCTTCTGTTACTCGCTGAACAACTAATCTCATTTTCTAACCCCTTTAGTTCATGACGCGGCGCACAGAGTAGATGTCTCTTATCTGTTTAATACGCTCGACGACTTTGTGCAAGTGATTGATGTTCTGAATAAAAATGGCCATATGAATGGTTGCCACTTTATTGCGATCCGATTTGCCAGAAACAGATGAAATATTTGTTTTCGTTTCATTCACTGCCTGAAGCACCTCGTTCAGCAATCCGCGGCGGTCATAACCAAGAATCTCTATCTCAACATTATATTCCTTGCGCTTTTGAACCTGCGACTCATGCTCCCACTCTACCGGAATCAGCCGCTCCAGCGCTTCATTCGTCTTGACATTCGGACAGTCATCACGATGGACTGAGACCCCTCTGCCTTTTGTGATGAATCCAACAATATCGTCACCCGGTACAGGATTGCAGCATTTTGACAAACGGACAAGAAGATTGTCGATCCCCTTGACGCGGACACCTGCTTCCCGTTTCCTGCCCTGCGGGTAAGGCTTAGATTCCGCAGTGACTTCCTGAACGCTCTTTTCCTGTTCTTCCTGATCGCGCTGCTTTCTCTCTTTTTCCGTCAGGCGGTTTGCGACCTGCAAGGCTGTAATGCCGTTGTAGCCGACTGCCGCGTACATATCCTCTTCATTTGAGAAATTAAACTTGTCAGCAACCTTCTGGATATTCTCCGGCGTTAAGACTTCCTTCACTTCAAAATCCAGATTTTTAATTTCTTTTTCGACCAGCTCACGGCCTTTTTCGACATTTTCTTCGCGCCGCTGTTTCTTAAAGAATTGACGGATCTTATGCTTTGCCTGGGATGTTTGGGCAAGTTTGACCCAATCCTGGCTCGGACCGTAGGAATGCTTGGAGGTGAGTATTTCAACGATATCACCTGTCCGAAGCTTATGATCCAGCGTTACCATTTTTCCGTTTACTTTGGCACCGATTGTTTTATTGCCGATCTCAGAGTGAATCCTGTAAGAAAAATCAATTGGAACAGAACCGGAAGGAAGCTCGATGACATCTCCTTTCGGCGTAAAGACATACACCATGTCAGAAAACAAATCGATTTTGAGTGATTCCATAAATTCTTCAGCATCTGTTGATTCATTTTGGAATTCTAAAATTTCACGGAACCAAGAAAGCTTTTTCTCAAAGGTTGCGCCTTCGCTGGCCGCTTTCCCTTCTTTATAAGCCCAGTGAGCCGCAACCCCGTATTCCGCAATTTCATGCATTTCAAAGGTGCGGATCTGCACTTCCAGCGGATCGCCTTTAGGCCCGATTACCGTTGTATGAAGCGATTGATACATATTCGGCTTCGGCATTGCGATGTAATCTTTGAATCTGCCTGGCATCGGTTTCCAGCAGGTGTGAATGATGCCGAGCACCGCATAGCAATCCTTTATGCTATTCACAAGAATACGGACAGCCAATAAATCGTAAATTTCGTTAAATTGCTTATTTTGCAGCACCATTTTGCGATAAATGCTGTAAATGTGTTTCGGGCGTCCCGAGAAGTCAGCTTTGATGTGCACTTCTTCGACACGTTTCTTCACTTCATTGACAACCTCTTCTACATAAAGTTCACGTTCTGCGCGTTTCTTTTTCATGAGGTTGACAATTCTGTAATATTGCTGAGGATTCAAATAACGGAGCGCTGTATCTTCCAATTCCCACTTAATTTTAGAAATCCCGAGACGATGCGCCAAAGGAGCAAAAATCTCCAGTGTTTCATTGGAAATTCTCCGCTGCTTTTCCTGAGGGAGATGTTTCAGCGTCCGCATATTGTGAAGACGATCCGCCAGCTTGATCAATATGACCCGGATATCTTGAGCCATAGCGACAAACATTTTGCGATGATTTTCCGCCTGCTGTTCCTCTTGAGATTTATATTTAATTTTGCCGAGCTTCGTTACGCCGTCCACAAGCATTGCCACTTCTTCAGAGAATGCTTCTTTCAGGTCATCGAGCGTCACATCTGTATCTTCCACGACATCGTGCAGGAATCCGCCCGCGATTGTGGAAGGGTCCATTTCCAGATCCACGAGAATCCCCGCAACCTGAATCGGATGAATAATATATGGCTCGCCCGATTTGCGGTATTGCTCGCGATGAGCATCTTCAGCGTATAGATATGCTCTTTCGACAAATGCGATATGCTCATCAGATAGATAGCTGCGCGCTTTATCAATAACTTGCTCGGCAGTCAATACTTGTTCGTTCGCCATGGAATCACCTTTTTTAGAATGTAAACTGTATTGTAGTTTATTATCAAGAAAAAAACGAAAGATGTAAAGAGCAGAAGTTCAAATCTCCAAATATTATATAAAATAAATGCAAACCAATAGGAAAAAAGCACCCTGACATGGAGTGCTTTTTCGTTATGCGATTATCTTTAATATTTCATCAATGTTAAGATATCATAATCTTCAAGCTTCTCTCTGCCGTCAAGGTAAGAAAGCTCGATTAAGAAAGCGATACCAGCAACAACGCCGCCAAGCTCTTCAACAAGTTTGATTGTCGCTTCAATTGTGCCGCCTGTCGCAAGCAGGTCATCTGTAATAAGCACACGCTGACCCGGTCTAATCGCATCTTTGTGGATCGTTAATACGTCTTTTCCGTATTCCAAGCCGTAGTCCACTTTGATCACTTCACGAGGCAATTTGCCTTCTTTACGAACCGGCGCAAAACCAACGCCAAGCGCGTAAGCAACAGGACAGCCGATAATAAAGCCGCGCGCTTCAGGTCCGACGACCAAATCAATTTGCTTTTCTTTCGCATATTCAACAATTTGGTCTGTGGCATAGCGGTATACATCGCCTTTATCCATCAATGTCGTAATATCTTTAAATTGCACGCCCTCTTTCGGGTAATCCGGTACAATTGTTACGTATTGTTTTAAATCCATCTGTTTTATGTCCTCCTCGTACTTTCATAAGCCTCTGAATCTTTTTTCATCAGCTTATTCAGCCATTCCTTCAGCTCTTCAGCAGAAGAATAATTCAGCTTTTGATCCAGTTCCATCAGCTGCTTCTTCTCCTGATATGTTTGTGAGTCTGTTAAGTCGCGTTTTTTCACTCCGCTAACCACAGACAGCACACCATTCTCTATTTTAACAAAACCGAGATCAAAAAACACCTTTGTCATGAAATTGATTGTTTCTATTGACCAGCCTTTATGCCTCGCAAGCTCTGAACCGTGTTTTTTCACGTCGAAAGAACCCCTTTTCAGAAGAAACGCATAATACCATTTAAAGTAGTCTCTTGCGGGAAAAGCTGATAAAAAGTGGTCCTCATGATTGAGAAAAATAAAATATATCCGCTCGGGCGCCTTGCCTTCCAGCAAATGTGTGAGCATGTCCAAGGAAGGCGGCGGATCCAGCAGTACAATATAAGCACCATCGAGATCAAACGCCTTCGCTTGATCTTCAGAGCTAATGACGTGCACTTCGCGGTGAAGGTCTTCATCCTCAAGAAGTGTTGTTGAATCTTCTTTGAAAGAAACAATAGCCCGTTTAGCAGATGGAAGGGCGGAAACTGTGTCTTCCCACATCCGTTTTCCCCTTAAATCAAACAGCTGCCATTCAGAAACAGCGGCATCCTTAATCATTAGCTGCGGTTTTTTTCTATTGTTCCATTCGTTGATAGACATCTCACCGACAATTGAAATTCTTGAGCCGGGGACAATGCCTTCTTCAAGCTCACCTTTATGAAAACCGACGCAATCAAGCTGAGACGACTCGTTTTTGACCGTCATTTTTACATGATTTTTATTCGCGCCGATCTTGCGGACATCTTCCAGCACAGCGTTTTCCACGAGAACGTGCGGTTTCGGGTTCAGCATCCCAAAGGGGGACAGCAGGTTCATTTCTGTAATGCTGTCAACCGTAATGTCCTCGACACCGCAGACGAGATCAACTTCCTGTACAGGAATAAAATCCTCTTCCGTAAGCGTGTTTTCCGCTAGTTCATTCAGCCTGTTCCGCAAATCCGGCACATCTTCGGCATTCAGCGTCATCCCCGCCGCCATTGGATGGCCGCCGAAATGCGGAAGAATATCTCTGCATTCAGAAAGGCTCTCGAATAAATTAAAGCCTCTGATGCTCCGGGCCGAACCTTTAGCAATCCCTTTTTCTTCATCAATGCCAAGCACAATGGCCGGACGATAGAATCGGTCCACAAGCTTTGAAGCCACAATCCCGACGACACCTGGGTTCCACCCGGCTTTGGCCACGACGATTGCAGTTTGGTCGAGATTTTGCTGTTCAACCATTTCAATCGCTTCATCCGTCATCTTGCTAACCATTTTTTGGCGCTCTTTGTTTAGCTGGTCAATTTCAGCGGCAAGCTCTTCCGCTTCTAACTGATCCTCTGACATAAGCAAATGGACAGCGGGATCCGCCTGTTCGATTCTCCCGACGGCATTCAGCCTTGGTGCAAGCTGGAACCCGACAGTTTCTTCGTTCGCTTCTCCAAGGTCTCCGCCTGACAGCTTGATCAGCTCTTGTAAGCCCAGCCGATTCGTCCGCCGAAGCCTTTCAAGTCCCAGTGTTGCAATTAATCTGTTTTCGTCATGCAGCGGGACAAGGTCAGCAATCGTGCCGATCGCTGCCAGGTCAAGCAGTTCATCTGGAAGTTCGCCCAATAAAGCGTGGGCAAGCTTAAACGCAACTCCGACTCCGGCCAGTTCTTTATACGGGTAGGTACAGCCCGGCTGCTTCGGGTGGACAATCGCGTGAACATCCGGAAGCTCCGGCCCCGGCTCATGGTGATCTGTAATGATAACATCCAGCCCGAGTTCCTTGGCCACATTTGCTTCATGCACAGCGGCAATCCCTGTATCAACCGTAATAATCAGAGAGAAGCCTCGTTCTTTAATCGAACGAAACGCCTGTTCATTAGGGCCATAGCCTTCTTTAAAGCGGTCAGGTATATAAAAATCAACTTGAGCCGACAGCTTTTGCAGTGTATGGAGCATCACTGAGGTACTGGTAACTCCATCGGCATCATAATCGCCATATATCATAATCTGTTCTTGTTGTGATATCGCCTGTTTTATTCGATCTGCCGCTTCTTTCATGCCCTTCATTTCAAACGGATCATAAAAATCGGCATCCTTTGTATGTAAAAACAGGCTTGCGCTTTCTGCTGTATCAAAGCCTCTTTTTACAAGCAGGGACGCAACAAGAGGTGTGATATGCAATTGTTCTGTGAGTGATTTGACCTTATCCTGATCTGGTCGCTGGATTTCCCATCGCATTTTTGATGCTAACATAAATTCACCCCTCAACCACCCTATTATACTAGAGCAGGCTGAGGGGTTTCAAATATTATTCGAAAACTAGTCTTTTTTCTCAAGTCTGGCTGATGCATCCTGTGTGTCGTTCAGGTCAGGATGCAACGTATCCTCTTGTTTATGTATCGTGCCTTGTGCAGTTTTGTTTTCTTTCCTCAGCGCTTTTATTTCCCGCTTTAGTTTCATCACTTGAAAAATGCCGGCAGAAAATACGATCAGCGCCCCCATTAAAACGGAGCCTAAAATAACAAGAATAAGCGGCCACTCCGATCTGCCAAACAGATAATCAACTTCTACCGATCTTACATTAATCACTGCAAAAATAGCGACAATTAAGGTGAAAATAAGTGCGAAAATAATGGTCCATTGTTTATTCATTCTCTTTCCCCCAAACTTCACATTATTAGGTAACTTTCCCTGTCAAGGCTTGTTTTAAACATGGCTTGACGCTAGGTCAAGCCTCATTTGCGGTTAACTTTTCCCGGATCAGCCTCTTCAGTCCGTTTCTCTCACCGGAAATCACAAGGGTATCTCCTTCATCAATGACGGTTGCCGATCTCGGATTCAATTGTTTTTCCTGATTCTTCTTAATAATCGCAATGATGGTCACATGATATTCCTGCCCTGCATTCAAATCACCGATTGTATGATGAATGGCAGGCGCTCCAACCTCTGCTTTACACCACTCTATAATTAAATCATTAAGGGCTGCCTCGACGCTTTCCAATGCTTTTGGTTTATATGCCATTCCGCCCAGAATGGCAGAAATTTGCCTGGCTTCAGCGTCATCAAATTGCACCGAGGCAACACATTCTTCATGATCATTTTCATCAAAATAGTACAGCTCTCTCCGGCCGTCATGATGAATAATAATTGAAATTTTATCGCGGTTTCTCGTGATGATTTCCACTTTATGCCCGATGCCCGGCAACACTGATTCACGAACCCTCATATATAAACCCTCCCACATATCTGAAAACCAGCCACATACTTTTTAACACCATTTATATGTGTAAATGTAAGCGCATGTCATTATAGCAAATGTCTATTTTAAGTTCAATGAAACTTCAAAAAAACAGGCTGCCCAGCAAAGGACAGCCTGACACTTTTTTATTGAATCGAATCTTTTTTCAGTTCTTTCCCTTTCCATACAAGCCAAATTTGCGCGGCGATGTATAGGGATGAATATACACCTGTCAACAGCCCGATTAACAGTGCGACTGAGAAGTTCGTAATAGAAGCCGCTCCAAAAATCAACAGCGCCACTACAACAATCACTACAGTCAGTACCGTATTTACTGAACGCGTAAAGGTTTGCTGCAGGCTTAAGTTTACGATATGTTTCAGGTCAGCAAATGTTTTCGGCTTGCGTTTTTTCATATGCTCGCGAATCCTGTCAAATGTAACAATTGTATCGTTTATCGAATATCCGATAATCGTCAGGACGGCGGCAATAAACGTAACATCTACTTCCAGCCTTGTCATGCTGAAAATGGTAAGGATGAAGAAAGCGTCATACAGCAGCGAAGCAATAGCGGCAATCGCCATTTTATATTCAAACCGGATCGAAACGTAAATGATGATACAGATAGAAGCGATCGCGACTGCGTACAGGGCATTTCTCGCGAGCTCTTTACCGACTGTCGGTGAAACTGTGCTGACATTCGGCTCTGTCCCGTATTTGTCTTTGAAGTACGTTTTTACTTCGGCAATCGTTTCTTTATCTGGCACTCCGACAAAACGCGCAACCCCGATATTGCTTTTGTCACCAGAAAGTACAATTGTATCAGGGTCCATCCCAATTGATGCAAAGTCTTTCTCCACCTGCTCTGTGGTCAGCTTATGTTCGCTTTGCACTTCAATCCGTGAGCCGCTTGCAAAATCAATGCCCAGATTCAGCTTAAACACGAGCAAAATAATAATTCCTATAACAGTGATGGCACTGGAGAATATGAGGAAAAATTTACGCTTGCTTGTGAAGTCCCATTTTTGGAACGGCGTATACGGTTCGGTATTTTCATCTGTATGCTGAATATCCATGATATGTTTCTTTTTGACGCCGAACCAGCCTTTTTTCCGATCAAACCATCTGCTTTCCACAAGTAGCGACAGCAAAAATCTTGATAAGAAAACCGCTGTGATAAAGCTTGTCAAAATCGACAGGATCAACATTGTCGCAAACCCTTTTACAGAGCTTGTCCCAAAGATGAAGAGCACAACCGCCGCAATGATCGTTGTAATATTGGCGTCAAGAATCGTCGCGAACGACCGTCTGTTTCCTGAACGAAAGGCAGAGCGGACCGACTTTCCTAGCTTAAGTTCCTCTTTAATCCGTTCATAGGTGATGATATTTGCATCAACAGCCATCCCGACACCTAATATGAGCGCGGCAATTCCCGGAAGTGTGAGTACAGCATTCATCCAGTCAAAGACCTGGAGTGTAATATAGATGTAAACCGACAGCGTAATCACTGCGATAAATCCAGGCAGGCGATAATAGAAAAGCATAAATAAGAAAATAATTGCGATTCCGATAATGCCTGCAAACACCGTATCCTGCAGCGCCTGCTGTCCAAATTGTGCTCCTACTGATGTTGAATATTTTTCAGTCAGTTTTACAGGAAGCGCGCCGGCGTTTAAAATGCTTGCGAGATCTTTCGCTTCTTGAACCGTAAATTGACCTTCAATTGTAACATCTTTTGTGTTTAATTCTTGGCTTACATTTGGAGCAGATACATACTTGGGATGCTCTTTTTGAACTTCTTTTCTAAAGGAGTCTCCTTTTTCGTAATCCATCCAAATGACAAGCTGATTGTTTGGCGCCATGTTCATGACTTTTTTAGTCACTTCGCCGAATTTATCAGCGTCTTTCAGTTTAATGCTGACAATGGGTTCATTTGTTTTGGCGTCATATGTTTGTTTAGCCCCGTTTTCGACGAGGTCAGAGCCATTCAGCAATTCTTTATCATTTGTATCCCTGAAAGAAAGCTGAGCTTCAGTGGCTAAGATTTCACGTGCTCTGTTTTGGTTTGTCACCCCAGCGAGCTGAACGCGAATCCGGTTATTCCCTTCGATTTGAATGTTCGGTTCGCTGACACCGAGAACATTGGCCCTGCGGTTCAACGCCTCTACTGTGCTGACCAGAACGTCTTTTGTGATTTTGTCACCTTTTTTTACGGGCTGTACATCATACAGCACCTCAAATCCGCCTTGCAAATCCAATCCTAACGTAATATTGTTAGCCGCAGGCTTCGTAAAGTAGCCTAAGCCCGTGCCAATCAATAAAACGAGAAGGAAAAACGCAATCAAGCGCCCTTTTTTCATTATGTATATCCTCCCTTAAACCTATGTGAATCAGCCTGCTATCTCAGCAGTTCTTCCAATGCTTCCTGGCCTTCTTCACTGCCCAGCCAATTAGACGTTTTAAACGACTCAACAGTTGCATAGTTCATAAATTCGCCAATTTTCACTGATAAAATATCGCTTGTCAGTTCATAAATGTGCAGTTCCGTTTTCTTTTTCCACTTCTTATCTGTTAAGTACGACCACAAACTTTCGAGTTCAACATCATCATATCCGAGAATCTTAAACTCTTCCAATTTGCTGCGAAGAAACGGCCTGACGTGGTCTTTATATAGATCGGCGGGATGCTTCTCCATGAATTCCACGCTCCTTTTTTTATTGTTTTTCAAGAAGACTTGTCATGCTTGGACGATATAAACGCATATCTTTATTGTATATGATTACAGGTAGTTTGAGAAGGCAGGGGGTAAAAATGGCGAAACAGACGTTTTTAAGGGGCACTCTTATCCTGATCGCTGCAGGAATGGTTACAAGAATGCTCGGTTTTGTCAACCGGGTGGTGATCGCCCGGTTTATCGGTGAAGAAGGAGTCGGGCTTTACATGATGGCGGCGCCGACCTTTTTCTTGGCTACTACATTAACTCAATTCGGTCTTCCGGTCGCGATCAGCAAGCTTGTGGCTGAAGCCAGCGCGCGCGGAGATCATCAAAAAACAAAAAATATTTTAGTCATGTCACTGACCATCACAGGAGTGCTCAGCCTAATCTTTACACCGCTGTTTTTATTTTTCGCCCCGGTTATGGCGGAAACGATGCTGACAGATAAGAGAACACTGTACCCGCTTCTGGCCATTACGCCGGTTGTGCCGATCATTGCCATATCCAGTGTACTCAGGGGATACTTTCAAGGAAAACAGAATATGAACCCGCTAGCCGTGTCACAAGTTCTTGAACAGGTCGTCCGCATTTCACTTGTCGCTGTATGCACGACGATTTTTCTCCCTTACGGAATTGAATATGCCGCAGCAGGGGCAATGATATCTTCAGTCGCAGGTGAGCTGGCGTCACTCCTTTATTTGTTTGTTTGCTTTAAGTATAAAAAAACAATCAAAATCAGAAAGCATTTTTTCCAATCCATTAAAAACGGCAAACAAACCTTCACCCAATTAATGAGCGTATCCCTTCCTACGACGGGAAGCCGCTTTATCGGCAACCTCTCTTGGTTTTTCGAGCCGATTGTCGTCGCTCAAAGCCTTGCCATCGCCGGCGTAGCGACAGTTGCCGCCACGAAGCAATACGGGGAGCTGACCGGCTTTGCCATGACGCTATTGACTCTGCCCAGCTTTATTACATATTCTTTGTCGACTGCACTTGTTCCTGCGATCAGTGAAGGAATGGAACAGAAAAAACTGCAGGTGGTGGAATACAGGCTGGAGCAGGCAATGCGTCTGTGCCTGCTCAGCGGGGGGATTGCAGTTGTCATTTTGTATGTATTTGCGGATGAGCTGATGAGGGTGATGTATGGTTCCTCAGGCGCAGCTGTATTTATCAAAGTCATGGCCCCGTTTTTTTTGCTATATTATTTTCAAGGCCCTCTTCAAGCTGTGCTGCAGGCGCTTAATTTAGCGGGCGCTGCGATGATGAACAGCTTAATCGGGGCCCTTGTCAAAACGGGTCTTATTTTCGTCCTTGCCACCAGACCGTCCCTCGGCATAATGGGCGCGGCATTAGCCATCGTAACAGGCATGGTGCTCGTTACGCTTTTGCATGCGGCAACAGTGAGCAAGGTGCTGCCAATCAGTATCAAAATCAAGGAATATGCGCTCAGTTTCGCTGTGATTGTGGTATGCGGATTCATCAGCTCCGCTATCAAACAATATGTAACCTTTGGCGCGTCCGAAGTTGTGAATGTCGCCGGATGGATTGTGATGAGCGTTGCCGTCTATATCGTCCTCCTGCTTATTTTCCGTTTAATTAAAAAAGATGAGCTTCGCCGCATTCCCATTATCGGACGGCTGATCGTCCGATAATGCTCACGTGCGAGGCCCATCTTTTTCATCAATAAATAATTCTCCGTCAGTAAACGAGCAGAATGAAATCTCTGAACAATTTGTATATCCGTGTTTTCTTAATTTATCAAGCAGCCATTGCTTATCTTTACCGATTCTGGACAGGTTTTCTGTTTGGATAGCTCCGTCTATAATGAGCGGCATTTCGAGCTGCCGATGCTCGCCGCTCTTTTCTTTTTTGACAACTGTCAGTTTGCCTGACGGCTCCAAAATGGCAAATGATACATCAGCTACTCTGTCGATATTATTTTCTCTGAGCTGAACCATTAAATCATCAAAATTATAACGCTGTGATTTCATTGCGTCTTCGTCAATTTTTCCATATTTAATAATAATCGTCGGCTTGCCGTCCAGAAGCTGGCGGATTTTTCGGTTTTTTAAAGAAAAGTATGCGAATGTCACTTGAATAATCATTAAGACAAGCATTGGCAAAATGGTGTGAAATAGATGATCTTCTACGTTTTCTATCGCTAAAACGGCAATTTCAGCCATCATGATAAAGACAACGAGGTCTAAAATGCTAAGCTCCCCGATCTCCCGTTTGCCCATAAAACGAAAAATGACCAATATCACAAAATACAATATAATCGTGCGAATCGTAATAGTGAGAAGCTCTTCCATATTACACCTCCAACTCACCATAGGATGCAACAAAACGAACAAATTATGTAAGATGAACAAATCGATTTCATAAAGCTTTTACGTCTAATTATCGGGATAAGGGAATACATTTTTACAAAGACGAGCCATCAGCATGTCTGATAGCTTTGTTCAAAAAGAACAGAGGCCTTTACATACAGGCAGAGAGGAGACATTCATGGAGGAAACGAAACAAGTTGGAAAAGGCATTCTTTACGGCTTAATCGCCATTTTCTCAGCCATGCTTCTGACGAGCTTAGCCGTTTCACTTTTACTGACGGCAACCTCGCTTGAAGAGTCGTCATTTAACTGGCTGATCACCGCCATCTCATTTCTATCTTTATTCATCGGCGGGTTTATCTCAGGAGGAAAAGGGAAGGAAAGAGGCTGGATGATCGGGGCGTTGACTGCCTTAAGCTTTTCAGTGATTATTTTGTTGTTTCAGTATTTAGGGTTCGGAATAACATTTACAGCGGAGCAGCTGCTTTACCATCTAGGATTTTTAGGGGTCTGCATGCTGGGCGGGATTTTCGGCGTGAATATGAGGGGAAACAGGTCTTCCACATAAAAAAGAGCGGAATCATCCGCTCTTTTTTTGTTTGCTATGTATAGCTCCTGCTGTTATTCAGCAGCAGAAACTTCTCTGATCGCGCGGCGGTCGAACGTTAGACGTGTGTTTTCACCAGTCTTAATGACGACTTTGCTTTCGTCGATAGAGTCAACAGTGCCGTGCAATCCCCCGATTGTCACTACTGAATCGCCTTTTTTCAGTTCCTCCTGCATTTGGCGCACAGCCTTTTGCTGTTTTTGCTGAGGACGAATCAGCAAGAAATAAAGGACCGCAAACATTAAAATAATAGGAACCAATGTACCTAAAGTGCCTGTCATAATTTTCACCCCTTTCTGTAAGCCAGTGATTAATTTTTATTTAGAAGCTTTTCGCATTTGGCTTGTTGTAGCCGTAACGCTCAAAGAACTCTTCTCTGAAATCACCCAGACGATCCTCACGAATAGCCTGTCTTACCTGCTCCATTAAGTGTAACAGAAAATGAAGGTTATGATAAGTTGTTAATCGAAGGCCCAATGTTTCGTTGCAGCGGATCAAATGTCTGATATACGCGCGTGTGTAGTTTTTACATGTGTAGCAATCACATTCTTCATCAATCGGACGGAAATCTCTTTCGAATTTCGCATTTTTCATATTGAGACGGCCATCAGCGGTAAACACTGTGCCATTTCTTGCAATCCGAGTAGGCAGCACACAGTCAAACATATCGACCCCGCGGATCGCCCCATCGATCAGTGCGTCCGGAGAACCGACCCCCATCAGATATCTCGGTTTATCCTTCGGCAAAAGCGGTGTTGTAAACTCAAGCACACGATTCATGACATCCTTCGGTTCACCTACAGATAATCCGCCTATAGCATATCCCGGAAAATCAAGAGAAATCAAGTCTTTCGCGCTTTGCGTGCGCAAATCTTCATATTCTCCGCCTTGCACGATGCCAAACAGCCCTTGTTCATTCTGGCGGCTGTGGGCATTCAGACAGCGTTCCGCCCAGCGGCTTGTCCGCTCAACTGAGCGCTTCATATAATCGTACTCTGCCGGATATGGCGGGCATTCGTCAAACGCCATCATAATATCGGAGCCGAGTGCGTTTTGGATTTCCATCGCTTTTTCTGGAGATAAAAACAGCTTGTCCCCATTTAAGTGATTGCGGAAATGGACGCCCTCTTCCTCTATATTACGAAACTTGCTCAAAGAAAAGACCTGAAAACCGCCTGAATCTGTTAAAATCGCGCGGTCCCAATTCATAAATTGATGGAGCCCGCCCGCTTCTTTCACAATATCCTGGCCCGGTCGGAGCCACAGGTGATACGTGTTGCTTAAAATGATGCCCGCATCCATTGCTTTCAGCTCTTCAGGCGACATCGTTTTGACTGTCGCCAGTGTGCCCACCGGCATAAAAACAGGCGTTTCAAAGGAGCCATGGGGCGTATGCACTTTGCCCAGCCGCGCCCCTGTTTGTTTGCATTCTTTTATAAATTCATAGCGTATTGGTTGTTCAGCCACTTTTGGTGAGGCCTCCTGTTCTCAAATTATAGAATCAGCATCGCGTCTCCGAAGCTGAAGAAACGGTATTCCTCTTCCACCGCATGGTTATAGGCGCGCAGAACGTTTTCTCTTCCCGCAAGCGCACTGACCAGCATAATCAATGACGATTTAGGCAAATGGAAGTTTGTAATCATTCCGTCAATGGCTTTAAATTCATAGCCCGGATAAATAAAGATAGATGTCCAGCCGCTTGATGCTTTAAATTGTCCGTCATGCTCCCCGGCAATCGTTTCAAGCGTGCGTGTCGAAGTCGTGCCGACGGAAATGATTCGGCCGCCCTTTTCCCTTACTTTGTTTAAAGCCGCAGCCGTTTCTTCTGACATTTGATAAAACTCTGCATGCATATTATGCTCTTCAACGTCATCGGCACTCACAGGGCGAAACGTTCCAAGGCCTACGTGAAGAGTGATGAACTCAATTTGCACACCTTTGTCTTTCAATTGCTGCAAGATTTCTTCCGTGAAGTGAAGGCCTGCAGTAGGCGCTGCGGCAGAGCCGATTTCTTTTGAAAACACTGTTTGGTAGCGCTCTCTGTCATCAAGCTGTTCTTTGATATATGGTGGGAGCGGCATCTCTCCAAGGGATTCCAGCACCTCATAGAAAATGCCTTCATATTGAAATTCTACTTTTCTGCCGCCATGCTCAAGCTCATCCGTACAGACTGCCTTTAATCTTCCGTCTCCAAACGTCACTACGGTTCCCTTTTTCACCCGTTTCGCCGGTTTGACAAGCGTTTCCCACTTGTCACCAGCTTCTTGTTTGAGCAAAAGAAGTTCCACTTTCGCGCCGGTATCCTCTTTTGTTCCGAATAACCGCGCCGGGAGCACACGGGTATTGTTCAGCACAAGGCAATCTCCTTCTTTAAAGAAGCTGATAATATGCTTAAACGAGCTGTCAGTCAGCTCTCCCGTATGTTTATCAAGCACCATCAGCCTTGAAGCATCACGCTGTTCCAACGGCACTTGTGCAATTAAACGTTCCGGTAATTCAAAATCAAATAAATCGACTTTCATGATGATTTCACCTTTATTCTAGTCTTTTGTTATTTCATTCTGCCGAAAAGAGTAAGCAAAATTGATAATACCACACTTATGATGATACAAGTGACAACCGGGAAGAAAAACGTGACATTTCCCTTTTTCACAAAAATATCTCCCGGCATCTTGCCGACAACATGCAACACTGCTCCGATGATAAGCATAACAGCACCAAGAATCATAATGATCTTAGGGAATTCAGTCATATCGGGGAGCCTCCATTTGGAAGTGATGATAAACGGCCGGTGTCACGATCCTTCCACGCGGCGTTCTTTGGATAAAACCAATTTGCAGCAGATACGGCTCGTATACGTCTTCAATCGTATGCGGTTCTTCGCCGATCGTGGCTGAAATGGTATCAAGACCCACAGGGCCTCCGTTAAACTTTTCGATCATGCCCATCAGGAGCTTGTGGTCAATATGGTCCAAACCGAGACGGTCAACCTGAAGCCGCTCCAGCGCATCCTGCGAAATCTCTTCCGTAATCCGGCTGTCACCCAGCACCTGGGCAAAATCGCGGACCCTTCTCAGCAGGCGGTTCGCTACGCGGGGCGTCCCTCTCGATCTTCTCGCGATTTCGAGAGCAGACGGGTTATCAATCTCAACCTCGAATACGTCAGCTGTTCTTGTGACAATGTCCGCAAGCTCTTCTTGCGTATAGTATTCAAGGCGCGACATCACGCCGAATCGATCTCTTAACGGCGCCGTCAAAAGCCCTACCCTCGTCGTGGCGCCTACCAGCGTAAAAGGCGGCAAGTCGAGCCGGACGGAGCGGGCAGAGGGGCCTTTACCGATCACAATATCCAGACAAAAGTCTTCCATCGCAGGATATAGCACCTCTTCAATCGATCTGTGGAGCCTATGTATTTCATCAATAAATAATACATCACCTGGCTCCAGTGCCGTTAATATGGCAGCCAAATCACCAGGTCTTTCAATCGCAGGCCCTGACGTCGTCCGCAATTCCACTCCCATTTCATTGGCAACAATGGAAGCAAGCGTCGTTTTCCCAAGTCCCGGCGGCCCGTACAGAAGAACATGATCCAGCGTCTCCTGTCTCATTTTTGCCGCGTCTATAAATACGCGCAAATTTTCTTTCACCTTATGCTGCCCGATATACTGCGCCAGATTTTGCGGCCTCAAACTTTGCTCTATCATTGATTCATGGTTGTCTGCTTCACTTGAGACGAGCCGTTCATCCATGAACATCACCTTACTTCAATAGTTTTTGTAATGCTTTTTTCACATATTGGTCTGTTGTCAGCCCAGCTTCTTCGTTTAAGTGAGGAAGCACCTTTTTGATTTCTTTTTCAGCGTAACCGAGAACCCTGAGGGCCTCAAGCGCTTCTTCGAGAGCCGTTTCTGCTGTTTGCTTTTCAAGCCTTTCTTCATGATTAAACAGGTTTTCAATCATTTCAGGCACGACATCAGCGAGCTTTCCTTTTAAATCAAGAATAATCTGGCGCGCGGTTTTCTTTCCTACACCAGGAAACTTGACCAAAAAGGCTTCATCCTCATTTTCAATCGCTTGGATAACCGCTCCCGGATCACCTGAGCCTAAAATGGCGAGTGCCCCTTTTGGACCGATTCCGGTCACGTTTAACAGCTTTGTAAAGAGCGCCTTCTCCTCTCTTGTTGAAAAACCGTAGAGCGAAAAAGCATCCTCTCTGATATGATGGTACGTAAAAATCGTTTCTTTGTTTCTCTCCTTGTATATAAACGGATTCGGCGTGAAGATCTGATAGCCAATGCCGCCGTTCTCTATCACAATATATTGGGGAGATACATAATCAATCGTCCCTTTTACAAATTCGATCACGCAAATTCACCTCTTTGACTGTTCTTCATTGTACCATAAAAACAGCCAAAGTCTCATAGAAAAGTTAACATACGTTCGCTTCTCTCTCATTCTTTCACGAAAAAAAAGACATGAATACATGTCTTCAATCAGCGGACGTCAACCGCTGTATGTCTTCATATGTTCTATTACGTCCTCAAACTCCGCTTTCGTCCGAAATGGAATGCCTTTCAGCAGATTTTTTTGCATATGGCTCTCCAGCCTTTCTAAATCAATTTGAAAAAAAGACTGAATCGGTTCGGAATCTGACTCAGGCCGCCCATGAAAGGTGGAAATCACGCCATGATCCGATACACCGATATACCCGTTCACCTTGCTGAGCGGAGAAATATCATCCATTTGCTTCCGGAAGAGTACATAGCCCTTTTTTTGTTCGACAAGCGTCCAGCCGGCATAAGCTGCCCAAAAATCATCCATAGAAAGCACTTTTTCATGCTTATGCTCAATACTGACATCGCCGTCCAAATACACTTTTTCAAGCTGCACATGCACCTGCAGCGGCTCATAGTGCTCCACTTCGGCTCCTAATGCACGGGGAGGAGCAACTATTAGAAATGCTGCGGCTGAGCAAAAAATGCCCAGCAAAAGATACGCCGTGCTGAATCGTTTCACCCTCTACACCTCTTTGCACACGTTTATGACTAGTTTGACCAAAGAGGCTACTGCTTAACCGTTTTCTCGAAATTTGTTTGCACGTTTTCCCTGACAAGCCGTTCCTCCGTCAAGACATCGGCGCTTTGCTCAGAAATCGTCAGGAATTGCGTCAGAAAAGCACTGAAAAAATACAATGCCGCAAAAATCCAAATCACCCCGCCTGCACCGAGCGGACCAATGAAAAGACTGACGATGCCCGGCGCGATAAACGCACATAAACCAGAACCTAAATTCAACACTGACATGGCAGCCCCTTTATTATCAGGTGCAAGCGTCGGCAAAAGCGCGCTTAATGGCACGTAGCCAGCCAATGCCGCACCGTAACAGCAAGCGATCACCATCAGCACCCAATACTGATGCCCGATCAACTGAGGCGTGTAATAAAGCGCCAGCGTAAAAATGCCGCAACCGACACCGCCAAACCACATCACGGTATTGCGCCAGCCAAGTTTATCTCCGACTGCACCAAATATGATGTTACATACAATATTCACAAAAAACAGCGTCCCCCATATTTGCAGCCATTCCGAAACGGAATACCCGTAACGCGCTAAATAAGTAGGAAGAAAGATGGCAAATCCGAATTGCCCTATGGCATTAATTGTCTTGACCACTCCGCCGATGCCGACCTTAGGGTTTTCAAACATAATTGTAAACGCCTTCGACAGTTCTTTCCATTTCGGCTGATCTGGGTGTACAGGTGTGAATGTATCTCTATTAAAAAATAAGGCGAGGAATCCTCCTGCCGCCACAAATAACAAAGCGCTCCAAAGCGTATTGATTTCTCCAAAGGCCGGAACCGCATAGCTGGAATAGAACGGCCCGAGCACGTTAAGGCCACACGTAAACATAAACCAAAACCAGCCGACGGCTTTTCCAAGAATACGATGAGAGGTGCTGTATGACACCCACACGAGAAAAGAGTATGCAAACAGCGGATATCCCAAGCCTCTAAGTGCATAGCTACCTAAGAGAGCCGGATAATGCATATGAGGAATCGCCCAGCCGATAAAAGCAACCGAACCGAGGATAAATGCAAGCAAACCGACAGTCATCGTTTTTCTTGGCCCCCAAGTTTGGACAAACGTGCCCGACAGCCAAGCCGAGATGGTGACTGCAATGCCATACATGGTAAATAAAGATGCGGATTGCTG
The DNA here is from genome assembly GCF_004116955.1 of Bacillus vallismortis. Taxonomy (NCBI): domain Bacteria; kingdom Bacillati; phylum Bacillota; class Bacilli; order Caryophanales; family Bacillaceae; genus Bacillus; species Bacillus vallismortis. The sequence goes on along the minus strand of NZ_CP026362.1, from coordinate 771,929 downwards.
CATGCTGAGACCGTGATCAACAAGAAAAGGAGACAGCCAGCCTTGTTCGAGCCCGTCTCCAACCATAAAGATGACAACGCCAATATAACCCCAAACCATGTGAGAAGGAATTCCGATTTTGTTCAAAATAGTTCCTTTACCTTGTGCTGTATTCATTTTCTCCACCGCCTGCTTAAAGTATCAAAGTATCGATGGAGGTTATATACCCAAGCTTTGTGACTGTTAATCCTGCTTGCTCAAAAAGCGATTTTTTCATTGTGCTCGACACTGACAGGCATACCGATAGCAAGAGACTGCTGAGCCGCTCTGGCGATCCGCTCCGCTTGAAAACCGTCGTTGCCCGTGCAGGCGTTTTCCCGGTTTGTGCCGATCGCTTCTGCAAACCGAATCATCTCCTCCTCATACGCATCCTTATAGCGCTCAAGGAAAAAGAAATGCGGTTTATCCTTCATCACGAAATCAGCCGTTGACACTTCGACTGTCGTCGGCCTGCTGTTGTCTGCCGCTGCCGAGCCTTTCGTCCCGAAAACCTCGACTCGCTGGTCATATCCGTACACAGCTTGTCGGCTGTTGTCAATCACAGCCATGGCACCGTTTTCAAATGTCAGTGTAATGACAGCCGTATCAATATCTCCCAGCTCTGCAAAGGATGGATTCACCAAAGCCGCCCCTTTTGCATACACTTCCGTCACTTCGCTTCCCATAATATATCTGGCCATATCAAAATCATGAATCGACATATCCATAAACAAACCGCCAGAAGTGCGGAGATAATCTACATGTGGGGGTTCTGGGTCCCGCGACGTGATTTTTAACAAGTGAGGCGTACCAATTTCACCATTTTCAACAATGGTTTTGATTTTTTTAAAATGAGGATCAAAACGGCGGTTAAAGCCGACTTGAAGTGCAACTCCGTGTTTTCGGACGGCCGCAAGCGCTTCTTTGGTTTCATCTAGAGAAAAACTGATAGGCTTCTCACAAAAAATATGTTTTTTCGCCTCTGCCGCTTCCCTGATCATCTGTGCATGCGTGGCTGTCGGTGAGCAAATAAGAACAGCTTCAATATCAGGGTCATGCAATAAATCACGATAGTCAGAGGTTATGTATTCAATCTGATGGCTCTCAGCCCACCTTTTTATATCGCTTGCCTGATTATCAGAGACCGCCTTTATTTTCATATGAGGAATTCGGCCGATATTTTGAACATGAAGTTTGCCGATGCGTCCAGCACCGATAATCCCTGTCACAATCTGTTTTGTCATTGCTTGTTCCCCCTTGAACATTACGAAAGCGCTTCATTTTAAATTAATACTATCCCATTTGTAAGCGCTTTTCAAGAATGGAAATGATCGCTCTATGTCTCTTTTATCACAATCAAGGCTTATAGATAGCCTTCCTCTTCAAGACCAGATACACTAGATATAGGCTCTTTTTCCGAACAGTTTATGATTTTCCTGCAAACAGCTGCATAAAATAGAGCAAAGAAGGTGAATGAAATGCTGACAAAAGCAGAGGCACTGGCCCATTCAGTCATATACCGCAAGAACAGCAGATTTGATAAAGTCAAAGAAAAGTCTGAAGAATTAACACTAATCGGCAAGGGAAGAAGCGCCTATGTATTTGCCTTAACAGAAGGCAATCGAAACATGGCGCTGAAAGTATTTTTTCCAGAGTATCAGGCGACAGCCATCAAAGAAGCCGCGATCTATGAAAAATTAGCCGGGTCCGCATTCTACCCTGACATTTACGAAACTGGTGATTCATTTATTCTCATGGAATATATAAAAGGTGAAACCTTTTATAACTGTTTGAAGAAAGGCATTGCGATCAATGACGACATGATTCAGCAGGTTGAAGAAGCACTGTCTGACGCCCGGGCAGCCGGTCTGAATCCGTCAGACATTCATTTGCGGAATTTGATATTGACAGAAACCGGCACAGTGCGGGTGATTGATGTTGCAAGATTCGAACAGACCAAAACGTGTACGCAGTGGGACGATTTAAAATCAGCGTACCATGCGCTCTACAAAAAACCGATATTCCCCAAAAAGATTCCGGGTTTTTGGCTGGAAATTATCGCATTTTTATATAAAAAAGATTGGTTTCAAAAGCATTTCGCACAGCGGAAAAGAAAATATTCTTAAATTGAAAAGGCAGCCGCTTGAGCGGCTGCCTTTTCAATTTATTTTTACTTTCTGCCAGCAGAAATCATTTTCATTTGTTCAGGTGACAGCTTAATCAGATAGCCCCTCACAGTTAAGTAAACCGCTTTTGAGTCTTCCTCTCTGGAATGACAATACATTTTCTCCATTTCTGTCTCCCCCCACCCTTTATTTGTTTATTTCATCATACCAGCACTTTATTGAGCAAATTTTAAGGAAATGTAAAGATCGTATGAAGGAGAGAAACAAGAAGTTCACACATGAATATGCCGTAACATCCAACTTATCATATTGTTTTCTTCGATATCGCCGGTTGTCAGTCATCTGTTAAACTCTTATGTATCCCGTAATACCTTGAGCTTAGAGCGGCCAGAGGCGAACTTGTGAATGAAAACAATCTATCTACGGTAATGATCTAGACAGCAGTCCCATCCTGATCAATCACAATACTATGAAAATCGGCAATCACGATTTACATGATATGGATGAAACGTATGAATGATGATCATCGGATACATACAGATCCGCCGCAGGCGCCACTGAAGTGATGAAACATGAATCAAGATGAACAGAACTAGTGAAAAACGACCTAACTATAGATTGACACACCTTGGCCATTTGCTGTTAAAAGACTTTATCAAAAATTCCCTCAGTTGCCTTATAAAACAACGCGGTATCTCCTTTTCCCCTACTATTAATAATTACCCGTTATATAATGTGACAAATCAATTGTAGAAATAGTTCGATTAGCCCAAAATCCTTGTTATATATGTATTTAATATGTGCGAGGAGGAAGCTTGATGGCAGATTTTGTTACTCATTTAAACGCGGTCTTATGGAGTACGCCCGTCATTTATATGTTATTGGGAGTCGGATTGATCTTTTCTATTATGACCCGTTTTTTACAAGTCAGACATTTGAAAGAAATGATTGTTCTGATGTTCAAAGGGAAGAGCTCTAAAGCCGGTGTTTCTTCTTTTCAAGCATTATCGATTGCACTGTCCGGCCGAGTGGGAACAGGAAACATCGCGGGTGTGGCGACAGCAATCGCCTTCGGCGGACCCGGTGCGGTGTTCTGGATGTGGGCGATTGCCTTTATCGGTGCGGCGAGCGCCTTTGTTGAGTCAACTCTTGCCCAAATGTACAAAGTGAAACAAGACGGCCAATATCGAGGCGGCCCCGCTTATTATATCGAAAAAGGATTAGGCATTAAGTGGTTTGCCATCATATTTGCCGCTGCTGCCCTTATTGCAATGGCCCTGCTGATGCCGGGCGTACACAGTCCAACTCTATTGCGGCCGGCGTCCAAAATGCATTTGGCATTTCTCCTGCCATCACAGGCGGTGTTCTCGTTTTATTGTTAGGAGTTATCATTTTTGGCGGCGTCAAGCGTATTGCCAGTGCTGCGCAAATGATTGTTCCGTTTATGGCCATTGGCTATATCCTGCTGTCTTTCATCATTATTGTTATGAATATTTCTGAATTGCCTGCAGTGATTTCATTAATTTTCAAAAGCGCGTTTGCATTGGATTCCGCTTTTGGCGGCCTGATCGGCATGGCGATTTCTTGGGGTGTCAAACGAGGCATTTACTCAAACGAAGCCGGCCAGGGAACAGGCCCGCATCCGGCGGCGGCCGCAGAAGTTTCCCATCCGGTCAAACAGGGGCTGGTTCAGGCATTTTCGGTTTATATTGACACCTTATTTGTGTGTTCAGCTACAGCTTTCATGATCCTATTTACCGGGATGTACAATACCCACTCTGCAGATGGTTCTTTTATCGTGCATCACCTTAAAGGCGTAGAGGCTGGACCTGGTTTCACTCAAGCGGCCATCGACAACGTCCTTCCCGGATTTGGCGCTGGTTTTGTTGCTATCGCTTTATTCTTCTTCGCATTTACAACGATTATGGCGTATTACTATATCGCAGAAACAAATATCGCCTATTTAGCCCGAGGCAGGGATGGCAAATGGGCCATATTTGGTTTAAAACTGATTATTTTAGCAGCGACGTTCTACGGAACTGTAAAAACTGCTTCACTTGCTTGGGCATTAGGTGATGCAGGGCTTGGCATTATGGTATGGCTGAACGTCATTGCGATCGTGCTGCTTGCCAAGCCAGCGCTAATCGCTTTAAAGGATTATGAGCGCCAAAAGAAGCAGGGCTTAGACCCGGTCTTTGATCCGAAAGCGCTGGGCATCAAAAACGCTGATTTCTGGGAGAAAGAATACACACAGGAAAATGAGCGTGTCTCTTGAATACACCAAAACGGGCTCGATATGATATCGTGCCCGTTTTTTTATGAGCGCCAATTTGTATATACTTCTTGAACATCATCGTCATCTTCAAGGATGTCGATCAATTTTTCCAGTTTCTCAACAGCCTGATCATCGGCTTCCGCATAAGTTTTCGGAAGCATGGTCACCTCTGCCGAAGAAATTGGATAGTTCGATTCGAGAGCTGTTTTTACGCCTTCAAAACGCTCGGGCTGCGTTAATACCACATAATGATCTTCTTCTGTCTGCAGCTCTTCTCCACCTGCTTCCAGCACATCAAGCATGAGCTCATCTTCATCTATTTGATGTTCTGCACGGTCAATCGTCATAAATCCCTTCCGTTCAAATAAAAAGGACACACATCCGTTTTCCCCCAAACTTCCGCCGTTTTTATGAAACGCCGTCCGCACATTTGAGGCTGTTCGGTTTTTGTTATCTGTAACACATTCAACCATGACGGCAACCCCGGATGGGCCGTAGCCCTCATAGGTGATTTCCTCATAGCTGCTTCCGTCTTGGTTCCCCGCGGCTTTTTGAATGGCTCGGTCTATATTTTCATTTGGCATATTGGCGCCTTTTGCTTTTTCGATGACAAGACGCAATGCTGAATTTGTTTCAGGATCAGCTCCCCCTTCTCTCGCTGCCACATAGATGTCTTTCGCAAGCTTCATAAATATTTTCCCGCGCTTTGCATCCTGCGCATTTTTCCTTTTTTGTATGTTTTTCCACTTGGAATGGCCAGCCATGCTTTCACCTTCTTTTGACATTTTCTATGTACACTTTAATGGTTATTTTTCGCAGATGCAAAGAAAAAGGCTGCCGAGCGGCAGCCTTTCAGTCTAGCGGGTGTTCATTTTGTGCAGCTTTCTGAACAGCCCTTTATCTGTCGACACTTGAACGTCACGGCCATTCGCATAGTTGCGTGCGGCTTTTGTAACATTATTCCTGTCGGACTGAGTGAACTCTCTGTGGCTTCTGACTGCGACAACCACTTTGTCATCCGTTACCATTACTTGGGTGTCAATGACGTTTTTGACTTGTTTCACCCGGTTGGCAATTTTTGCAGCCAGTCTTCTGTTTTCCTGGTTTTCATATCCGTTGTTTGTCGCATTTCGATTCATGTTTCTGTTATTTGTGTAGTTATTTGTTCCGTCAGTTGCCAAGGGAACACGATCATCAGCAGTAACACCGTTACGGTTATTCACATTAGTCGTGTTTCGGTTACCGTCGTTCTGGTCCTCCATTAATTCTGTAACAGGACCATCGTTATCGATTCCTTCTCCCTGTCTGTCAGCATCATTTTCATTTGTATAATATCCAATTGGACGGGTATTGCCGTTATTGCGCGTATCATTCTGAGCATTATCGTTTGCTCCGCATGCTGTTAAGCCGGCTGTCATTAGAATCAAGCTCGCGATCGTCATTTTTTTACCCAATGGAAAAACCCCCCGTGGACGAATTGAGCATGTTTGCTCTGTATTATCATGCGCGTCCGAGGGGCATGTTAAGCTTGTCAGTTCTGTCCATTTGCAACAGTCTGCGCGAAACAAAAAAAAAGGAACGATTTACATCGTTCCAAATCATCACTCATTTTCTTCTTCCGGCCGGCCAAACATTTGGTTGACAGAAGGCTGATTCGCCATTGGCATAGAAGCTCCGTCCGCATAGGGATTTGGGTTTGGATTAGCTGCGCCATACGGCATATAAGGGTTTCCATAAGCTCCCGAATAGCCAGGTGCGGAGAAATATGGCTGATGATTATCGTCACAGCCGCAATCGTCGGGATCATTGTACGGCATGTAGCCAGGAACCGCAGACGGCTGGTATGCTCCCATCACTTGAGGACTCCCATAATAAGGGCCATACGGCATTTGTCCATACGGAGATCCATAAGCCGGAGATGCATATTGAGGCGCTCCGTATGAACCGTAATGTCCGTGATGGCTGTTTTCATGATGCTGGTTTTCAAATTGGCCCGGATCATACTGAGGCGATACAAAGCTTGGCTGGTATCCATAAGGCTGAACCATTGGATAAGCATGTGCCGGATAGTACGGATAGCATAATCCTGATCCCGGAAGGACTGGTGAAATAGGGACCGGACATGGAACGCAGTGAGCCGGATAATGATAATAAGGCTGAACAGCCGGCCCCGGCATATTCGGAACTGTGTGATGAATATTTTCTTCTTCCATACCGCCTACCTCTGGCGCCTTTGGCATATTGGGCATATTTGGATAATTTGCATTTTCCATATTACTCATAGCCTCCTGTTGTGGAAATTGATCTTGCATGTGATGCATATGATCCATATTTCCGTCATGATGTTTTTTCGGCTCCTCCGGTTTAGGAGGCGACCACGGCTGGAAAAGCTGTTTCATATCATAGTAATCGTTCACATCAGCCTCAGGATATACATTTTCCTGCAAATTAGGCATCGGCGGGACATACGGCACAGACTCCTTTTCTTTCGGCTTTGTGTCTTCTACGTCAACAACGGACTTAGGCTTTTCTTTCGCATATGGATGTTCTTGCTTCATACTCCCGGCCGAAGCCGGACTTTTGCCTGCTAATGGCTCTTTTCTGACCGGTACAGCTTCAGACGGCACTTTTATTTTCATTCCAGGCATGATTAAGTCTGGATTGCTAAGCTGCGTATTGAGTTTTTTCACTTCCTCAATATCAACTCCGTATTTTTCAGCTATTTTCCAGAGCGAATCGCCTTTTTGAACGATATGGATTTTCAACGTTTTCCCCTCCTATGCAAAACGTGAACAGTTCAGCTGAGATTACAATATGTTTCTTCACAACATATGCCCAAACAAAAGAAGTTATGAGTCAGGAGGGGAAATATTTCTGATTCTACGTAATTGAAAGCATACGGTTCAGGGCAAGGAGGGCATCTTGCTGAATGGCTTTCGGCACCTTGATCACGCCTGACGGATCTCCTTTTTCTATTTGTTCCAAAGACCATAGCAAATGCGGCAAATCGATTCGATTCATTGTCAGACACGGGCACATGTCAGGGTTAAGTGATTCGATTTGTTTATCAGGGTGCTCGTGAATGATCCTCTGGACAAGATTCATCTCTGTTCCGATTGCCCACTTGCTTCCCGCCGAAGCCTGGTTGATTGTATCGATAATATATTTTGTTGAACCGCTGTCGTCACTTAGCGTTACGACTTCATGTGAGCATTCCGGGTGTACAATGACCCGAATGTCAGGATCTCGCTCTTTCACATCATGGATATTTTTCACGGTGAATTTTTCGTGAACTGAGCAATGCCCTTTCCACAAAACCACTTTCACATTCTTATGCTCAGATTCGGTAACTAATTCTTCTTTTATCGGATCCCACACAGCCATATCTTCAAGCCTAATGCCTAGATCATAAGCCGTATTTCTCCCTAAATGCTGATCAGGCAAAAATAAAATTCGTTTTTTCTGTGTAAACGCCCATTCAAGCACTTTTTTCGCATTTGAAGAAGTCACGGTCGCCCCGCCATGCTTACCGACGAAAGCCTTGATCTCCGCAGTGGAGTTTACATACGTTAAAGGTATGATCGTATCTCCGAAAGTATGCTGAAGCTTCTCCCACGCCCTATTGGTCTGCTGCATGTCAGCCATGTCAGCCATGGAACACCCTGCTCTCATATCGGGCAGGATAACCGTTTGTTCCGCGCCTGTCAGCATATCAGCGGTCTCTGCCATAAAGTGCACACCGCAAAATACAATATAATCCGCATCTTTATTTTTTTCGGCGATTTGAGCCAGTTGAAGGGAATCGCCTGTTTGATCAGCAAATTTTATCACTTCATCTTTTTGATAATGATGGCCCGGTATAAAGAGCCTGCTGCCGAACTTTTTCTTAATGGCGGCAACACGAGTTTCCATATCTTTTCTCGACATTCCTTTGTAACCTTCAGGCATCATATCATTCGATTGTTTTATCACATCAAGAATTGACATAATGGCATTCCTCCACAGATTCATTTGATAATGTGACATCCATGCTGATATCTAAACTCTTGACCGAATGCGTCAGAAACCCTAATGATATATAATCCACACCCGTCCCTTTAAAAGCAGCCAAAGTTTCTAACGTAATCCCTCCTGAAGCTTCAATTTTGATATGGTCGGGTGTAAGAGTTGCGAAATGGCGGACCGTCTCTGGCGGACAGTTGTCAAACATAATAACATCTGCTCCTGCATCTATTGCTTCCCGCAGCTGTTCCTCCGTTTCAATTTCCACTTCGATTTTCACCATATGCCCAGCGGCTCGGCGCGCTTTTTGGCACGCCTCTGTAATAGAGCCGCAGGCCGCAATATGATTATCTTTGATCATGATGCCGTCATATAAACCGAACCGATGATTAGACCCGCCGCCGGCTTTGACAGCGTATTTCTCCAGCATTCTCAACCCCGGTGTTGTTTTTCTCGTGTCACAAATTTCAATCTGTTCATCATCCAGCCGCCGCACAGCCTCCCCTGTCATTGTCGCAATTCCAGAAAGCCTCTGAATAAGATTTAATACGACCCGCTCTCCTGATAGAAGCGCAGCTGCCGGACCGCGTAACACGGCAATCACTTCACCTTTTCGCAAAATGTCTCCATCTGTTTTATGTAAACGGGTTTGAACATCTTCGTCTAATAACATAAAGCCTTCTTTTATCACGGCAGCTCCCGCAAAGATGCCATCTGACTTTGCAACAATCTTTGCTTCACAGCTCTGTTCTCCAAATATAGACTGCGATGTAAGATCCCCCATCCCTATATCCTCAAGAAAAAAGTGATTCAGCATTTTTTTCAGCTGTAAATGATTCATTTTTCCAAATCCCCTCGTTTTTTCTAATCTTTGTTCCGGTTTTTGTATGGACAATTTGTCTTCCCTGCCAGCGCTCATCAGAGTGGGGAAAGTCGGTGCGAAAGTGGGCCCCTCTGCTTTCCTCCCTCAAAAGCGCGGACGATGTCATTAGTTTTGCAACCTGCCATAAATGAGAAAGCTCCAGCTGAGATATTGTGATATCCTTCACATTCACTTCCTGATAAGGCAGCATATGAAGCCAGTTGCTTAGCTCAACCAAACTGCTTTGTTCCCGCAAGATGGACATGTGGTTTGTCATTCTGCTTTGCAATTCATACATCTCTGTATTCGGCACCCTGTATACTATAGTTTGTGGAGCAGATTGATATCGGCTGTAATAAGCCGGTTTTTGCATCATATGCTCTGCTGCCCTTTTTCCAAACACCAGGGCCTCTAATAAGGAATTGCTCGCAAGCCGGTTTGCTCCGTGTAAACCGGTGCATGAGGTCTCACCAACTGCATAAAGCCCCGGGACTGTCGTTTCCCCCCATTGATTAACTAAAACACCTCCCATCAAGAAATGCATTCCCGGGGCAACAGGTATTTTTCCGCTTTTTATATCAACCCCTGCTTTTTCACAAATAGCGGTGATGGTAGGGAAACGCGCTTCGAAATCAGAAATCGCGCTGCAGTCGATATAAACGCTGTTTCCTTTTGCCATTTCTTCATGAATTACCCGTGAGACGATGTCCCTTGGAGCCAGGTCACCTAAAGGATGCCGTTCAACCATAACCCGGCGGCCGTGTTCATCAACTAAACATCCTCCTTCCCCTCTTACAGCTTCAGAAACAAGCCCGTAGGAAACACCGTTTTTCACAAGCAGTGTCGGGTGAAATTGAACAAACTCTAAATCAGTTAATTCCGCTCCGGCCCGATAAGCCAGTGAAAGACCGTCACCTGTGACAGATGGATCGTTTGTATGGTGAAGAAATAGGCTCCCGCATCCGCCGGCCGCCAGCACCACTTCATCCGCATGCCTTACCTTGATCCGCCCTTGGCTGTCTTTTGTCATGACGCCGATACAGCGTCCGTGATCAATTAGCAAATCTGCCGCCGTTTCATGCTCGATTAACTCGATTTTGCTGTTGACCTGTTTCAGCAAATACTCGACAAGCAGCCTGCCTGTTGCGTCTCCCCCTGCATGAAAAATGCGGTTGTGCGAGTGGGCTCCTTCTCTGCCAAGACATACATCGCCTTGATCGTTGCGGTCGAATGGAAATTCTCTTTCCAATAAGTTTTGAATGATCCATTTCCCATCATGTAAAACGTCTGCTGCAATAGCTAGATCGTTATGCCCGCACCCGGCATACAACGTATCCTCCAGATGGGCTTCAATTGAATCAAGCTCTGCATAAGCCGCAGCAATTCCGCCTTGTGCATAGACTGAATTGCTGTTTTTGACGCTTTTTTTTGTGATGACAGTCACTTCGTATGAGGGCGGAAAAGCTGACGCTAAGGAAAGCGCCGCAACCCCTGAACCGATGACTGCAACCGTCTTTTTAGACATATGCCACCCTCCTGTTGTTTACACCTGTCTTGACACCTATATTTACACAACGATAGAATAAACTCAAGAGTTTTTTATGAGAACGGATGGAGGAAAGACCGGATGATTTATTTAGATTATGCAGCGACAACGCCTATTTGTGAGGAAGCCCTTCACGTCTATCAGAAGCTTAGTATGGATATGTACGGCAATGCCAGCAGCCTGCATGACGCAGGTGGAAGAGCAAAACACATATTGGAGTACTGCCGCGAAAAAATCGCTGACATCATTGGCGGAGAAGCAAGCGGCATCTATTTTACAAGCGGCGGCACTGAGTCCAATTTTCTAGCCATTCAATCATTGCTAAACGGACTGCCAAAATCCAAAAGACATTTCATTACGTCTGCCATGGAACATCAATCCCTGCACAATTGTGCCGGATTTCTGGAACAGCATGGATTCGATGTAACCATCATTGAACCGAATGAATACGGGCTTATTACCGAGGAAATATTAGCAGCCCATATCCGCCCGGAAACAGGTCTGGTATCTATTCAGCATGCCAACTCTGAAACCGGGATTATTCAGCCCATTCAGCGTCTGTCTTCCTTTCTGCACAAAAGGGATATTCTTCTCCATTGCGACGCTGTGCAAACGTTTGGAAAAATCCCAATTCATACAGACCAACTAGGGGTGGATGCACTCTCAATGTCCAGCCATAAAGTCCACGGGCCTAAAGGAGTAGGTGCGGTCTACATTCGGCCAGGTGTGCCTTGGAAACCCGTCTATCCTATTACCGCGCACGAACAAGGATTCAGGGCCGGCACGGTGAATGTTCCCGGGATCGGAGCCTTCACTGCCGCTGCGGAGTTAATTGTAAGTGAAATGGATAAACAGTTATCCCGCAATAAGGCATTAAGAACATACTTTTTAGACCAAATCAGCATTCGGTCTCTCCCTGTAACCCTTGCGGCTGACACTTCACAAACGGAATGTCTTCCCCATATTGTCGGGTGTTTATTTCACTCATTTGAAGGACAATATGTTATGTTAGAATGTAATCGGAATAATATTTGCATTTCAACGGGCAGCGCTTGTTCCGCCGGTTATCACGGACCATCTGAAGCAATGAAAGCATTAAGAAAAACAGAACAAGAAGCCCTGCAATTTATCCGCATCTCTTTTGGAAGGCATACAACGGCTGAACAACTGGATCAGTTGTTACATACGTTTACATTGCTTTGGGAACAAAAGAAAGGAGAATTTGATATTGACCGAAGAATTAAAGCTCATGGGCGCCAACAGGCGTAACCAGCTTCTTCTGTGGCTGAAGGAATCCACATCACCGCTAACAGGAGGAGAACTCGCCAAAAAAGCGAATGTTTCAAGACAGGTAATTGTTCAGGATATATCGCTCTTGAAAGCGAAAAATGAACCGATTATCGCTACAAGCCAAGGATATGTGTATATGGATGCAGCCGCTCAGCAGCACCAGCAGACAGAAAGAATTATCGCTTGTCTGCACGGCCCTGAACGGACAGAAGAGGAACTGCAGATCATCGTGGACGAAGGTGTTACCGTAAAAGACGTAAAAATTGAACATCCCGTCTACGGAGATTTAACGGCAGCCATCCAAGTAGGGACCCGGAAAGAAGTAAGCCATTTCATCAAAAAAATCAATTCTACGAATGCCGCCTATTTATCACAGCTGACTGATGGCGTGCATCTTCATACACTGACAGCACCCGATGAATACCGCATCCATCAAGCCTGCCAAGCACTTGAGGAAGCCGGCATTTTAATTAAAGACTAAAAAAAGCCCTTTATTGGGCTTTTTTATCATTGGTAAGACTGATATGCACCAAGAAGCTTCACGTTGCAGCCAAGCGCTTCGAGCTCTTGCATGGCACCTGGAATCAATACATCATCAAACGCTTTTTCTATATCAATAATAAAGAAATAATGGCCTAATCCGGTTTTTGTCGGACGCGACTCAATTTTTGACAAATTTAAGTTTCTCCAAGAAAATGCAGACAGCACTCTATGGAGCGCCCCGGACTCATCCTCCGGAAGCATGACCATGAGGGTCGTTTTAGGTCTTGAACTCAGTTTTGAATTCACTTCAAATGATATGTTCGCATCAGGAGACAGGATAACAAATCTCGTATGATTATCCCTGTAATCCTGTATATCTCGTTTGACAATTTTTAATTCGTATGTAGAAGCTGCCATGTCATTGGCAATGACCCCGATATTCAGCTCAGGATGATCACTGACAAATTTTGCTGCCGCTCCGGTTGAATTGGCATATTCATACGGAATGGAAGGTAATTGAGAATGGAGGAATTTATGGCATTGCGCAATCGCGTGTGAGTGCGAATAAATTTTGTCGAGCTCTTTCCATGCATCCTCTCTTGAAGGGTGGACGAGCAAGTGCTGATGAATTGGCAACGTCATTTCCCCTACGATTGGCAAGGGCTTTTCATGTATTAAATAGTCTATCGTTACATTTACCGATCCTTCTAATGCATTCTCTAAAGGAACAAAAGCAAAATCAACTTCACCTGCAACTGCCGCATCGATACACTCAGGTATTGTGCGGTAAGCAACGTGTTCGGCGCCGTTTTGAAAACAAGAACTGACTGCTAAATGTGTGAATGTTGCTGCTGGACCTAAATAACCGACTTTCATGACGATATTCTCTCCCTTATGCACCTGAACCTAATATTTCAACCTTTTCTACAAAATCAAACTTTCTGAGTTTATTCATTAACGTATGAATGTCCTCTTCCATTGCAGATGTACTGATAGACAGTGTCACATTCGCCCTGCCTTGAAGCGGTATGGTCTGGTGAATGGAAAGAACGTTGCTTCCAGAATCGGCTACCGCCTGCAGGAGCTGAGATAACGCGCCCGACCTATCCTCTAAATGAAAGAAAAGTGTGATAATTTGCTCTTTAACCATCGTATAAAATGGAAAAACAGCATCTCTGTATTTATAAAACGCACTTCTGCTTAAATCCACCTTCTGAACGGCGTCTGCCACTGAATCTGCTTTTTTTCGATCAAGCAGCTTTTTGACTTCCAATGTCTTTCTCATCGCATCGGGCAATACATCTTCACGGACAAGATAAAATGTCTCCTCTTTCATTTGCACCCCCCCTTTAAAATAGAGAGCCTGACATCCAGGCTCTCCTCTCAGTCACATTAATCAATAAATTCAAATTCGAATTCCAGAAGCCTGATGATATCTCCATCCTTGGCTCCGCGTTCTCTAAGCGCTTCATCAACACCCATTCCGCGCATCTGTCTAGCAAACCGTTTAACCGATTCATCACGGGAGAAATCAGTCATCTTGAATAACCGCTCAAGACTGTCTCCAGAAAGCACATAGACACCGTCTGGATCGCGTGTAATGTTAAATGGCACTTCTTCATTTTCCATCGTGTACATGACACGGTTTTGTGTAAGCTCTTCCTCGTCATACAGCGGGAATTCCGGCGTGTTCTCAAGCTGATTGGCGACTTCAAACAGAAGCTCACGAAGACCTTCTCTTGTCACCGCACTGATCGGGAATACCGGGTAATCATCTGTCAGCTTTTCTTTAAAGGCTTCAAGATTTTCCGCAGCCTGCGGCATGTCCATTTTATTTGCAACGATAATTTGCGGACGCTCAGTGAGACGCAGATTGTACTCACTTAGTTCTTGGTTAATCGTGACATAATCCTCATACGGATCGCGGCCTTCCAAACCGGACATGTCAATAACGTGAACAATCACCCGCGTCCGTTCAATATGGCGCAAAAATTGGTGGCCAAGTCCGACACCTTGATGTGCGCCTTCAATCAGTCCAGGCAAATCAGCCATAACAAAGCTGCGTCCGTCATCTGTTTCAACCATGCCGAGATTCGGGACAAGCGTTGTGAAGTGATAGTCGGCAATTTTCGGTTTTGCGGATGAGACAACAGACAGCAAAGTCGATTTACCCACGCTCGGGAACCCAACTAGTCCGACATCCGCAAGCACTTTTAATTCAAGAACAACATAACGTTCTTTTCCCGGCTCGCCGTTTTCTGAAAGCTGAGGCGCGGGATTAGCCGGTGTGGCAAAGCGGGAATTCCCTCTTCCGCCTCTCCCGCCCCTTGCGATAACAGCCTGCTGGCCGTGTTCAGTTAAATCAGCAATGACCTGCTTTGTATCATCATCTGTCACAACGGTGCCTGGCGGAACTTTAATGACCATATCATCTGCATTTCGGCCGTGCTGGTTTTTGGACATGCCATGCTCGCCGCGAATTGCTTTAAAGTGTTTTTTATATCTAAAATCCATCAGGGTGCGGAGACCTTCATCCACTTCAAAAACGACGTCTCCTCCATTTCCTCCGTCACCGCCGGCAGGACCGCCTTTCGGTACATACTTTTCTCGGCGAAACGCAACCATTCCGTTGCCGCCGTCGCCGCCTTTTACATAAACTTTGACCTGATCTACAAACATAATGTCCTCCGTTCTAAACCGTTAAAAACTCCGCTAGTCCAACCCAATTTCAATCAAGCATTCATGACCTGTGATTTCAAAACGCATGATATCAATACCCTCAAAGCAATTTTGCCGAATCTCATCAAAAGCAGCTGGATCGGCAAAGGCGCCATGAAAATCAAGATACATAATCAGCTGTCTGTCAGGATGATCCGTTTGAAGCGAAACCGTTACATGATTCTCGCTCTCTCTGCTGACAGCTTGATCAAACAGAGAAAACAGCTTTCTCATCAGCTTCGTCAGCTTTTGATCATAAGCCGATAAATCCTTAATTTCTCCAAGGACTTCATATTCAAGCGTCATATAATGGGTTTTCCAATTAAACGTCAGAAAATCAAACGCCAATTGCGGTGTTTTCAGGTTTGAGAGCTTTGATTCGTGCTTTGCGTCTATAACCATTTCTTCAATCATTTCAAAAACGCGGTCATACTTCTGCAAGCTTAAGTTTCCTTTAATAAGCTGCAGCTTATTCATCCAATCATGCCGAGAATGGGCAAGCAGATGAATCAGTTCGTTTGTTAATGCCGTATCGCTTATATTTTCTTCTTGTTTTTTTGAAACATCCTTCATTTTCGCACTCCCAATCATTTAATTTCTTATTTAGGAGTCTGTATAAGTGTGTATTATGAATTATAACAGAGAAGGCTTTGTTAGAAAAACAATTGTTTTTCCCAGAAATATCATGTTCCTTTTTTTCTGGCTATGGTTGATTTGCAGCCAGGCAGAACATTTTATGTATTACTGCTTGGGGAACATATCCAGTGGGTTTGAGACATATATTCTCATTCTTGGCGGGGTCTGCTCGCACATACTCTGCATTTCATTCTTGATGTTTACTCCGCATTATTGCAAAAAAAACTCCAGTCATCATCGACCGGAGTTTTTTGAATCATTATTGAGCTACAGGATATACGCTCACTTTTTTGCGGTCACGTCCGAAACGTTCGAATTTAACAGTTCCGTCGATTTTCGCGAAAAGAGTGTCATCTCCGCCGCGGCCCACGTTTTCACCTGGGTAAATTTTTGTTCCGCGTTGACGGTAAAGGATAGAACCGCCTGTTACGAATTGACCGTCAGCACGTTTAGCACCTAAACGTTTAGACTCAGAGTCACGTCCGTTCTTTGTAGAACCTACTCCTTTTTTAGAAGCGAAAAACTGAAGATCTAATCTAAGCATGTAGCTCACCTCCTATATTATGTTTGTGGTCACACGCAAGTTATCTTTGTAATCTCGTTCGATTGTCTCCAGCGAAACAATCATGCCTTCAATCAGCAGCTGAGCTTTTTGGCGCGCCTCCGGATCAAGAGATTCAGGGAATTCAAAGTAAAAATAACCCCCGTCCTCCCCTATATCAAGAAGCGGCTCGAAGCCCGCGAGCACAATGACTGCGTTAACAGCTCCAAACACAACGGCTGTCACTCCGGCACAAACAAGATCTTGTCCATGTTCAGCAAAATTGGCATGGCCTGTCATTTCAAAAGACAATATGCCTTTGTCATGAGACCTTCTGATTGTTGCCTGAATCATGCTTACGCGTTGATTTTTTCGATCGTCAATTTAGTGTAAGGCTGACGATGACCTTGTTTTTTATGAACGTTTTTCTTTGCTTTGTATCTGAAAACAGTGATTTTTTTCGCGCGGCCTTGTTTTTCAACTTTAGCCGTTACTGTTGCGCCTTCAACTGTAGGGTTGCCGACTTTCACGTTGTCTCCGCCAACAAACAAAACGTCTTCAAAAGTAACTGTTTCACCTGCTTCAGCAGCAAGTTTTTCGATGTAAACAGTTTGGCCTTCTTCAACTTTGATTTGTTTACCGCCTGTTTTAATGATTGCGTACATTCTCTGCACCTCCTATTAGACTAAGACTCGCCAGACACCAGGGGGCTTTAAAGCTCTTAACACCTGTACTGAGCGGTTGTAGCAATGGTGCTACATCCATAACATTAAAAAATATACCAAAATACAAGACGTTTGTCAATCCATTTTAGTAAGGCAGCAGCAGTTCCTCCATAGAAGAATTCGTCCGCTTATCGGCAAAGTAAGCGTGCAGGACTTCATTCTCGTCAAGCTGGCTCAGTTTCTGCCCTGATTTCTCTATAATAATCGGGTGTTTGCATCCGCGCTTGAACTCGGCCATCACATGATAGACTTTGTCCTCTGCCTTTACAGTGAGCGGCAGCAGTTTTTCAAGCTCACGGTTTTTTCCGTAATACCGCTCAAGGAGAAATCTCACATGGATATAATGCCTTTGCCTGTATTCCTCAAACAAAGAAACAGCCAGAAAGACAAACAAAACCCATGCGCTGATTTGCAGAGGAACCACAAATAAAACCCAACACCCCAGCAACAGGCAGAAGCAGAGCGATGTTTTTAAATGAAGCCGGTGGGCTCTTTGAAAAGGAAGCTGCTTGGAAAACAACAGAAATAACAATTTTCCGCCATCAAGCGGCCAGATCGGCAGCAAATTCACAAATAAAATAGAAAGATTATAAAAGGTGAAGAGTTCAAAGGTATGCTGATGAATCACTGAGAATTCTGCAAGCGTCCAGGCAGCAAGCTGAAGCCAGATATGCTGAAGAGGGCCGGCAATAATGACCGCAAACTCTTCCTTTAGCGGCCGATTCCCGTGCTCTTCCACTTCCACCGTTCCGCCAAACGGCAGCAAAAAGACACGTTTGATTCTCCAAGAAAAAAACACGGCCAGAGCAGCATGCCCCAGCTCATGGACCAGTACAATCAGAAGCAGACATAATAATGCTTTCATATGGCCTGTGACTAGGCCCAGCGCAGCGATAATCCACAAAAAAGGGTGCACATGTATCTTCAAAATAAGGTCAATCCATTTATTCAAATGAAATCACCTGTATCGGATCAATAAATCTATCGCCGTCTTTCATGGCAAAATAATAGACCCCTTTATGATGGTCATCCAATTTAATTGAGCCGAGTTTTTTGCCTTTATCTACAAAGTCATATAACGCAACATCGACATCTTTCAGTTTGCCATAAATACTGTAGGTATTATCCGCATGCTGCACCTTAACCGTCAGTCCCGTCTGGCTGTCTTTGCTGACTTCAACTACATAGCCTTCTTTTATGCTATCAATTGTATCACTGCTTGTTTCGACTTTAATCCCTTCCCCATTGTCCTGAAAATCCTGCTGCACTTTCCCGGATGCAGGCGCAACGAGATCTTGGCTCACTTCGACCTGCCGATCCTTATTTTTATGTTCAGGGGCCAGAAAAGCAAGAGGATTGCCAAATTTCGTTTCAAACCAATGGCTTGCTGAGGCAAATTGAAATTCAGTTTCGAAGGTTTTGGCAACGGCAGGTTTAATCTGGCTGACAGGCCCAATGTTTGTTTTATAGGCTATGGCGGAAACGAGAACAAGGCAAGCCGACAGAAGACATTTCAAGATTATTGAATCTGTTTTCACCAGAGGGTGTTTTCCGTTGAATGTCGAGATGCTATCTTCATAGACCGGAAGAGTTCCATGCTTTTCCTCATCGGTTACCTTCACCCAGGACGGGGGGGGCTGCTTTTCAGAAACTGTCTGAGTAGAGGAACGTTTTGAGCCGGTAAGCTGTTTTCTTCTTTTCTCTAACCGTTTTCTGATTTCATCTGCTCTGTGACTCATTGCCATCATCCTTTGCATTCGTAGGGTTTGTACATCATATGTCTTGTCCATGGCAAATATTCGTTTTACTCAAGCACAAAGCAGACAAAAAAATCTGACACAGCATTCGCTTTGTCAGATTCTTCTCTTTGATTCTATTATGATCTTACTCCGAAAAATGACTTAATCTTAGCCATCATTCCTTTGTTTTGCTCTTCAAGCATCTGCAAAGGAACCGATTCACCTAAAATGCGGCGGGCAATGTTGCGATAGGCAATGGAAGCGCGGTTTTTCGGGTCCATTGCAATCGGTTCGCCGTGATTGGAAGCTTTAATGACTTCATCATCATCGGCCACGATTCCGAGCAAATCGATCGACAAATGCTGTACGATTTCATCGATATCCATCGAGTCACCGTTTTTCATCAGGTGATTTCTAATTCTGTTGACAACGAGACGCGGCGGTTCAATGTTTTCCTCTTGCTCAAGCAGCCCTATAATACGGTCAGCATCACGAACAGCTGAGATTTCAGGCGTTGTGACCACAATCGCTTTGTCAGCTCCGGAAACGGCATTTTTATATCCTTGTTCAATTCCGGCAGGACAGTCTATGATGACATAATCAAATTCCTGTTTGAGCTGTTGGACCATATTTTTGATTTGTTCAGGAGCAACAGCTGTCTTATCGCTCGTTTGAGCAGCGGGCATCAAATAGAGCAGATCATCGAAACGTTTGTCTTTTACGAGCGCCTGATGCATTTTGCATCTTTCCTCTACAACGTCAACAAGATCATAAATAATTCTATTTTCAAGACCCATTACAACATCTAGGTTACGCAGCCCTATATCAGTATCTACTAAGCATACACGCTTCCCTAAAATGGCTAAGGCGGTACCGAGGTTCGCAGATGTTGTCGTTTTACCTACTCCGCCTTTTCCCGAAGTTATTACGATAGCCTCACCCAATTCACATTCCTCCCTCAAGCCTTGTTAGATCAGGTCTTAAATGAGCCAAATGTTGAAGGCGTTCAATGACCATATTTCCGTCTGTATCTAAGTAAGCACATTCCATTTCGTTCCCTTTTTGAATGTGGTCTGGGGAGCGATTTAACACGTGATTGATTCTTAATTGTGTCGGCAGCATTTCAGAGGCGGCGATGACCGCTTGATTATTTCCGTTACATCCGGCGTGCGCGACTCCTTTCAGTGAGCCCAGAATGAAAATGTTCCCTCCGGCCCTGACTGTTCCGCCTGGATTCACATCCCCGATCAGGAGCAAATCTCCTTTTACCTGCAGCACTTGGCCTGACCGGACAATTTTTGAAACGGAAACAATTTCAGCTTCCTCTTTCATACGCTGTGCTTCTTTTTTAGTAATGACTTCACTGTCAATAGAATGAACAAACAAATCCTTCTTTGACGAGATCAATTCGGTCAGCTGTCCCTCTTGCTCTTTATATAAAAAGCGATTTCCCAGCTTCACATGGACGCTGATTTTCTGGCCTTTACCATCCGTATATTGTTCAATTGACAGCATATTCTGAAGACCATCGAGAAGCTCATCAAAAGAACACGCATCATCCAGATGCAATGTTAACCCATTCTTTGTTCCTTTTATTGTTACATATTGCTGCTTTTTGGTCTTCACAATATCACCTCAACAACATACTCATTTCGTCAAAAAAAGATAAAATCCTTTTTACTCATCTCTCAATTCTTTCTTTAGACTGATAAAAAATAATCTAAATGGCAGAACCAGAATAAGAGCGGCTGCAATATTTAATAAAACTGTCGGTATAAACCGGTCAAGCACAAATCCGTTAAACGTCATGATGTCTTTATGAATCAAAGACTGAATGCCAAATACGTAAAATTCAAGCACGCAGACAGCGAGAACAGCTATTAATATTACCACAAAAGCGTTCGTATGCAGCACTTTAAATGCTTTTGAAGCCAAATAGCATAATCCGGCAAACCCAAACATATAAACGCCTAATAGACTTGTATAGTTCATGTCATATAAAAGCCCGAAAATAAACCCGTAAATCATCGCGTGCTTTTGGTTGATGAAAGCCGACATAAATATCAATACCAGCATCAGAAAACGCGGGACAAGCACCTGATCATCTGTAACGAAAGGGAAATGCACCAGATCTGTAAAAATGCTTTCCGCAGAAAAAACAAGCATCATAACGAAAGGGAGAAGGAAACGTTTCACGATCCTTCCTCCTCTGTATCGACTGTCGGCACATCACGGTTAACAACAATCACATTATTTAAATCAGAAAGGTCAGCAGCAGGCTTTACATAAGCAACTTTCGTTAATCCATAGGAATCTGACTCAACCTCCGTCACTTCACCGATTGTCAGCCCCTCTGGGAAAACCCCGCCTGTTCCTGAGGTTTCAATAAGATCGCCTTTTTTCACGTCTTGTTTATCTTTGCGCTCAATAATTGACATCTTAAGCCTTTTTTTGTCTCTGTCATAGCCTTCGATCAATCCGTAGCCTTTGCTGCCTTTTTTTCCGGAAATTTTTGTCGCGACTCTGTTATTGCGGTCAGTATCGCTTAAAAGCTGAACAGTAGACGTAAAGTTGTTAAGTCCGGAGCTTTTAATCTTGCCGATTAATGCGCCTTTTT
This sequence comes from Bacillus vallismortis, assembly GCF_004116955.1. Taxonomy (NCBI): domain Bacteria; kingdom Bacillati; phylum Bacillota; class Bacilli; order Caryophanales; family Bacillaceae; genus Bacillus; species Bacillus vallismortis. The sequence goes on along the minus strand of NZ_CP026362.1, from coordinate 750,351 downwards.
CATTTGTAACAGCCATATCTTTCGCTACGTTTTGCTGAGTTCCCTTATTAATTTTGACCTGTTTCGCCCAATGATCTGGGCTTCTGGCAATGACCGTCGCTAAAATCGGCTTGTAATCTTTAATCGAACTGACATGACCAAGCTCGTCACGCAAGGATTTGTTTTCTTCTTCAAGTTCTTGAAGCTTTGCTTCATATTGGGTCTGTCCGTCAAGCTTCTCTCTCAAACGCTCGTTTTCTTTGTATGTGTTTTTTAAATCATTCATGTTCTCAAATATCCCTGCAAAAAACTCGGCAGGCGTATGAAAAATATTTTGAAATACTCCCGTCGTATCGCCGATCACTTTCTCAGGCCAGGTGGTATTGCGGCCGCCCTTCAGCGAAAATCCAATCATAGCCACCAATATGATAATACACAGAAGTAATAGCATTAACCGTTTATTCGGCATCGTGTTACACCTCTTCTATTGAACTCCCGATTATCTAGTTTTCCCTTTGAAAAGATGGATGTGCTCCAATGCTTTTCCTGTTCCGATCGCTACACAATCAAGCGGGTCTTCGGCGATAAGAACCGGCATTTTTGTTTCTTCGCTGATGACTTTGTCCAAATTGCGAAGAAGCGCTCCGCCCCCGGTTAACACAATACCTCTGTCCATAATATCTGCTGCAAGCTCAGGCGGTGTTTTTTCAAGCGTGCTTTTCACTGCTTCCACAATTGTAGATACAGTGTCGCGCAGAGCATTAGAAATTTCTTTTCCTGTTATTTCGATTGTTTTCGGCAGACCTGTCAGTAAATCGCGTCCGCGGATTTCCATTTTATCGGATTCTTCAGGCGCTTCTGCAGATCCGATCTCCATTTTAATCGCTTCAGCCGTACGGTCACCGATCATTAAGTTGTACGTTTTTCTGATGTAGTTGATAATTGCATCATCCATTTCATCACCGGCTACGCGGATTGACTGTGACGTTACAATGCCTCCGAGGGAAATGATCGCAACTTCTGTCGTACCGCCCCCGATATCGACAACCATGCTTCCAGTCGGTTCCCAAACCGGCAGATTAGCTCCGATTGCTGCGGCAAACGGCTCTTCAATCGGATAGGCGTCACGTGCTCCCGCTTGTCTTGTCGCATCGATGACAGCGCGTTCTTCAACAGCTGTAATGCCTGATGGTACACAAACCATCACATATGGTTTTCTGGCAAACATGCCTTTATTTTTAATGGCTTGATTGATGTAATATTTCATCATAGTAGCCGTTGTTTCATAATCAGCGATAACGCCGTCTTTCATCGGGCGAAGAGCCACAACGTTGCCCGGTGTCCGTCCGATCATATTTTTCGCATCATTTCCGACAGCAACAATCGACTTCGTATCCGTTTGCAAAGCGACGACTGACGGCTCTCTCACAACAATTCCTTTTCCTTTTACAAAAACAAGCGTATTCGCAGTTCCAAGATCTATACCAAGGTCTCTTGTACCAATTCCAAACATATGTATGTATCTTCCTTTCTTAAAGCAAAAATACCCTAAAGGGAAAAACTCATAAACTCTATTATAGCTTAATTCGACGAAAAAAAAAGTGTTACAAATATCCTTTTTCCTTTAAACTCACAAATTTTTTGTCCCCGATCACCAAATGGTCAAGCAGCTCGATGCCAATCAGGTTTCCGCATTCAAACAGCCGCCTTGTCACTTCAATATCTTCCCTGCTCGGCGTCGGATCTCCAGAAGGATGATTATGAACACAGATAAAGGAAGCGGCAGATCGTTTAAACGCTTCTTTAAACACCTCACGCGGGTGGACAATAGATGAATTCAAGCTTCCGATAAAGACGGTGCGTTTATGGATGACTTGGTTTTTTGTATTTAAGTATAAACAGACAAAATGCTCCTGGGTTAAAAAGCGCATATCCTCCATGACAAGATTTGCGCCGTCTTCCGGGGAGCGAATGACGAAATGTTCTTCGTTGGCTAATTTATGAATACGGCTTCCAAGCTCAACTGCCGCCAGGATTTGAACCGCTTTTACCATACCGATTCCCGGGATGCTCGACAGCTCTTCAACAGATGCCTCTTTCAGCAGACGCAGTCCGTCAAAAGAGCGCAGAAGCCGGTTGGACAGATCCATAACAGACTCGTGTTTCGTGCCTGTCCGCAATAATATAGCCAAAAGTTCATGATTCGCTAAGTTCTCGGCTCCGACTTTCAGCAGCCGTTCTCTTGGCTTTTCTTTCGTTGGGAAATCTCTGAGTTTTAATGGCAGATCGTGTATGACCAAGCACTCCTTTTCTTTCCCTTCCCGTTTATAGAACCGTCATGCCTTCATATCAAAATGGCGAAGAGCTCTCATCGTTTTTGATATAGGGAGTCCCATGACTGAATAATAATCTCCGTCTATTTTCTTTACAAAAAGCGCGCCTCTTCCTTGGATGCCGTATGCACCTGCTTTATCCATGGGCTCTTTCGTTTCAATATAAGTCCAAACCTCTTCTTCACTGAGGGGCCAAAACGTAACTTCTGTCTTATCATAAAATGTCTCACTGTGATTTTCGGCTTGTATACTGACCGCGGTAATTACTGAATGGCTTCTGCCTGAAAGCCTCCGCAGCATAGAAGCAGCTTCTTCTTGATCTTGCGGTTTGCCGAGACATTCGCCGTCCAGGCATACCATTGTATCAGCGCCAATAACGATTGCGTGCGGATGGAGATCAGCCACAGCCTTAGCTTTTTGTTTTGCCAACCATTGGACGTTTTCTTCTGGTGAAAAGTTTCGATTTAATTTTTCCTCTACTTCACTGACAATAATGGAGTAGGGCAGCTGGAGAAGATCGAGGAGTTCTTTCCTGCGTGGAGATTGTGACGCAAGTATTAGCGGCTTTGTCATGTTCGTCATCCTTTCAGGGTTTGCTTAAGAAAAAAAGATACTTGTTTATCCTATCAAATCATGAGGCTTGTCACAATTTCAGAAAAATAACTTTTTCATGACAAAATAAAAAAAGCCTGTCACTAAAGGACGAAGGCTCACGTGCTTTCGCTTATTTAATGACGGCTAACAGCTGCTGCTGAGCCTTCCAACCGGCTTCAGCACTTGGATCCTCTAATTCTTCTAACGCCTGCAAAATCGCTTTTTTCTCCCCTGTTTCAGACGCTTCATTATGACCGAGAGACTTTTCTATTTTCTCCACACTCGCCTTTGTAATGTCTTCGCCGAGAATCGCTTTTGCTGCAAGCTCCGCTGTCTCCTTGAAAGAATCTGTCATATCTTGCTCTATTGATAAGGAAAGCTCTTTGCCTCCCCAGGCTTCAAAATCATTGTCGATTAAAAGCTGGCCTAATTGCTGCGACACGTCCTTATCACTAGCTAAACCCGCGATGACATACGTATACCCGTCATCCTTTGACAACGCAACGGCGGAATAGCCTTTTTCAGTCAGTTGTCCTGCTAACGTTTCGGCACCCTTTTCATTTGAGAATTTTCCGGCTTGTACAGCGTATGTTTTATATGTACCTTCAGCAGGCACCGCCTGCTTTTCCGCACCTGTGCTTTGTTTATCAGCAGAAGTATCCCCGGCCTTTGCTGTTTGGCTGCCCAGGGAACCATCTAAAGAGGCTGGTGCCGCCGCTTCTTTATTGCCCGAGATGTTCAACGCGAATAAACCTAATCCGGTGCCTATGACAGCTGCAAAGGCAATCGTCGCCGCCACTCTTTTTATGGGTTTGGCTGTCCCCGCTTTTCCTTTTGCATACAGGTTTGTTTTCTTTTTTTGATAGGGCGGAACGACTTTTGGATCCTCTTTAAACACCTTGTCCTCCTCGGAATCCCAGTTAAATTCATCTTCATCAGGGTGTTCATGGGATGCTGCGACCTCTTGTTCTGCCTTTCTCTTTTCCTCCCAGTTTGAAAATGTCATGTTTTTTTCCGTCTCAGTTTCAGGCGTCTCTTGCTCGTAAACCGTCTCTTCTTTTCCATTAATCGTCACCTTGAGGGCTTTTTCTGCGGCTTTACTGTTTTTTTTATTCTTCCTTTTTTTCAATTCCGCTTCCTCCCTTCGTTTGCTTGACCATTCTTGTCGGCTTTTCATGCTACACACTTTAGCACAGGCGAAAAAAAAAAGAACAAGACTTTTGTCGCCTTGTCCAAAAAACGTTCGTCAAATTTTTCAGCGGTCAGCCCAATGCTATCTTTATATAAAAAGAAATAATAGAGTCGCCGTATAAATAGGCTAAAATACTCCCAGCCGCAATTGCGGGGGCAAAGGGAAGCGGCTGCCTTTTGGCGAGTCTTCCAGTCAGGACAGCTGCCGATCCATACAATGCACCTATTAAAACGGAAAAGAAAAAGGCAGCTGCCAACATTTTCATACCTAGCACAAAGCCAATGACCGCAAATAATTTAATATCTCCTCCTCCTATTCCGCCACCTGTGATTGCCGCAAATAAGGCCAGAAATACAAATCCGGCAGCCGCACCTAACAGATCGGCATACCAGGAATCAAGCGGAGAAATCAATCTGGCAGCACCCAAAAAGGGAAGAAAGAAAATCAATATTTTATTTGGAATCAGCATATAATGAATATCTGTCACTGCTGCCATGATCAGAAGAGAGATAAACACGACAGCGGGAAACAGCTCCAAAGACGAGCCAAACCGTATTCCTGCGGCGGCAAATAAACACGCTGTCACAAGCTCTGCCGCGGGATACATAAAAGAAATTCTATGCCCGCAGCTTTTACATTTTCCTTTTTGGAATAGAAATGACAGGATGGGAATTAATTCTGCTGGAGTTAATGTCTGCCGGCAAAACGAGCATGCCGAACGGGGTTTGACAATAGATTTATGCAAGGGGATACGGCACCCGGCCGTATAATAAAACGAACCAAGGATCAGCCCGAGAATAAAAAGAATGGGGAGCATTGACAACACACCTTTACAAGATACTGGTATGGATTGTAGCAGAATGGCCGGCCTAAACACCACTCAAGAAATTTTGATTTTATGCGTAAAAAACCCCTGCAAAATCTCATTTTCGATTCTGCAGGGGCTTGACGCCTTTATTTTAACCTTTTGCGAATGTCAGAAATAAAATAGAGCGATCCGGTAACCAGCACAATATCATTTGAGCCCTTTTTGCTTTCGATGAATTCGATTACCTTGTCCGGATCCTCATTCCAGCTTTTATTGCTGATTTCACTTGCATCATAAAGATCTTTCGCAAGAGAAGCACGCGGGAAATCAAAAGCAGCAAAATGAATCGCATGCGCTATGGTTTCCAGTTTCTTAATCATGTTTTGATACGGTTTGTCCTTTAACGCGCTAAACACCACAAAAATGCGGGAATCAGGGAAACGCTGTTTCATCGTTTCCGCCAGCTTCTCAACGCCTTCTTCATTATGCGCACCATCTAAGTATACCGGCGGATGTTCCTGAACAAGCTCTAACCGACCCGGCCAAGCAGCCTGTACAAGTCCGTTTCTTAACGCTTCATCACTGATATGGGCAATATTCTCCCTATTGAGCCACTCAGCAGCCAAAATGGACAAAGCCGCATTTTGTCTTTGATGGGTTCCGATCAGAGATGTCTGAATATCTTCATAATATTTCTCGCCCGTTTTGAATGAAAACTGTTCTCCGGCAGGCAGAGACGCTTCATTGGAAATAATACATGAATCATGTAATGATTGGAACGGTGCAGCATGTCGTTCAGCTTCATGACGTATGACCTGTACGGCTTCCGGCTGAGTAACAGCTGTAACGATTGGAATACCCTCTTTTATAATGCCGGCCTTTTCTCCTGCAATTTCTTCAATAGTGTTACCCAAAATGTTCATATGGTCATGCCCGATGCTTGTTATCAATGTTAACAGCGGTTCAACCACATTCGTAGAGTCGAATCTACCGCCTAGACCTGTTTCAAAAATAACAAAGTCGACCTTATGAAACTCGGCAAAATATAAAAACGCACAAGCCGTCATAATTTCAAATTCCGTCGGCTGTCCGTATTCTGTGTGATCCAGCGCTTCAACATGCGGTTTGATATGATTAACGAGTGCCGTCCATTCCTCATCTGAAATCGGTGTCCCGTTTACGCTGATCCGTTCATTAAACGTAATGATATAAGGTGACGTAAACGTTCCAACCGTATACCCGGCTTCTTGCAGCATAGAACGGATAAATGCAACAGTTGATCCTTTTCCGTTTGTTCCTGCTACGTGGAACGCGCGAATCTTCTTTTCAGGATGGCCTAACCGCGCCATCAGCTGCTTCATTCGGCCGAGTCCGGGCTTCACTCCGAATTTCAGCCGCCCGTGAATCCAGCTGCGCGCTTCTTCATATGCAGTAAACAATGATAATCCCCTCTTTTATAAGATAAGGCGGTTTCTCTAGAAACCGCCTCGGCTTTTCATTAGCCCTTCAGTTCAGCTATTCGTTTTTGAACAGCATCACGCTTTGCCACATAATCTTTTTCTTTTTCACGTTCTTCATCAATTACGTGTGCAGGCGCTTTTTTGATAAATCCTTCATTTCCAAGTTTCTTTTGGACGCGCTCGACTTCTTTTGTCAGCTTATCGAATTCTTTTTGCAGGCGGGCAATCTCTTCATCAATATTAATCAAGCCTTCAAGCGGAAGAATCACCTCTGCTCCTGAGACAACAGCCGTCATCGCTTTATCAACGGCCTCAATATCCGTGCCGATTTTAAGCACGCTCGGATTCGTAAAGCGGTCAACATATGAACGGTTCGCTTCGAGGCGGGCTGCTATTTCGTCTGTGCTTGTTTTAATATACAATTCAACCTGCTTGCTCATTGGCGTATTGACTTCACTGCGGATATTGCGCACAGAACGGATTAGCTCAACAAGAAGCTTCATGTCAGCTGCCGCTTCAGTATCGGTATGCTCCGGTACGACAACAGGCCATTGACTGACTGTAATGGATTCTCCTTGATGAGGAAGGTGCTGCCAAATTTCCTCCGTTAAGAATGGCATAAATGGATGGAGCAGGCGCATTGTTTGATCCAGTACATAAGCAAGGATGGAACGAGTTGTTTTCTTAGCCGCTTCGTCCTCTCCGTAAAGCGGAAGCTTCGCCATTTCAATATACCAATCGCAGAAATCGTCCCAAATAAAGTTGTATAAATGGCGTCCGACTTCACCAAATTCATATCGATCAGCAAGCTGAGTCACATGCTCAATCGTTTCATTTAATCGCGTTAAAATCCACTTGTCAGCGACTGATTTTTCACCTGACAGATCAAGCTCATCGTATGTTAAGCCATCCATGTTCATTAATGCAAACCGGGAGGCATTCCAAATTTTGTTGGCGAAATTCCATGTCGATTCCACTTTTTCATAGCTAAAGCGCAGATCTTGGCCAGGAGAGCTTCCTGTGGCAAGGAAATAACGCAGAGAATCTGCTCCGTACTTGTCAATGACATCCATCGGATCGACACCGTTGCCAAGAGATTTACTCATTTTCCGGCCTTGCTCGTCACGAATTAAGCCATGGATTAAAACGTCTTTAAACGGGCGCTCATCTGTAAATTCAATCCCTTGGAAAATCATGCGTGATACCCAGAAGAAAATGATGTCGTACCCTGTCACGAGAACGTCTGTCGGATAGTAACGTTTAAAGTCTTCAGCCGTTACATCAGGCCAGCCCATCGTGGAGAACGGCCAGAGTGCAGAACTGAACCACGTATCCAGTACGTCTGTATCCTGTTCCCACTTTTCGCTGTCCTCAGGCGCTTCAAGTCCGACGTAAAGCTCGCCTGTTTCTTTATGATACCAAGCAGGAATGCGGTGGCCCCACCACAACTGACGGGAAATACACCAGTCACGGATGTTTTCCATCCAGTGTAAATACGTTTTTTCGAAACGGTCAGGCACAAAGTTGACTTTTTCGTCCTTCTTCTGCAGCTCAATCGCTGCATCAGCAAGCGGCTGCATGCGCACAAACCATTGAGTAGAAAGATAAGGCTCAACAACAACCCCGCTTCGTTCACTATGGCCGACAGAATGCATATGATCCTCGATTTTGAAGAGAACTCCCGCCTCCTGTAAATCTTTTACGAGCTTTTTGCGGCATTCAAAACGATCCATACCTTGATATTGAAGAGCATTTTCATTCATCGTTCCATCTTCATTCATGACAAGAATGCGTTCTAAATTGTGGCGGTTGCCAAGCTCGAAGTCGTTCGGATCATGAGCAGGCGTAATTTTCACCGCACCTGAACCAAATTCCATATCAACGTAATCATCACCAACAATTGGAATTTCACGATTTGTAATCGGCAGGAGCACCGTTTTTCCGATAAGGTGCTTATAGCGCTCATCTTCAGGGTGAACGGCAACAGCTGTATCACCGAGCATCGTTTCAGGACGTGTCGTCGCAATGTCAATTGAGCCTGAACCGTCAGCGAGCGGATAGCTCATATGATAAAACGCGCCTTGGACATCCTTGTATATGACCTCAATGTCGGATAAAGCTGTTTTTGTCGCAGGGTCCCAGTTAATAATATATTCGCCTCTGTAGATCAGGCCTTTTTCATATAGCTTAACGAAAACTTCACGAACCGCTTTGCTCAAGCCTTCATCCAGCGTAAAGCGTTCACGGGAATAATCAAGGCCAAGCCCTAATTTCGCCCACTGGCTACGAATAAACTCAGCATACTCTTCCTTCCACTTCCACGTTTCTTCAAGGAATTTTTCGCGGCCCAAATCGTAACGGGATGTGCCTTCTTCACGAAGTTTCGCTTCCACTTTAGCCTGTGTCGCGATGCCGGCATGGTCCATACCCGGAAGCCACAGCACATCGTAACCTTGCATGCGTTTCATTCTTGTTACAATGTCTTGCAGCGTCGTGTCCCACGCATGGCCAAGGTGAAGCCTTCCTGTTACGTTTGGCGGCGGAATGACAACAGAATATGGCTCTTTTGTCTGATCGCTGCCCGCTTCGAAAAATTTGCCTTTTAGCCAAAAATCATATCGGTCTTTTTCAACCGCTGCCGGATCGTATTTCGTCGGCATTGTTTGTTCATTCGTTTCCATCATAACCCTCCAGCATGTTTAAAAATGGCTGAGAACGAAAAAAGAGCTTCTCATCCCTGTAAAAGGACGAAAAGCTCTTTCGCGGTACCACCTTTTTTCATGAACTAAATCGGTTCATGCACTTACAACGGATAACGGGTGTTTCCCGAATTTCTCTACTCTTCTTTCAAGAAATTATGCTCCCGGGCGACCTTCCAATCAGACAACATAAGAAGCCTTTCAGCAAACGGCCTCTCTCTCTGCATGCGTCTTTTTTGTACTCTTCCCGTTCTAAGCAGGTGTATTTATCAGCTCATCATATACTTTATTTATGTTCTTTATTATAGTAAAAGTGTTTTTGATTCGTCAATCATCTTTTCCAAAAACGCCGTTTTCTATACAGATGGGCAGGCTCCTATTGCAAAAGTTGGCATATGATGCTTATAAATGCGCAGAGGAGGATGCACCGTGAAGAAACGTTTCAGCTCTTATTCGCTGCCGCCGTGGGTTAGGCAAATTCGGCTTGTATCCGCACAAGTGATTATTCCCATTACGATTTTTCAAGGAATCAGAACCATTTTCTTTCCAACAACCTTTGATGTTTTGCTGCTTGCCATCCTAATCTTGTTAGCTTGCGCCCTGCATTTAGATTGGATATAAACAAAAAGTCCGCGCCATTAAGACGTGGACTCGTTTTCAGCCTGAAATTTTTTCGCTTGTTCATTCTCATGGATTTTCATCACAAACGGCTCAATATTTTTCATTTGCCAGTAAGCCTTTAATAAATGCGTGCATTCATCTTTTTCATGCTGTCTCTTCCCGGTTTGATAACGGTTCAGCACCTTGTACATGGCTGCAGGATATGCCATATAGCTGAGAAAAAGACTGGCTTCTGTTTCACGTAAAGGGAATGATTTCGTGTATGCATCATACCATTCGACGCATTCCGGACAAGCTTTTGGCAAGCCCCTGAACAATTTTGTATAAAAGCCGAGCAAATCGTTTTGCGGCGGCCCGACAGACGCTCTTTCAAAGTTTGTCAAATACCCGGTTCCTGCATCATTATAGAGAAAATGGTGAATAGACAGGCTGCCATGATTCATGACAACTCTCGAGACACCCTTTTCTTTAGCCGACTCATACCAGTCCTCCATCCGCTCCAGTGCAAAGTTCACCGCGGAAATGGTTTCTGAAAAATAGGTTGCTGCCTGTAGTTCAAAAGGAGAAAGATACCATTCCTTCTCCGCTCTATCTACAAACTGTTCATAGAATCTTTTATCCTGTTCCCACTGTCTTTTCGTTTGTCCGTAATAACGTTCAATGTCATCACGGCTGACTTTCATTTCCTGCACGGTTCTCTCGTGGAGACGGGCTGTTTCTCTAAATAAGTAATCATGTTTCTGATCCCGTTCTTCCTCCTGGTCAAATTGGAGCCAAGGCATTAAATAATAGGAATTTCCTGATTGTACGCCGGAGAAAAACTCTCCGCTATTTGTTCTGTAAATGTTGACAAACGACCGGAAACCTTTTTCCTCAATCGCCACCATGTGATCTGTAAACTGTTTTCCGCGAGCCGCCTTCAATCTTTTCAGGGCAAATACACCGTAGTCTGTATACACTTTCCACACTAGAGGACTGACAGGCTCAATAAATTGAGCAGTCAGTCCGTACTCCTGAAGAACCGTTTGGGTATCTTCCATTCCATTCACCACATTTTCCGATTGCTTACGGCTTACGCATGGCTGTTGTTATATTGTGGAATATAGAGGATCTGTCCTGCTTTCAACTCATCGTCCAAGGCTAATGAATTCATTCTGATTAGCTGCTGGGAGGTGATTTCATACCGTTCGCATAAACGTTCGATCGTATCTTCCTGCTGAACAATACATATTTTCATTCTCGAAAACTCATCCTCTTCTCTCGTAAAGAGTTTTGTTAAATAAAGAGAATTATCACTTTCCTTTGTTTGAGATTCCTTTGTTTCAGCAGCAGGAGCAACCCTAGGAACAGCATCCGCTTCCTTCCTTTCTGTCTCAGAGGCCTCAGGTAGCTGGAAGGATTGATAAGGTGTTTCTTCCTCAGGCTCTTCAGCCGAAGGTATTTTTCTCACTTCAATTTCAAAGCTGTCTTCCTCTTGTTCTTCCTTTTCCAGCAGTTTAGGCATGGAATAAAAAGAATCTTCCTCTTCTTGCTCGGGCAGGAAGGTGCGGTATACCGTTGTGAGCTCTTTTTGAGGCGTCTCGTCTGAGCTGGCTTTTTGATTGAAATGGAGCTGTAACGCTTCGTCATCCTCCGTATATGGCGCTGACACCGATTTCTTCTCTCTGTTTTCTTCGATGGAGAGAACGGACTCAGATACAGGCTCCGAAGCTTCATCCTCTTCATGACGAAGCGCAGGCTCAGCGTGCTCCGGTTGGGCTGCTTCTCTCTCTTCATGACGAAGCGCAGGCTCAGCGTGCTCCGGTTGAGCCGCTGCTTCATCTTCTTGACGGAGTGCTGGCTCAGCGTGCCCCGGTTGAGCCGCTGCTTTCTCTTCTTGACGAAGCGCAGGCTCAGCGTGCCCCGGTTGAGCCGCTGCTTTCTCTTCTTGACGAAGCGCGGGCTCAGCGTGCCCCGGTTGAGCCGCTGCTTTCTCTTCTTGACGAAACGCGGGCTCAGCGTGCTCCGGTTGAGCCGCTGCTTTCTCTTCTTGACGAAGCGCAGGCTCAGCGTGCTCCGGTTGAGCCGCTGCTTTCTCTTCTTGACGAAACGCGGGCTCAGCGTGCTCCGATTGAGCCGCTTCTTCATTTTGATCCTCTTGGCGCAGCGCATATTCAAGAGTAGGAGACACTGATGTTTCTCCTTCTTCCTTAGAACTCACACTCTCTGCATGTTGCTCAGCCTCACCTGCAGAGTCCGCTTCTTCACGAACAACTGCTGTTGCAGCTGCTGGCTCCGGCGTTTCCTTTTCGGCATGAACCATCCCTTGAATCTCTTTTTCTAAAGCTTCTGATTGTGGCTCAGCTTCTCCTGTTTCCGGTTCTGTACGAGTCGGAGCTTTCGCACTTTCTCGCGACTCTGGTTCTAAGGCAATTGATTCCGGGGGAGCAGATGCTGCTTTTTCTGTTTCCAGTTCTTCACGGAGCCCCGCTTTCGAGATAAAAAGTTCTGGCGGTTCATCCTTTAATTCCGCTTGCTCTTCCGGAGGCGCACTCGTTTCTAATACACTTTGGATCGGCGGTTCAGAAAGCTCTTCCTCCCTAATTGCAGGAGGAGCTTCGTACAGAGGCATCTCCGGCTCTTTATCTGCTGTATCATCCAAAAGCCCTTCGATCGCTAAATCAGCCTGAATCGTTAAAATGCGCGAATCGGTTAATTGATAGTCAAATGCGTCAATAAAGACGAAGACATCCTGTAAATGGCTCACTTTATTTTTAGGAATGGTAATATCCACAGGAAAACAGTGAGTCAGTTCCGCGCTTCCATCCTCTCTCTTTCTGACTTCTTCAACAAACCGCTTATCAGTATAAAGCTCCTCGGTATGTTTGTTTTGATCTATGTTGTACTCACCTGTAAGTTCAAGCGATCCTCTGATTGATACATAATCATTGACTTCCTGAACCCTAATATCAGGATCTAATGAAATAGAAAGCAGTTCAGAAACTTCCTGTCCTTTTTGGAAACAGATCGATTCTTCTACAGAAAATTGCAATCGATGATTTTGCGGCAAGTTCATATCCTCCTTTCATCTAATCCTTAAAATTAGATGTCACTAAAGGTGTATGTATGAACTGGAGGAAATATGAGTGGGAGTACACAGAAAAAAACCGGCCCAAGGATAACCTTGATACCGGTTTTCACTTTTATCCGCGGCTGATCTCAGCGAATACTTTCTCAGCTGCTTGGATTGTTTTTTCAATATCTTCATCAGTATGGGCCGTTGAAAGAAAAAGGCCTTCGAATTGTGAGGGCGGGAGGAATACACCTTCATTCGCCATCCCTTTATAATAGTTGGCAAACAGCTTCAAATCAGATGATTTGGCTGTTTCATAATTGGTGACAGGTTCGTTTGTAAAGAAGAAACCGATCATCGAGCCTGCGCGGTTAAAGGTATGCGGAATGCCATGAGCCTCGGCCGCTTTAGAAATGCCTTCTTCCAGCCTGTCGCTTTTTTTGATGAAATTCTTGTAGGATTCTGGTGTCAGCTGCTTCAATGTTTCTAAGCCAGCTGTCATCGCAAGCGGGTTGCCTGACAATGTGCCCGCCTGATAGATCGGACCGCTCGGAGCGATCTGCTCCATGATTTCAGCCTTGCCGCCATAAGCGCCCACAGGAAGCCCGCCCCCGATCACTTTTCCTAAACAAGTGAGATCAGGCGTTACGCCAAAATAGCCTTGAGCACATTGATAGTCGACCCGGAAGCCAGTCATCACTTCATCAAAAATCAGCAGGGAACCATATTCCTCCGTGATCTCACGCAAACCTTGCAGGAAGCCTTCTTGCGGCGGAACAACCCCCATATTTCCGGCAACCGGCTCTACGATAACACCCGCAATGTCTTCACCGAATTGCTGGAAAGCAAGCTTTACACTTTCTAAATCATTGTACGGGACAGTAACGGTGTTTTTCGCAATGCCTTCTGGCACGCCAGGGCTATCCGGCAGACCGAGAGTAGCCACTCCTGAACCTGCTTTAATCAAGAGAGAATCGCCGTGTCCGTGGTAGCAGCCCTCAAATTTTACAATCTTGTTGCGGCCTGTATAGCCTCTAGCTAAACGAAGAGCACTCATTGTAGCCTCCGTTCCGGAGCTGACCATTCGTACAATTTCTACAGATGGCACACGATCAATGACGAGCTTTGCCAATTCATTTTCAACTTCAGTCGGGGCACCAAAGCTTGTCCCGTATTCAGCCACTTTTTTGAGGCTCTCTACGACGCGGTCATTTGTATGGCCTAAAATTAAAGGCCCCCATGACAAGACGTAATCAATATACTCGTTTCCGTCAATATCAATGATTTTTGAGCCTTTTCCGCGCTCCATAAAAATCGGGTCCATGTCTACCGATTTAAATGCGCGAACGGGGCTGTTCACACCACCCGGCATGAGTTTTTGCGCTTCTTTAAAAGCCGCTTTGGATTTTTCATAGCTTCTCATCTGCCTCAACTCCTGTCAACTGAATAAAATTACTCCGCAAGCCATTTCGCTGCGTCTTTCGCATGATACGTAATAATCAGATCGGCACCTGCACGCTTCATACTTGTTAAAATTTCTAACACGATTTCTTTTTCTTTGATCCAGCCGTTCTGCGCTGCAGCCTTCACCATTGAATACTCTCCGCTTACATTATAAGCAACGAGCGGCAAAGGAAATTCATTTTTAACATCACGCATGATATCCATATATGAAAGCGAAGGTTTGACAATCAAAAAGTCCGCGCCTTCCTCGACATCTGATTGTGCTTCGCGCAGTGCTTCCATACGGTTGGCAGGATCCATCTGGTATGTTTTGCGGTCCCCGAATTGCGGCGTGCTGTTTGCTGCATCACGGAACGGCCCGTAAAACTCACTTGAATATTTCACAGCGTAAGACATGATCGGAATATTCACGAACCCTTCTTTATCGAGCGCTTCTCTGATCACGGTAACAAATCCGTCCATCATGTTTGAAGGCGCAATGATATCAGCACCTGCTTTCGCTTGGCTGACAGCTGTCTGGGCTAAAAGCTCAAGTGATGCATCATTGAGGATGACCCCGTCTTTGACAAGTCCGCAATGACCGTGGTCTGTATATTCGCATAAGCATGTATCAGCGACTACAACCATCTCAGGGAAGTGTTTTTTAATTTCTGTGATGGCTTTTTGAACGATGCCGTGATCATGGTACGCTTGCGTTCCGCAATCATCTTTTTCTTCCGGGATGCCGAACACGATGACCGATTGAATGCCCAGTTTGACCAGCTCTGCCACTTCATCCTTCAATAGATCTAAAGAAACATGGTACACATCAGGCATAGACGGAACAGCTTTTTTGCCTTCCAGCCCTTCAACGACAAAAATCGGATAAATAAAATCGGATGGGTGCAAACGCGTTTCCTTCACCATCTCTCTCATTGCTTTTGAAGACCGCAGGCGGCGATGTCTGTTAAATGATTGACTCATATTCTCTCTTCCTCTCTTGACATGCTGCACATTAACTCAAGCATGCCATCTATTGTAAATGTATCAGGCGTATGCGATGTGATGCCGTACGTCATCAGGGCGTCCCTTGTTAAAGGCCCAATGCTGATACAGGCCGTCCTGTTCATCTGCCACTTTTTCAATTCTTCTTTTAAGACATGCATAAACGTATGTACGGTTGATGAACTCGTAAATGTCACGTAATCAAATGAATATTGACTCGCACACTTTTTCAGATCCTCAATGCCTTCTTCATCAGGAATCGTTTCATAGACAACCCATTCCTTCACTTCAAAACCGAGCGGGACAAGCTCTTGTTTCACCACATCACGTGACAAATTGCCTTTAATTACGGTAATCCGTTCCGCAG
The DNA here is from genome assembly GCF_004116955.1 of Bacillus vallismortis. Classification (NCBI taxonomy): domain Bacteria; kingdom Bacillati; phylum Bacillota; class Bacilli; order Caryophanales; family Bacillaceae; genus Bacillus; species Bacillus vallismortis. The sequence goes on along the minus strand of NZ_CP026362.1, from coordinate 734,798 downwards.
GTTCAGCATGCTGCTTAAGGGTCTCTGCCAATTGTTCAGCAATATAGTCCTTAGGCATCACATCAACCGATACGTTATGCGTTTCCAAACGGCGGGCCGTTTTTTCACCGACGGCCGCAATTTTTTTATGCGCAGGAAGAATAAGCTGATTTTCCTTTAGGTAAGAAAAAAAGAAGTCCGCTCCGTTCACACTTGTAAAAACAAGCCAGCCGGGCGCAGCAAGGTCCTCTTTCACCTGTTTCGCAACATCATTCGGCAAAGCGGGGCGAAACGTAATTAATGAGGTCAAAACCGCTTTCCCGCCAAGTGACTCCACTTTTTGCTGAAACGATTTTGCCTGCGCCTTATTTCGGGTGACCAGCACTGTTTTTCCCTTCAACGGAAGGTCATTTTCCATCCTCATCAAGCTCCCGTTTTACACGATCGATTAATTCTTTGGCTCCTTTATCAGCCATAAGAGCGGCACAGCGCTTTCCGACTTCCTCCGGATCGTTTCCTGTAACGGTTTCTTTATAAATGATTTTTCCGTCAGGAGAAGCGACAAGACCTGTCAACTCAATTTCATCCTGCTCGTTTAAAACGGAGTAGCCTGCGATCGGAACCTGGCAGCCGCCCTCCAACGCGTTTAAATAGGCACGTTCCGCCAACACGGTCCGTTTTGTATATTCATCTGTAAACTGTGAAAACAACGCCATTAGCTCTTCATCCGATTCTCGGCACTCAATCGCCAAGGCTCCTTGGCCCACTGCAGGCAAACAGCGTTCAGGCTCGAGGAATTCGGTTACAACGTCTTGCTTCCATCCCATTCTGGAAAGTCCGGCAGCAGCTAAAATAATTGCGTCATAATCCTCAGTTTCCAGTTTTTGAAGTCTCGTATCTATATTACCTCTAATCCATTTAATTGTAATGTCAGGACGCTCAATCAAAAGCTGAGCGCTTCTTCTTAAACTGCTTGTGCCGATGACAGCGCCTTCCTTCATTTCTGAGAGCTTTTCGCGATTCTTTGAAATAAAAGCATCACGAGGGTCTTCTCGTTCAGGAATACAGCCGATCACAAGGCCTTCTGGCAAAGCAGCAGGCATGTCTTTCATGCTGTGTACCGCCATATCAATCTCTTCGTTTAAAAGCGCTTGTTCAATCTCTTTGACAAACAGCCCTTTTCCGCCTACTTTTGATAGCGTAACATCGACGATTCGATCGCCCTTTGTCACAATTTCTTTGATTTCAAAAGCAAATGAAGGATTGATTTCCTTCAGTTTTTGAATGACCCATTTCGTTTGAGTCATAGCGAGTTTGCTCCGTCTGGAACCTACTTTAATCGTTCTCATATTTTTTTCCTCCCGAATCTGCTTGGGACATCATTTAACTGAACCAATGGAATTGCGACAGGCTTCCAAGCAGGAAATAGTTGATCATCAGCACGAGAAAACAAGCCGAATTCCACAGTGCAGCGACCTTTCCTTGCAGCTCTTTAATCAGCCTGATATAGAGATAATAGCTGTACAGCAGCAGGACGACAAATGAACCAAGCACTTTAGCGTCGAACCAATACAGCGTTTCTAGTGAGACATACGCCCAAATAACGCCAAGAATCAAACTCAGCAACAGCATCGGGACTCCGATGACATTCAGAACATATGCCATATAATCAAGCTTAGACAAATCTTCTATTCTCAACAGCCATTTTCCCCATTTTTTCTTTTTCAGCAGACGATATTGAAACAGATATAACACTGAAAAAACGAAAGAAAGGGAAAAAGCGCCGTATGAAAGAATCGCCATTGTAATATGAATCACCAACAGCTCGGATACAAGCTGCCCGGAAAAAGCGGCTGACTGCTGCTCTGTCGGCGAAAATGTATGAATGGCAATCATGGAAAACCCTATTACATTTGTAAAAAAGACAATAAAGTCAACTCGTAAAAGCTTTGTCAGTACAAGTGACAGCGTGACAAGAACCCAGGCATAAAAATATAGCGCCTCCGTCACATTTAATACCGGAAACCGCCCGGTCACCCACATAAAGTAGGCCAAATACACGGTTTGCAGAGTCCAGACAATAGAAAGCAACCAGAAGGCCATTTTTCCAGCCTTCCGGTTGTGTTGAAGAAAATCTATAAAATAAAAGAGCACACTTAATGCGTAAATGACGATTGTCCCCTCATTAAGTCTAGCCATTGCAGTATCAATCATTCAGCTTTCACTCACTTACAAGCGGGGCAAAGCCCGCTTTTGATTCAGCCTTCTTAAAAGAATGGACCTTTTGGCTGCTTTCAACAGTATCCATCATTTGACGGCCCGCAGCTTCCTCAATATCAAAAATCTGCATAAACAAAGCCAGTTTTTCTTCAGAATCAGCATCTGCCGCAAGCTCTTTCACCTTTAATATCGGATCTCGGAGCATTTGGTTAATGATACTTTTGGTGTGTTTGTTCAACAGTTTTTTCTCTCTTGTGCTTAAATGAGGCAGTTTCCGCTCGATGCTGTCCATCGTTTCTGACTGGATGGCAAGCGCCTTTTCGCGCAATGCGGAAATAACCGGGACAACCCCAAGTGTATTCAGCCATTGTTTAAACTCCACAATGGTTTCTTCGATTAACAGTTCAACTTTTTCAGCGGTTTCTCTGCGCTCTTTCATGTTCGCCTCTACAATGCCTTCCAAATCGTCAATATCATAAAGGAAAACACCTTCAAGATCATTCAGCGCCGGATCAAGGTCTCTAGGCACGGCAATGTCTACCATAAACAGCGGACGTCCCTTACGAAGCTTATTCGCATTCTCCATCATTTCTTTAGACACGACAAAATCACTTGCACCGGTTGAACTGATTAAAATATCTGCCTCCGCAAGCGCGCTTTCAAGCTGATTCAAGCTTCTCGCCTCACCGGAAAAACGGTCTGCAAGCTCCTTTGCTTTCAAGTATGTTCGGTTAATGACAGTGACCTTGCCAATTCCATGTCCGTGCAAGTTTTCCGCAGCAAGCTCGCCCATTTTTCCCGCACCAAGAATCAATATGTGCTTGGTTGAAAGGTTTCCGAAGATTTTTTTCGCAAGCTCAACAGCCGCATAGCTAACAGACACTGCATTAGAGCCAATGTCTGTTTCAGCGTGAGTCCGTTTACCTACCGTAACCGCCTGCTTAAACAATTCATTAAAAATCGTGCCGATCGTTTTTTCTTGCTGAGCTGTTTTAAAGCTGTCGCGCACCTGGCCGAGAATTTGCGTTTCACCGATCACCATAGAGTCCAATCCGCAGGCTACACGGAACAAATGCTCAACAGCCGCATCGCTTTCGTAAAAACGTAAAAACGGTGAAAGGTCTTCTTTGCTTAATTCAAACCATTCAGCTAAAAACTTCTTTATATAATAACGGCCGGTATGGAGCTGGTCGACGACCGCATAAATTTCCGTGCGGTTGCAGGTTGAGACAATGATGTTTTCAAGAATGCTTTTCTCTGCTTTCAGCTGCACCATCGCTTCCGCCAGCTCATTCGGCTGAAAGCTTACTTTTTCACGTATCTCAATAGGGGCGGATTTATAATCTACTCCCACAACAAGTATATGCATAGCTTTCATTACACCCCCAACGCCAAAACTTTATTTATAATCATTCTAACATAGAATTCATTATTTATAATAATTATAACATAGTTTCTTTCGCAAATTGTGAACAGATTTTAAAATTCTTATGCTATATTAGAAAAAGCTTCACATGCAATAAGCATTCCTATTGACAATACCAAAAACAGCAAAAATTTACTACACATCAGCTCTAAAATAAGAAGGTGATATGCATGAAACAAAAATCAATTTTATTCCCTTGTCTTCTGCTTGCCGCATCTGTATACGCATGGCTTGAAAGCGGACAAGCCGAACTGTTTTCAGGGCAGGATCAATGGCCTGTTCTCCTCATGCTGTTAGGCTCAGCCTTTGTATACCAAGGTAAAAAAGAAGCCGTCACACCCCATTTCTTTATCGGTTTGCTTCTTTTTGGAATCGGTTTGCACTTTTTCGCCAAACCGAAATGGATGTGGTGGCCGGATGATTTTGAAACGCTTGTATTTATGATCGGCTTTTCGCTCTTGGTGTCAACCGTTCAGAAAAAGGAATATGTATATGAAGCTGTGTCGATGATTTGTTTTTCCCTGTTTTTGTACTTTTTCAAACAAATTATGGCTTGGCTTGAGTCTGCGCATATTCCGACAGCGCTTCTGAAAGAGTATTGGCCATTTGTCTTTATTGGAATTAGTTTATTGTTATTATTGATGAAACGGAAAAAATCTATACGATAAATAAAACCGGCAGAGAAAATTCTCTACCGGTTTATCATTTTTTTGATCGCTCCCCAAGCTTCGTCTTTCCCCTTCTTCGTTTCAGAGGAGAAGAGAATCAGCTCGTCTTCCGGATCAATATTTAATGTCTGTCGGACAACTTTTGCGTGTTTGTCCCATTTTCCTTTCGGGATCTTATCCGCCTTTGTAGCGATAATAATGACAGGGATGCCGTAATACTTTAAGAATTCATACATCTGCACATCATCAGCAGACGGCGCATGCCGCAAATCAACGATCTGCACCACTGCTTTCAATTCCTCGCGTGACGTGATGTAGGTTTCAATCATTCTGCCCCAAGCTTCACGCTCAGTCTTTGACACTTTGGCAAAACCGTAACCCGGCACATCCACAAAATGCAGCTCATCATTGATAATGTAGAAATTCAGCGTTTGTGTTTTTCCCGGTTTTGATGATGTTCTCGCAAGATTTTTGCGATTGATTAATGAATTGATAAAAGACGATTTTCCCACGTTCGATCTTCCGGCCAGTGCAATTTCCGGAAGCCCCCCATCAGGGTACTGCTCCGGCTTAACCGCACTGATCACGATTTCTGACTTTGTGACTTTCATTTCTTCTCTCCTACTAAGGCATGTTCCAACACTTCGTCTAAATGGGACGCCAATATAAATGTCAGGCCCTCTCTGACGCTTTCCGGAATATCCTCTATGTCTTTTTCATTTTCTTTAGGCGCAATAATGGTCGTTAATCCCGCTCTGTGTGCGCCAAGCGCTTTTTCCTTTAAACCGCCGATTGGCAGCACGCGCCCGCGAAGCGTGATTTCTCCAGTCATGCCGACTTCACGTGAAACTGCCCGTCCCGTTAAAGCAGAAACAAGGGCTGTTGCCATCGTAATACCGGCTGACGGACCATCTTTAGGCACTGCACCTTCAGGTACATGTATATGAATATCATACTTCTCATGAAAGTCAGGTTCAATGCCAAGTTCTTCTGTTTTTGACCGCACATAGCTGAACGCGGCCTGAGCAGACTCTCTCATGACATCTCCGAGCTTTCCTGTCAGAATCAATTTCCCTTTCCCCGGGGAAAGCGATACTTCAATCGACAGCGTATCTCCGCCGACGGTTGTATAAGCAAGCCCTGTAACGACACCTACCTGATCCTCTGTTTCAGCTTGTCCGTATCTGAAAACGCGCTTTCCGATAAAGTCCTGAAGATTCTTTTCAGTAACTGTAATCCGCTTTCGCTCTTCAGCAACAATGGTTCTTGCGGCCTTCCGGCAAATCGCGGCAAGCTGGCGTTCAAGGCTTCTCACACCAGCTTCTCTCGTGTAGTAGCGGATGATATCGAGAATCGCCTGATCACGCAGCTGCAGGTTGCTTTTCTTAAGCCCGTGTTCCTTGATTTGCTTCGGCAGCAGGTGGTCCTTCACGATTTCAAGTTTTTCTACTTCTGTGTAACCCGCAATATTAATGATTTCCATTCTGTCTCTGAGCGGACCCGGGATCGTGGCCAAATTGTTTGCCGTTGCGATAAACAGCACTTTTGATAAATCAAAGGTTTCTTCAATATAGTGATCACTAAAGGTGCTGTTTTGCTCTGGATCTAGCACTTCAAGCATAGCAGATGACGGGTCGCCTCTGAAATCAGATGACATTTTGTCAATCTCGTCCAATAAGAATACCGGATTCAGCTTGCCTGCTTTTTTCATGCCTTGAATAATACGTCCAGGCATTGCTCCGACATAGGTCCGTCTGTGTCCGCGAATCTCTGATTCGTCACGCACTCCGCCAAGTGAGATTCTGACGAATTTCCGCCCCAAGCTTTTTGCAATTGATTTGGCTAAAGACGTTTTCCCGACACCTGGAGGTCCTGCCAAGCAAAGAATCGGGCCTTTCAGGGATTTTGTCAGCTTCTGGACAGCCAAATATTCCAGAATCCGTTCTTTCACCTTTTCAAGTCCGTGATGCTCTTCGTCCAAGAGACGCCCTGCCTCTTTCAAATCAAGTTTATCATCTGTCTCATCCGTCCACGGGAGAGCGATCAGCCAGTCGATATGGTTGCGGATCACGGAGCTTTCCGCGGAACTTGACGGGATTTTTTCGTATCTGTTTAATTCCTTAAGCGCCGTTTCCTTTACATGGTCAGGCATGCCCGCTTCTTCGATCTTTTCCGTCAGCGTCTGCACTTCACCTGTCTTGCCTTCTTTATCACCAAGCTCTTTTTGAATCGCCTTCATTTGTTCACGCAAGTAATATTCCTTTTGCGTACGCTCCATCGAACGTTTGACGCGCTGGCCGATTTTTTTCTCGATCTCCAGCACTTCTTTTTCATTATTAATAAAATCAATGACCTTGTTCAGTCTGTCTTTGACCTCCGCCGTTTCTAAAATATCCTGCTTATCCTTGAGCTTAAGAGGCAGGTGAGAAGCAACGATGTCTGCCATTCTCCCTGGCTCTTCAATATCAGTAACAGCCGCGTACGTTTCAGCCGAGATTTTTTTAGAAATTTTTATGTACTGATCAAAGTGGTCTAACAAAGTCCGCATCAATGCTTCGTCTTCTGTATCTTTAGAATCATCTTCCTGAATCAGCTGGATGTCGACCGACGTGTAATCCTCATACTCATTGTATTTGACGATCTGGGCGCGCTTGAGGCCCTCAACCAACACACGAATCGTACCGTTCGGAAGCTTCAGCATTTGCTTAATTTTTGTATAGGTGCCGACAGTAAAAATCTCGTCTTCACCCGGTTCGTCTATCGAAATATCCTGCTGAGTGGCTAAAAATATCATATGATCATGCATCATTGCCTGTTCAAGGGCTTGGACCGACTTGTCACGTCCTACATCTAAGTGTAAAACCATCGTCGGATACACTAATAAACCTCTTAAAGGGAGGAGCGGGATGCTGCGTTTTAATTCTTCTGCCATGTGACTGACACCTCCGTGACTTTAGTATGAACCATTATAATACAACTTTTTCATCCTTGTACAATAAACGGCATGGTTCCACTTTTTATAATACAGTCTCCTCGTAGTATACCCTTTCTTTCTGATATGAAAAAGGAAAAGATGTCCTTCATAAAAAAAACCCTATTTTAGAAATAGGGTCAAACGGATTCTTTATTGATTTGCATATGAAGCGGTTTTTGTTCTGTCGGCGGATTCACTAAAATTTCATCAAGCACTTCCTGGAACGTCTTCACTGCAATAATTGCGATTCCGTCAATCTTCTTTAAGATCGTCTGCTGATTTTCATATGGGATAATCACTTTTTTCGCCCCGGATTGCTTTGCTGCTTTTATTTTCGGTATCACGCCTCCAATGGGTTTTACAAGACCATTCAGGCTGATTTCGCCCGTCATGGCAACGGTATTGTCAATTGGGATTTTGTGAATCGCCGAGAAAATCCCTGCTGCCATCGCGATGCCCGCCGACGGCCCGTCAATCGGGATCCCTCCTGGGAAATTAACGTGAATATCATAATCAGACGGCTTCATCCCCATTGTTCGCAGGACGGTTAACACGTTTTCGACCGACCCCTTCGCCATGCTTTTTCTCCGGATTGATTTTGATTGGCTGCCGATACTTTCTTCCTCAGCTATCCCTGTGATATTAATGGATCCTTTCTCCTGAGCCGGGCTTACACTCACTTCGATTTCCAAAAGCGACCCGCTGTTAGGTCCGTATACAGCAAGCCCATTTACGATGCCGACTTGCGGTTCAGCCCCGATTTTCTGCTCGTGCTTTGGAGTAAGCTGGCTGGAATGAATAACCCATTCAATATCCTCAATTGTAATGTCTTTCCGATTCTCTGTTACCGCCATTCCCGCTGCGATTTGTATCATGTTAACGGCTTCCCGCCCGTTCCGCGTAAAGCTCGTCAACAGATCCAGACCTTCAGCAGAAATGTTTTTTTCAATTTTATCCGCTGCTGTTTTGGCAACTGTTTTCAGCTCATCCTTTTCAAGCTCACGGAAAAACACCTCTAAACAGCGGGATCGGATAGCTGGCGGAATTTCATTCGGCATTCTTGTCGTTGCGCCAATCAGGCGAAAATCAGCCGGCAGCCCATTTTGAAAAATATCGTGAATATGATTCGGGATTTGTGTGTTTTCCTCACTGTAATACGCGCTGTCTAAAAAGACTTTTCTATCCTCAAGCACCTTCAGCATTTTATTCATTTGAATAGGATGCAGCTCACCTATTTCATCAATAAACAGCACACCGCCATGAGCATGGGTAACAGCACCCTGCTTCGGCTGCGGAATCCCCGCCTGTCCCATCGCTCCTGCCCCTTGGTATATAGGATCATGGACAGAGCCGATGAGCGGATCGGCAATTCCTCTTTCATCAAATCGTGCTGTTGTCGCATCGAGTTCCACAAAAACAGCCTGCTCTTTAAACGGCGATTGTTTATGTTTTTTCGCTTCTTCTAACACAAGCCGTGCAGCAGCAGTTTTACCGACACCCGGAGGTCCATAGACAATGACATGCTGAGGATTCGGCCCGCACAAAGCGGCCTTTAATGCTTTAATGCCGTCTTCCTGTCCAACGATATCTTGAAAACTTTTGGGGCGGACCTTTTCAGATAATGGTTCGGACAAGCTGATAGCGCGCATTTTCCGAAGCTGCTCCATTTCCTTCTTTGATTCCTTATCTATCGTGACCTTTTGTGTCCTTTGATTTTTAAGCAAATTCCAAAAATACAAACCAATGATGATCCCAAAAAACAGCTGAATAAATAACGCGATCCCTGTCCAACTCATGATGGTCCCTCCTGAAAACAATTTATGTATCCAATTCATTCCTCTGAATGCTAGTATCTCCCACAGGAGACGGGAATAAACGTTTTTCCGGAAGAGTTTGCACGACAAAAAACCTCCTGAATGTCACCACTCAGGAGGTTTGTGCTTATCATTATGCAGATGTTTTGTCTTGGTTTACCTCAGTGCCGTCTTTTAATAAGAGGCGAGGAGGCTCTCCATGTGTCACCGTCGCTCCGGTAATCACACATTTTTCAATGTCATCACGGGAAGGCAGATCAAACATCACATCAAGCATGATGCCTTCAATGATAGAACGAAGTCCGCGAGCGCCAGTCTTGCGTTCAATTGCTTTTTTAGCAATTTCAGAAAGAGCGCCTTCTTCAAACTCAAGCTCAACATTGTCAAGCTCAAGCATTTTCTTGAATTGCTTCACAAGGGCGTTTTTCGGTTTTGTTAAAATCGCAACCAATGCTTCCTCGTCAAGTTTTTCAAGACTTGCAATAACCGGAAGACGTCCGATGAATTCAGGGATTAACCCGAAGCGAAGCAAGTCTTCAGGAAGCACTTTTGAAAGAAGATCCTCTTTCTCAAAATCAGCAGCTTTATTCTCTCCGCCGAATCCAATGACTTTTTGGCCTAAGCGGCGTTTGATGATTTGTTCGATACCATCGAAAGCACCGCCGCAAATGAACAAAATGTTTGTTGTGTCAATTTGAATGAATTCTTGATGAGGATGCTTACGTCCTCCTTGAGGCGGCACGCTTGCCACTGTACCCTCAAGAATTTTAAGCAGCGCCTGCTGTACACCTTCGCCTGACACGTCACGTGTAATAGACGGGTTTTCTGATTTTCTTGCCACTTTATCAATTTCATCAATATAAATAATGCCTTTTTCAGCTTTTTCCACATCATAATCAGCAGCTTGGATGAGCTTCAAAAGAATATTTTCTACATCTTCACCCACGTATCCAGCTTCAGTCAGAGACGTAGCGTCAGCAATCGCAAACGGCACATTTAAAATGCGGGCCAATGTTTGCGCCAGAAGGGTCTTACCGCTTCCTGTAGGACCGATTAAAGAAATATTACTTTTTGAAAGCTCAACATCATCAACTTTGCTGTTAGAGTTAATGCGCTTATAGTGGTTATACACAGCAACAGCGAGTGATTTCTTCGCTTGATCCTGGCCGATGACATATTCATTCAGAATTTCGCGGATTTCCTGAGGCTTTGGTACGTCTTTAAATTCTACTTCTTCCTCTGTTCCGAGTTCTTCCTCCACAATTTCAGTGCAGAGTTCGATACATTCGTCACATATATATACACCAGGTCCGGCTACAAGCTTTCGAACCTGATCTTGTGTTTTTCCACAAAACGAGCATTTTAATTGTCCTTTTTCCTCGTTAAATTTAAACATTCTTTCACCCCTTAATCTTGTCTCACTTTTTCTTTTACCGGCAGAGCAAAAGAAAATGATACTTGAAACGAACGAGTATGTATTGCATTTTACCATACTTTCCAAAAAGACGGTAACAATGTGTTTCTGACTTGCACATTCTATATGTATGACAAAAAACAGCCCTGCATTAACTATCTTGCCCCAAGAAAAAGAGATATATCATAATTGTACAAAACAAGGCACGAATCATTCGCGCCCTGTTTTATTCTTACTATTATTATGCACCATATTAACGGTTTTCTACAAGAAAATCAATCGCTTTGCGAACTTTTAAATCTTCTTTCATCGCGTCAGTAGAACCGATGGCTTGTTTAATATTTTCAACAGGCATGTTGTATGCTTCAGCCATTTTAGAAAGCTCAGCATCAACTTCCTCATCTGATACTTCAAGGTTTTCCGCTTTCGCAATTCCTTCAAGTGTCAGGTTAGATTTAACGCGTTTTTCAGCATCTTCTTTCATTTGCTCTTTTAACGCAGCCTCATCTTGGCCGGAGAATTGAGTGTAAAGCTCAAGGTTCATGCCTTGCATTTGCAGACGCTGTTCGAATTCTTTCAGCATGCGGTCAAGCTCAGTGTCAACCATTGCTTGCGGTACATCGATTTCAGCATTTTCAGAAGCTTTCAGAACAAGCTCTTCACGCAATTTAGCGTCAGCTTCGTTTTCTTTTGCTTCTTCTAAACGTTTCTTTGTTTTCTCAGTTAATTCAGCGAGTGTTTCCACTTCTTCATCGATATCTTTTGCGAATTCATCATCAAGCTCAGGAAGCTCTTTCGCTTTGATTTCGTGAATTTTCACTTTGAACACAGCTGGTTTGCCAGCAAGCTCTTCAGCGTGGTACTCTTCAGGGAATGTCACTTCAACATCCTTCTCAGCACCAGCTTCAAGACCGATTAGCTGCTCTTCGAAGCCAGGAATGAATGAACCAGAACCAACTTCAAGAGAGTAGTTTTCTGCTTGTCCGCCTTCGAATGCTTCGCCATCAACGAATCCTTCGAAATCCAGAACAACTGTGTTTCCTTCTTCAACAGCGCCTTCTTCTTTGACAACAAGCTCCGCTTGACGCTCTTGAAGCGCTTTTAGTTCGTTTTGAACATCTTCGTCAGTTACAGTTGCATCGTCTTTTTCAACGCCCAGGCCTTTGTATTCGCCAAGCTTCACTTCAGGTTTCACTGTTACTTTCGCAGTGAAGATTAAGCTTTCGCCTTTTTCGATTTTTTCAACATCGATTTCAGGACGGTCTACAGGCTCGATTCCAGCTTCTTCAACCGCTTTAGGGTATTCTACAGGAAGAAGAATATCCAAAGCGTCTTGGTAAAGAGCTTCTACGCCAAAACGCTGTTCGAATAATCCGCGAGGAATTTTACCTTTACGGAATCCAGGAATTGAAACTTGTTTTACAACTTTTTTAAATGCATCATCAAGTGCTGTTTTAAACGTTTCAGCATCAACTTCAACCGTTAAAACGCCTTCGTTGCCTTCTTGTTTTTCCCATTTTACAGACATGTGTTTCCCTCCAAAAATCTATTCAGGTTGTGTCGGTCTTCCATTCTAAAGCAATCATTCGGCTTCGTCCAACAAAAACAAAGCTGCCAAAGATCAGAATCATTATGTATAGGTGTGAATAATGAACTGCAAAGCCTGTCCAACCGTTTTTCTTATAACCCGTTATACACAAATACAACCATTATATTATAACATAACACTTAGCGCTTTCAACTATATGGCGCGATTTACAAATAAGAAATTTCTTCAATATCTTTTATCATGGTGCACGCTTCATCGAGTTCTCTGTCGGTAAACTCATACATCATATGAAGTTCTTCTCTTTCAATTTCGATCCCGTGCATCTCGTAACCGACTTTATGCAGGGCAGCCGCCCAAAGGTCAGCCGACAGCAATTTCGGCTGGAACGGATATAAAACGTACATATGTCTTCTCCACAGTTCTTCCACTGCCGCATACAAGGTCGGATTTTCATTTCCAAGCGTCTCATCCAGCACACGGAGAACACGGTGTAAAATCGGAGCGGCATCAGGCGGGACAATCTCAGACGGTTCAATGGTCAGCGACTCGCCAAATTTAGTAATGTGCACGGGTTTGCTATACTCGTGCTCAGCAAGCAGCATGACGATCATGGTTTTGATAATCGGGTGAGCCGAGGGGTCTTGAAGGAGTGTTTTGAGCAGACCTGTATACTTCGCTACATTCCGCTCTTTTAAGGAATGAATTAAATTCATTTGCTCCTCAGGGCTTGCCAGCACTTTCTCCGTATCAATGGTATCCTCATATTCCTCTGCCCAAGCCTCATCCTCACGTTCCGGATCGGTCATTTTACGGCTGAAATCAAGCAGCTTATAAAATTGCTCGGCACTTTCCGCAGGCAGCTGATTTTCTTCCAAAACAGCTTCAATCGTGCTTTTGACTTCTTCATATTTTTTGAGCTGAATTAAGATGGTCATGTACACCTGCAAAACCGTAAAATAATGGCCATAGCCTTCTTTTAGCATCTTCTCGCAGACGCTTTTTGCCTCTTCCAATTCGCCCAGCTCCAAAAAGCAGATGGCCATCCCTAAGTGAAGATCGGATTCAGTATCGTCATATTTCATCGCTTCTGAAAACAGATCAAGCGCTTCTTGATACTTTTTTTCCTTCAGTGATGACATCCCTTTTTCCACAAGACGGTCTTTCAGATGAGGAAAAGGAATAATTTTTGCGTTCTTCTTGTCATGCGTCATACCTATATTCCTTTCAGGCATTTATTTTGTTCAAGTGTAACAACACCTGTGAACAAAAACAAGGAATGAAAGGTTTCACCAGGTGAAAAAAGCCGCCGGCATTTGTCCGGCGGCTTTTTTCAGGCTTGAAGCCAAGAGCTTCTTTGTGCTTCAAATTGCTTGATCTCATCTTCAAGCAAAAGCGTTAATGAAATTTCATCATAGCCGTTGATAAGCATCTCTTTCCAGTGCGGATCAACTTCAAAAGAAATTTGATTGCCTTCACTGTCGTAAATAAGCTGATTTTCAAGATCAACAGTCATTTGCAATGACTGGTTTTCATACTGGCCGACAAGCGTTCTCCAATTGTCATATGGCATGCGAATCGGCAGCATGCCGTTCTTAAAGCAGTTCTGGTGGAAAATATCAGCAAATGACGGCGCGATAATAATTTTAAACCCATAATCATCAAGCGCCCATGGAGCGTGTTCACGCGATGACCCGCACCCGAAGTTCTCCCCTGCTATTAAGATGGAAGCCCCTTGATAAGCAGGCTGGTTTAATTCAAATTCAGGGTTCGGTTCGCCTTTCTCATCATATCTCCAGTCAAAGAATGCAAAACGGCCGTAGCCTGTTCTTTCAATTCTCTTCAAAAATTGTTTCGGAATAATCTGGTCTGTGTCAACATTGATTCGATTTAATACGGCCGCTTTCCCCGTATGTGTTTTTAAAGGTTCCATCTCGCGCACTCCTTACATAACTGTTTTTTCCTGATAAAACTTTCTGACATCAACGAAGTGTCCGTGAATGGCAGCCATCGCAGCCATTGCCGGACTGACGAGATGTGTTCTTGCACCTTTTCCTTGTCTGCCTTCGAAGTTGCGGTTAGAGGTTGACGCACAGCGCTCTCCTTCAGGAACAACGTCATTATTCATGCTTAAACACATGCTGCAGCCTGACTCTCTCCATTCAAATCCAGCTTCCAAGAAAATCTGGTCAAGCCCTTCTTTTTCAGCCTGAAGCTTCACGCTTTGAGATCCGGGAACGACAATGGCTCTTACGCTGGCAGCTACCTTCTTCCCTTTGATCATATCAGCTGCCTGGCGAAGGTCAGTCATGCGGGAATTTGTGCAGGAACCAATAAATACGTGCTCCACTTTGATGTCTTCAATTTTCTGAAGAGGACTCAGCCCCATATATTCATAAGCGCGAATCGCTTCTTTTTTGTCATCTTCTGCGGAAAAGCTCTCCGGCGCAGGAACTTCGGAATCGACAGGAAGAACCATTCCCGGGTTGATGCCCCATGTCACCATCGGAGAAATGTCGTTGCCGTCAAGGACGATAGATTTATCGTACACAGCGCCTGGATCTGTGCGCAGCGCCTTCCATTCCTCTACGGCTTTATCAAATTCTTCGCCTTTTGGCGTGTACTTGCGGTTTTGGCAATATTCAAATGTTACCTCATCAGGCGCAATTAAACCTGCTCTAGCCCCTGCTTCAATTGACATGTTACAAACAGTCATCCGTTCATCCATCGTCATATTTCTGAATACTTCCCCAGTGTATTCAATGACGTAGCCAGTGCCGAATTTCACTCCGTATTTGCCGATGACAGCAAGAATGACATCCTTTGCCGTTACCCCTTTTTGAAGCGTTCCGTCTACGCGCACTTCAAGTGTTTTCGGACGCTGTTGCCAAAGTGTCTGTGTCGAAAGGACATGCTCAACTTCACTCGTCCCGATTCCGAATGCAAGGGCGCCGAATGCCCCATGGGTTGATGTATGGCTGTCGCCGCATACGATCGTTTTCCCTGGAAGAGTCAAACCCAGTTCAGGACCGACAACATGGACAATCCCTTGATCCACACTGTGAAGATCGGCAAGGCGCACGCCAAATTCTTCACAGTTTCGTTCAAGCGCCGTCACTTGGCGTTTCGCCACTTCATCCTTTATCTCAAATCGATTGACGGTCGGGATGTTGTGGTCCATTGTCGCAAATGTATTTTGGGGTCTTCTGACCTTTCTTCCCTTTTGTCTCAACCCTTCAAAAGCCTGAGGAGACGTCACCTCATGAATAAGATGCAAATCAATATAGAGAAGATCCGGTTTTCCCTCACCATGTTTCACAATATGCTGATCCCAAATCTTTTCGATGATTGTTCGAGGCATCACTTTTATTTCCTCCCTCTACCTATGAACTAAGACCGCTTCACGTAAGCTGTCACACATTAGAAATTGTTTTTTTACTCATTATTGCTGCCTTAACTTCCTCTGTAATGGCCTGAGTGCCGCTGAACTCTTCGCCTCGTGCCAAGTCTCTTGTTCTTTTTCCGGAAGTTAAAACTTTGTTAACCGCATCTTCTACAGCTTTCGCTTCCTCTTCAAGCCCGAAAGATGTTCTCAAAAGCATTGCCGCTGACAATATGGCCGCGAACGGATTTGCCATCCCTTTTCCGGCTATGTCAGGCGCGGAGCCATGAACAGGCTCAAACAGATGGAGACCTGAGCTTGATAGGCTGGCTGACGGGAGCATTCCGAGTGAGCCTGTAAGCATGGAGGCTTCATCGCTTAAAATGTCACCGAACATGTTTTCAGTCACCACGACATCAAATTGATTCGGTGCATAAATCAGCTGCATGGCTGCGTTATCCACAAGCATGTGCTCCAGCTTCACATCAGGAAAGTCTTTTGCAACGTCCTCAGCCACTTCACGCCACAGTCTGCTTGATTCAAGAACGTTCGCTTTATCAATAGAGGTTACCTTGCCTTTTCTGGCTGCGGCCATTTTGAAGCCCTCTCTGATCACGCGTTCAATTTCCGTTCGCTTATAAAACAGTGTGTCTACAGCTTCCTGCTCACCTTCCGTGTTTACATAGCGCTTGCTCGGCTGGCCGAAATACAAGCCGCCTGTCAGCTCACGGACGATAACGAAATCAACGTGATCTATATATTCTTTTTTCAAAGGTGAAGCGTCGGAAAGGCTCTCAAACACCTTCACAGGCCGCAAATTCGCAAACAAATCAAGCTGTTTTCTGATGCTGAGCAGCCCTTTTTCCGGTCTGAGCTCTGATGGATTTTGATCCCATTTCGGTCCGCCGACAGCGCCGAGCAATATCGCGTCCGCGTTTTTGCAAGCCGCAACGGTTTCCTCCGGGAGGGGGTTGTTATATTCATCAATCGCCGCCCCTCCAATTAGGCCAGATTCAAATTCGAATTCATGATGAAAGCGTTCGGCAACACTTTTCAGGACGTCTGTCGCTGATTCTAATACTTCAGGGCCGATCCCGTCACCAGGCAATAGAGCAATACGTTTCTTCAAGTTAACCGTTCTCCTTTCTTTTATGACCCGACAGCTGTATGGTTTTTAAGTCCGCTCATATTCGACTGGAAAACCAATTGACGGTTGACTGCGTTCAAATAGGCTTTTGCTGAAGCTTCTAACACGTCTTGCGCTATGCCCCGCCCTGCTGATTCTTTTCCATTCACTACTACTCTTACATACACCTGGGCAAATGCGTCTTCGCCTTTTCTGTTAGACTGAATGCGGTAGTCCAAGAGCTCCACGTCTTTATCGATGCAGCGCTCAAGCGTGTTGTAGATCGCTTCCACGCTTCCGGCTCCAGTTGCCGCTTCCTGAATAAGCTCTGCGTTTTCTTGATTTTTCAAAGAAAGGGTTGCTGTAGGAACCTGACTTGTTCCGTAATGCACTTGCAGAGAAAGAAATTCATACCCAATCTTGCGGTCTGTTACTTTTTCTTCTAAAATAAGAGCAACAAGATCCTCATCAGTGATTTCTTTTTTCTTCTCAGTCAACTCTTTGAACATCGTAAAGAATTTATTAATCTCTTCACTGTCAAATTGGAACCCTAAAGCAGTCAGACGGTCTTTAAACGCGTGGCGTCCGGAATGTTTACCCAGGACAAGCGCATCTGCTGTTACACCTACAAGCTCCGGTGAAATAATTTCATAAGTCGTTTTTTCTTTTAAGAAGCCATCCTGATGGATGCCCGATTCATGTGCAAATGCATTATCGCCCACAACCGCTTTATTGCGCGGAACAGCCAT